>NZ_JAWQLY010000009.1:0-218322 GCF_033446685.1 Halomonas sp. HP20-15 | reverse complement strand
GGAACTCGGCGGCCACTTCGCGGATGATGTGGATCGACTCGGCTTCGAGCTGCTTGAGGTGAGTCTGGCGTTCGGGGGAAAGCATCTCGGCTTGCGACCTCTCGTAAGCAATGGGCTCCCGCATCGGCCAGCGTGAAAACGACGCACCAAGCCCGGACGCAGGAAGACGAACGGGGATACGTTACCGAGCGAGTGACGATAACGTCAAAGAATTAAGAAACATTCCTTAATCGCATCAAGGAATATAAAAAGTCAGCTGTCGATGCGCTCTATCCAGGTATTGAGCCCCGACGCATCCAGGTCGACCACGCGCAACCCCGGGCGCGAGGCCTCGTCGATGGCGAACTCCGGCGAGCCGGCGAGAAACTGGTCGGCCGTCGCCGGGCAGCCGTAGATGACGATCTCGCCCTGCATCGAGGCATGGCGCGCGGTGAAGGCCTGGTGGATGTGTCCGAACAGGATCGCCCGCACCTGCGCGTAGGCGGCAAGGGTCTGCCAGAAGGCCTCGCGATCGGTCAGGCCGATGGCATCCATCCACGCCGAGCCCACCTCGACCGGCGGATGATGCAGTGCCAGCAGGGTCGGCCGGTCGTCCTCCTCCAGGGCCAGCGCCAGGGCCTGCAACTGGGCCTGGCCGAGTTCGCCATGGGCCTGGCCATTGACGTGGGAATCGAGCAGCAACAAACGCCACTCGCCCAGGTCGACCTCGTCGAGCAACTCCCGCTCCTCGGCCATGTACTGCGGCCGGTCGTGATTGCCGGGCAGCCAGAACCAGGGACACTCCAGCGCCGAGAACGCCTCGGCGGCGTGGCGATAGGAGGCCGGCGACTCGTCCTGACTGATGTCCCCGGTCACCAGCAGCAGGTCGGGGCGCAGCGAGCGCGCCCGCTCGAGTACCGCGTGGAGCTGGCGATGCGGCACGCCCATTCGCGAACGGGCTGCGGGATCGGCATGCAGGTGGCAATCGGTGACTTGGACCAGCCGCATTCGTACGTTCACTCCATGGCTCGCGAGAGCGTATCGCGCCCTAGGTACGGAATACGCACCGGGCGTTCCGACGAGGGCCAACAACAGGGGAAACCGGCAGCCACGCGACGCTCGCGACCCGCCGAAAGTAACTAGCGCGTCGCCGAAAGGTCGATCGCGCGGCCGTGCGCCAGGCCATGCTCGAGCCATTCGCCGAGAAAACGGTTGAGCTGGAGTTTCTCGTCGGGCTGATGCATTCGCGGGTTGGGATAGCGATAACGCCCGCTGAAGTGGCGCTGGCGCTGGAAGTCGGTGACCTCGGCCATGCGCACGTCGTGATAGAGGTGCACGTTCATGCGCGGCGAATCGATGATGCCGTCGAGCACCCCGGTCTGGGCCACCCGCACGATGGTCGTGTAGGGCGCGCGCTCGGCGACCTCCAGCCACAGCGTACCGAAACAGCCGGCGCCGGCGGTCAGCGGCACCTCGCGCACCTCGCCGGCCTCCAACTCGCCAAGCAGCCGCGTCAGGCGCAGGTAGTTGGCGGTACATTCGCCCTGCAGCGTTTTTAGGTCAGTGACATACGCGGTTCTGGCCACGGCTTATCTCCTTGCTCGCAATGAGGCCCTTTCGCGTGTCAGCCAGAGGAAGGCGATCAGGCACATAGCGTTATCCAGCCGCCCCGCCTCGAGCAACTCCTGGGCGCGGGCGAATGGCAACACATGTACCTGGATGTCTTCGTCCTCCTCCTCCAGGCCATGCACGCCGCCCAGTTCGCGGCTGTCGACGAGCCCGCAGAACAGCGTGACGCGTTCGTCGCTGCCCCCGGGACTGGGATAATAGCTGTACAACTCGATCAGCTCGTCGATGTGACAACCCGCCTCCTCCATGGCTTCACGGCGCGCCACCTCGGCCGGGTCCTCGCCGGCTTCGATCAACCCGGCGACGGGTTCGAGCTTCCAGGGACTGAGCGGATCGTCGAGCGCCCCGGCACGCAGTTGCTCGACGAGGACCACGCTATCGCGCTCGATATCGTAGAGTAGCACGCCCACTGCGTCGCGGCGCACGTGCACCTCGCGGTCGAGCACGCGGCTCCAGCCACCGTGAAACAGGCGATGACGCAGGTGGCGGCGCTCGAGGCTGAAAAAGCCCCGATAGAGCGACTCGGTTTCCAGCTGCTCGACATCGGCACCGGTAAAGCGCGCGACGGCCTGCGAATTGTCGTCGGTCATGGGCTCTCCAATCGGCCGGGGCGTTCTCCGGGCGCGGACACAATGCGCCCCATTATCCCGGGCCGATGGATGGATTCCAAGTCGCGCCTCGATTAAGCCGCCCGTCGCGGACGCAACGGACCGGCCTCGAGCAACGTCAGCCCTGGCGCAACTCGCCCAGCAACCGGCGAATCTCCTCGCGCAGCCCCGCATCGGACGCCTCCCGTCCAGGGCGCCCGGGCGCCGCATCGGCGCGCTGGGCATACTCCAGCGCCGCGGCGTCGCGCCCCTGCTCGTGCAGGAAGTCGGCGTAGAAGTACAGCGTGTCGATGCCCTGCGGACGGATCTCGACGGCTTTCTTGAGCAGTCGCTCGGCCTTCTCCTCGTCGCCGAAGCTGACCGGCCAACCCGGCACCTTGGCGTAAAGCGTGCCCAGGGTGACGTAGGCCGAGCCGTCATCGCCGCGGGGATCGATCTCGATCGCCCTTTCGAGCGCCGCGCGCGCCTGCTTGGCCAGTCCCAGGGCACCCAACCCGCCCTTGGCGCGCGCCTGCGAGGCCAGGATGATGCCCTGCCAGGTCAGCACCCGGGCATCGCCAGCCCGCGCCGTTGCCAGTTGGTCGACATCGCCGGCCAATTGCGCGAAGGCCTTTTCCTGGGCGTCCCCTTGCATGTGGTAGTTGATCTGCGCCCAGCGCTTGATCAGCGGATAGACCGGATCGGGCTGCGCCATGACGCCCCCCGCGATTCCCGACAATATGACGGCCAACACGGCCGCTCCCAACAGACGTTTACACAGCATCGCTCGACTCCTCGACAATCCGCCAGCGGCGGTGACACGAGCCAACCGGCTCGTCGCGCATCCTACTCACCAGCAACATAACGAACGTTTGTATGATTCACTATGCGGTCTTCGTCGAATCCTCGGCACAGCTTGGCCTTCGCGGCCGGGTTGCGTAGGCTGGCCGGATTACCGCAAGCCGCTATGACGACCCGATGCCATGAAAGGCCGCAACATGACGCGCTGGCGCGATCCCGCCAAGGATCCGCGCCAGGAAGCCAAGAGCAACCTGATCACCCCGGAAGGCCACGCCCGCCTCAGCGGCATCCTCGACCACCTGTCGCGGGTGCGCCGTCCCGAGATTTCGGCCAAGGTCGGCGAGGCCGCCGCGCTGGGCGATCGCAGCGAGAACGCCGACTACACCTATAACAAGAAGGAACTCAACCGGGTCATCGCGCGCATCCGCTACCTGGGCAAGCGGCTCGACGAACTGCAGGTCGTCGATCGCCTGCCGGCGGATACCGGTCGGGTGTATTTCGGGGCTTTCGTTACCCTGGAAGACGAAGACGGCGAGGAGCTGGCGATCCGCATCGTTGGTCACGACGAGACCGATACCGCCAAGCGCTGGATCAGCGTCGACGCGCCGCTGGCCCACGCCCTGCTCGGCAAGGCACTCGACGACGAGGTCACGGTCGCCGCGCCGGGCGGCGAGACGAGCTACATCGTCACCGCCATCGACTACCGCGACCCTCAACGCTGAGCGAGCGAGAGTCAGCGGCGTATCGCCCGATAGACCCGAAAGCGCCGGTCGTCGGCGAGAATCGAGAAGCGCCCGAAGGCCGCCTCGAGACGGTCGGGATACGGCAGGAAGGCATTGGCCACCAGCAGCAGGCTACCGCCGCGCTCGAGCCACGCGGGCGCTTCGGCGATCAACCGCGCCACCGGTCCGTAATCGATCGATCGCTCCTGATGAAACGGTGGGTTGCTGACGATCGCCGCGAAGCGTTCCCCATCGGCCAGGCCGTCGTAGACGTCGCTCTGCACCACCGCGCCATTCGGCGTATCGGCCGCCAGGCCGTTGAGAGCCAGCGTGCGCCGGGTCGCCTCCACGGCGAAGGCGCTGACGTCGAGCGCGGTGACCGTAGCGCCGCGTTGCGCCAGGCTCGCGGCGATGACCCCGTCGCCGCAGCCCACATCGAGCACGCGCTCGCCCCGGCGCCCCAGCTCGTGGGGCAGATGCTCGAGCAATAACCGCGTACCGTCGTCGAGCTTGCCGTGGCCGAACACCCCGGGATGGCTGGCCAGCGTAAGTCCGGCCGCCTCGAATTGCTGCCACACCGCATCGGGATCCAGCGCGACCGGCCCGACGCGCGTCTCGAACAGTGTGCAACGGCGCGCGCTGTCGAGCTTGCGGCACCCCAGCCCCAACGCCGCCAGCACCTTGAGCACCCGCTTGATGCCGCCCTGGTTCTCGCCCACCACCTGCAGCGGCGTACCCGCGGGCAACCGGTGACACAGCGCCAGCAGCCACCATTCGCCCAGCGCGTGGGCCTTGGGCCAGAACAGCACGGCTCCGGGCGGCGTGTCGAGCTCGGCGTCCAGCGCGTCATACGCCCTCAAGCCGCCGGCCCGCCACTGTCGGACCAGCGTGAGATCGGCGCTCCACAACGGCCCCGGCGCCTGCGCCGTCAACCAGGAATCGGTCGGCGGTGCCACCCACAGCCAGCCTCGATAGTCGCCGGCTTGGCGCTCGAGCAATTGGCAGACCGGGGTCGTCGCGCTCATTTCACACCTCCGCGGGTTTCATTCGCCGGGACAGGCCGGTCGGGTTTGCGCACGTGGTAGAGCAGGTAGCGCCCCAGCCGCCAGTGCGGGTCGACGTCGCAATAGCGCCGCTCGAGCTCGAACAGCCGGGCCAGCGTCGCGGCGTCCGGGTCGCGCTCGCGCAGGTAATCGTGAAAGACCCGGATACCGGCGACATGCTCGACGACCAAGCCTTCTTCGGCGAGCCAGCCGCTGACCTCGGCATGCGTCAGCGGTGAGATCGGGGTCAAGCGCTGGCGCTGGCCGGTACCCGCCAGCCGATCGTCCAGCGCCTTCTCCAGGTTGCCCTTGACGATGTTCGAGAAGCGCAGCGCGTCGCGGTTGAAGATCATCAGCGAGAGCTGCCCGCCCGGCGCCAGCAGCCGACTCAACGCCGCCAGCGCCTGGCGCGGCTCGGCGAGCCATTCGAATACCGCGTGACAGACGACCAGCGGCCACGGGCCGGGAGCGGCCTCGCCCAGCGCCTGAAGCGGTAACTGCCTGAAATCGATTGGCAGCCCGGCATGCGCCTCGCGCGCCCGCTCGAGCATCTCGCCGGAGGGTTCGGCCAGCGTCACCGGATGGCCGCGCCTCGCCAGCCAGGCGCTCATCTGACCCAATCCGCCGCCGACATCCAGCGCCGGCTGGCCGCACAGCGTCAGGGTGCGGGGCAACAGGTCGTCGAGCAGCGCCAGGCGCAGCTCGCCGCGCGGCTTGCCATACAGGCTATCGGCGAACTTGTCGGCCAGGCCGTCGAATATGCGGTCGTGAGCGCTCACCGTTTGCCTCTTGTCCGAGAAAAGACGCCAGTCTAGCGCCGCCGCCCGCGGGGCTCTACCCACCGGCGAATTCGCGCTCAAGTCTTCGCTGCCACGGCCGATAACCAATCGATTGCCAGAGGATCGCCGGCTGCACAGGAGTATCACCTTGGGCCAATTGCCTCCCCTGCTGGAACCCGTTGTCAAAGTGCTGGAACTGCCCGGCATCGCCATTTCGATCATCGACGGCGAGGCCGCCGATTTTCCGGTGCTGTACGTCAACGCCGGCTTCGAGCAGCTCACCGGCTATTCCCGCCAGGAGGCGCTGGTTCCTGCGCGCAGCGTTTTCGTCACCTGCGACAGCGGAAGCAATATCGAGACCTGGCTGAGCGAGGCGTTGGCCAGCCGCGCGCCGGCGACCCACACGCTGGCGCTGTGTCGTCGCGACGGCGGCCAGCTCTGGGACGAATTGACTCTGTCGGTAACCGAGAGCGCCGATGGGCATCGCTACGTGATCGCTACCCATCGCGACGTCACCGATCAGCGCCGCCAGGGGCTCGCCAAGGCGGTATTCGACAGCACCCACGACGGCATCATCATCACCGACGCCGAGCGGACGATCGTCGACACCAACCCGGCCTTCACCGCACTGACCGGCTACGAGCGCGCCGAGGTAATTGGCAAGAAGCCGCATATCCTGTCATCCGGCAAGCACGACGCCACCTTCTATCAATCGTTGTTCGCCGCGGTGGACAAGCACGGCTTCTGGTCCGGCGACATCTGGAATACCCGCAAGGATGGCAGCCAACTAATCGAGAATTCGACCATTTCGGCCGTGCGCAATGACGCCGGCGAGGTGATCAACTATGTCGGCGTGTTCCGCGACATCACCCAGCAGCGCCTCAACCAGGCGCGCCTCGAGCGAATGGCGATCTACGACCCGTTGACCGGGCTCTACAATCGCGAGCATTTCACCGTGATGCTCGAAAGCCACCTGGCCGGCCTGCAGTTCGTCGAGAGCGGCCTGTCGGTGCTGTTCATGGACCTCGACGACTTCAAGCCGATCAACGACAGCTACGGCCACGCCGCCGGCGACGAGTTGCTGGTCGAGGTCAGCCGGCGACTCAAGCGGCTGATGCGCAGTACCGACATCGTCGCGCGTTTCGGCGGCGACGAGTTCGTCATCGCACTCGGCGGCATGGGCAATAGCGACAAGGCGTTCAAGGTCGGGCAAAAGATCATCGACGACCTGACCCAGCCTTTCCTGCTCACCAACGGCGAGCTGGTCAACGTCTCGGTCTCGATCGGCCTGGCCTTCACCAGCGACTACCGGCAGAGCCCGCCGACCCTGATCGACAGCGCCGACCATGCCATGTACGAGGCCAAACTTGGCGGCAAGAACCGCATCGCCAAGGCGCAACGCTTCATCGAATCGCGCAGCCAGGACGCCTTCCAGCGGATCCGCGACGCCTTCGAGAACGGCGAGCTCGAACTCTACTATCAGCCGATCATCGACCTGGCGAGCAACCAGACGCACAGTTTCGAGGCGCTGGCCCGCTGGCGCCATCCCCAGAAGGGGCTGCTCGGGCCGCAGCATTTCATCGAGGTGATCATGCACTCCTCGCTGAGCCTGCCGTTCGGTCAGTGGCTGGTGCGTGAGGCCGGCTACATGGCCAAGCGCCTCCAGGACGCCGGCCACGCCACCCCGGTCAGCATCAATCTGTCCCAGGATCAGATCGAAACCGGAAGCTTCCTGCGCGCCATCGTCGAGACCCGTGACGCGCTCAAGCTGACGGTGCCCTACCTGACCATCGAGGTGCTGGAATCGAGCCATTTCCACGATCTGGACCTGGCCTGCAGCCAGTTGCTAGAGGCGCGGCTGTTGGGCACTTCGATCGCCCTCGACGACTTCGGCTCCGGCATTTCCTCGATTACCTACGCCAACCACCTGCCGATAGACACGCTCAAGATAGACCGCAGCGCGATCAAGAATCTCGACTCCCGCGAGGACCAGCGGCAATTCGTCGGCGGCATCATCGAAATGGCCCACGCCATGCAGCGCCAGGTGCTGGCCGAGGGCGTGGAGCGCGACAAGCAGCTCGAAAAGCTGCGCGGGCTGGGTTGCGATCTGGCGCAAGGCTTCCTGTTCGGCGAGCCGATGCCGGTGTCGCTGTTGATCGAGCGCTACCTGAGCGCGGACGCACGCCCCGCTTACCCCCTGAAAACCGCCCTTTCCCCCGAGCAGCCCGCCTGAGCGAGAAGGCCTTGGCGGCGCAAAGGTTTATCTCGTGCTGTCAGACGCTTATAATGCGCCTCGTTCGGCGCGTGGACCGATTGCGCTCGGCAAGCCTGCAAGCGAAGCCCCTATAGCTCAGCTGGATAGAGCATCCCCCTCCTAAGGGGAAGGTCTCAGGTTCGAATCCTGATGGGGGCGCCAACAAAATCAACACTTGTCTCGAACGCGGCGCCGAGAAGTAATTATCTTACCGAGCCGACCCAACAAGATGGCTCGATAGAGCCGGACACGTGCGGCATCAACGCTGCACCAAGCCCCACACTCAATTCCCACTCATCCCAAAGGGCCTTAATGCTCTGGCCATTTCATACCATGGCGGTCGCCCAGCACTGCCAGACAATCATCGATGCAGACGATCAAATAGTTCCATCGAGAGGATAACGTCAGTGGCTTGGCTGCGTCACGCCCGCTACCAAGCTTAGTTTAATACATACCGATAATGATAATCTTAATGGCGGGCATCAACTCGAATGCTAATTAGCTAGTGACTCTGCCAGAAGATGGCCGCCCAGAGTTCGAATATACGCTAAGCGCAGTCACTGCAACTAATATCAGCCCCATCCCTAGAATTTGCGGTCCCACCAGGCTTTCATTTAAAGCAACGACGCCGAACAGCGTCGCAGTGACCGGTTCGACCATTGCCACAATTGAGGCCACGGCCGGAGCAGTGTGATTCAGGCCGATAATATAAAGGACGAAAGATAATCCTGCGCCCAGCACACCTAGCACCGCGAACAGCGGCCAATCCTGTGTACCCAGAGCCGCAATCGTCTGGCCGGTATCGCTCGGCCAGATAAGAATAATGGCAAGTACCGCAAACGCTATTGAGAGAATAGCCTGGGGGCTACCGTGCGCCGCCGCATATTTGAAACCGAAAATGAATATCGCATAAGCCAGCCCAGCGAGCAGACCGGCCACTACACCAAGCGCTGTAACACCGCTAGCACCGACGTCGTAGATTTGTGTAAGCAACATGATACCGAGCATTACCACCACAATCGCGGCCCACTTCAGCGGAGTGGGGCTTTCCAGTTTTAGAGCGAAAGACACGAGATACACGAACACCGGTGCGCAGTACATCAACGTAGCCGCAACCGCAACGCTACCGTGCGAAATGCTCAAGAAGTAGAATGAGAAGTTGCCTGCTACGCCGATACCGGCAATGACTGACCAGAACCATAGCCAGCGATTTGCCAGCCCACTACCGTGTGGGCGCAGCATTAGCCAGACGAGGACGCACAGCAGTCCGATCGCGCCCCGGTAGAAAGAAACCACGAACGCGTCCCAGCCATCGGCCATAAGGATTCCGCCAATCCCGCCCGACAAACCCCAAAAAAGAGCCGCCAACGCCACGAAAACCGTACTCGCACCCACCATTTGACCTCGCCTGTTGATGTAGAAATAAAACGGTTGGCGACGGGATCTCAGCACTACCGCGCAAGCCGCTGACCATCTGCCGCCATGAGGGACGGTGTGAAAGCCCTTAAAGCGTTACGCCCCTACCGCCTAGAGGCGTAACGGAAATGGACCCGACCGCCGAGTGCTGCCAAGGGCTTTAGGAGATCCCGCTCCTGGCCGCTGCAAGCAGGGCGTCGGTCACGGCCCGAGTGTCGGCCAGGGCCGCCTGTACGCCAAGCAGAGCCACTGTCGTATTGCTGCCTTCCAATACCACGAAGAGGCGTCGCGCCAGTCCTTCGTGGTGGTCCAGCTCGTCGCTTTTCACTGCGGCCTCGAGGCGTGCCAGCAGGTCGGTCTTGGCCGCCGCCGCCAAGGCATGGATCTCGGTGCCATGCTCGGCGAACTCGCCCATTGCCTTGGCCATGATGCAGCCATGCTGGCTGTAGCGCTCCAACCAGCGGCCATGCGCCTCGACCATGGCCCGTGTCACCTGGCCTGGCGAAGCCGAGGCTGCAGCCGCATCGAGGCTGGCAATGAAACGTTCATGGCGGGCCTTCAGTACCGCCGTTATCAAGGCCTCCTTGGAAGTGAAGTGGTTATAGAGCGTCATGCGTACCACTCCAGCGGCAGCCACGATGCGGTCGACACCAGTGGCATGGAATCCCTGTTCATAAAAAAGTCGCTCGGCTGTGGCGAGCAGCTGGTCGCGCTTGGAGGCTGGCAACGGCGATCGCTCCTATATAGACCGATCTATCTAAATACGAGCCGCCTATAATGTCAAACGAGAGCCGCCTTCGCGAGCAAAAAGAGGGACGGCGCTGCACAACGGGCCGGCCAGCGTGGATGACGGGCGGCCAGTAAGCCTCCTCTTTGTTGCGAACGACACTTTCTACGTGGGCGAGATAGCAGGCAGGGCCCGCCCAAAGCGTCGGTCACCGTTGTCATCGGCGATGCGCCTTCGTACATGACACACTCTTCAATCGGAGGCGGCACGACCCTGCCGATACCCCGGGACAATGCTCAACAGCCGTAGGATTCACTTAGGCCATCCTGGCGCCGCCGGACGATACTCGACTATTTACCGGTCATGACTAGATGCCCGGCGGCCGTGAGCCTGAGAGGGAAAGCACGGAGCATACACAGCGCGAAACGATGAAAGGCAAATTCACTGCCTAGAATGCGGCCACGGGAGCATGTTCGAGGACAGGCAGTCATGATGAGCCGCTGTCTTGCTTGCTCAATGTTCACCTGAGAACATCTTCGCTAGCCACCAGCCCCCCACCATCGCCACTAGCATGGCTACGAGGGGAAAGGTTAACCCGGCGAGAGAGGCGAACGCCGGTCCAGGACAATAGCCGGATAGGCCCCAGCCGATGCCGAACAATGCTGCCCCACTAATCAAGCGTCTATCCACATCACTTCGTGTCGACAATTGGAACATTTCAGCGAACAAGGGGCGAGGGTAACGCAACACCACTCGGTAGCCGATTAATGTCGTAAATACGGCTCCACCCAGCACGAACATTAAGGTCGGGTCCCAATTACCAAATACATCAAGAAAGTTAAGCACCCGAGCCGGATCAGTCATGCCTCCGATCGCTAGGCCCAGCCCAAACAACAACCCCGCGAGATAACCCATCAATGTTTTCATGAGCCTCCCATGAAGACATGACGCACGATAAAGACAGTAACCATTGCTACAGTGAGAAAAACCAATGTCGCGATCAATGAACGAGGCGAGAGCCGCGCTAGGCCGCATACCCCGTGACCGCTAGTACAGCCACTCCCCAGGCTTGTTCCCACACCGACTAGCAACCCTGCAACAAGCATGCGACCGACACCTCCGGCAGGCTGGCCAATCACTTCGCCAGGCGCCCCCGCCACATTGCCCAATCCACCCCACAACATTACAAGCACAATCGGGCCGCTGATTAGGCCTAGTAAAAAGGCAAAGCGCCAGGCGCTATCGCCCTTTGGCCGAGCAGTGACGAGTGTTCCAATAATACCGCTGATGCCTGCTATGCGTCCCAGCGTTGCCATCAGCCATGTGGCGGATAGACCGATGAGAATACCGCCGATCAGCCCATGTACGGCTCCATTCCAGTCCACGTTATCTTCCCCAAGTCATAATCAGGTTGAACCTCAGCCGGTCACCCATACTGGCCGGCTATGCTCGCTATGGATAAGACAATAGAACGCTAGGCCGTCATAATTTATTGATTGGCACCTTAAGGTAGACCTGACCATTGGCTTCTGGCGGCGGCATCTTTCCAGCGCGCATGTTGACCTGTACAGAGGGCAGGATCAGCCGCGGCATGCTGAGGGTGGCATCTCGCTCGGTGCGCATACTGACGAACTCCTCCTCGCTGATGCCCTCGTGCACATGAATGTTGTGGGTCCGCTGTTCCTTCACCGTGGTTGCGTGCCGATACTCCTCTCGCCCCGGTGCCTTGTAGTCATGACACAGGAAGAGCCGGGTCTCGTCCGGCAGCGCCAATACCTTTTGTATGGAGCGGTAGAGCGTCCGCGCATCACCACCGGGGAAATCGCAGCGGGCGGTGCCATAGTCGGGCATGAACAGCGTGTCACCAACGAAAGCGGCATCGCCGATCAGATACGTCAGGCAGGCTGGTGTGTGCCCCGGGGTATGCAGGACCTGACCTTCCAAGCTGCCAATAGAGAAGCTGTCACCCTCTTCAAATAACTGATCGAACTGGCTCCCGTCACGAGCGAAGTCGCTACCGGCATTAAAAACTTTACCAAACATAGCCTGGACATCGACGATCTTCGCGCCGATGCCGGTCCTGCCGCCTAACGTTTCATACAGGTAAGGGGCCGCAGAAAGATGATCAGCGTGAACGTGTGTTTCGAGGATCCACTTCACCTCAAGGCCTTGTCCGCGTACGAAGCCGACTATCTCATCCGCGGAGCGAACATCGGTGCGTCCGGCGGCATAATCGAAATCGAGCACCGAGTCGAGAATGGCGCAGGCCCTACTTTCGGGGTCCTGGACCACATAGCTGAAGGTATTGGTCGGCTCGTCAAAAAAAGGGGTAACGACTGGGTGACCCGCAAGGGCATGCGTTGTGTACTGTGTGGGCATGACGTTAATCTCCCCCGAGCCAAGAGACCGCGCATTGCGCATCGAAGATGCACGGCAACAAATGACCATTTGATATATGCTAATAACTTTATTTGGATACCCAAAGAATAGCCCAATGCGTCAACATTTAGATGCGTCATAGAGTCGCATCTGCTTGGTGTCGTAAAAGTCTTGACCTATTTGGCTAAAACACAATACTGCTCTTGCCTGTCACAAATCGATTCGTTGGCCATATGACGGAATCTCGGCCTCAATACCATTTTTGGCCAAGGCGGCCTTGAGCGCCTGCTGGGCTCCCGCCTCGCCGTGTACGAGGTAGAAGCGTGGGCGATTACGGAAGGTCCCGGCCCAGCCGATCAACTGGCTCTGCCCGGCATGGGCGGAAAACCCGCCAAGGGTATGCACCTTAGCTTTGACGGTGAGTTCATGGCCGAGTACTCGAACTTTCGCGGCTCCATCGACGAGCTGACGCCCTAGGGTGCCAGCTGCCTAAAACCCACCAATAACCAGCCGCGTACGGGATTTCTCCAAATTATAGCGGACGTGATGAAAAATGCGCCGCCGTTACAAATGCTGGCACCGGCGATAATGATTGCCCCGCCATGGATCCGCTTAATAAGCATTGACTCTTCAATTGTACGAGTCATGCACAGGATTGGTAAATACCGACTGGCACCATGGGACTGTCGAGGAAACATTCACCTCACCCTGAAAAGCCAGAGTCGACATAAGTGACGCGCACTCCTTAACAGCTGATGAGCTGCTAATAACAGAAAAAAGAGCAGATATGCATGGAGCTTGCCCTGCTAGCGCCATATCCGGCAGGCATTATCCAAGCAAATGATTACGCAGTTTATTTATTTAGTATTTTTCGGCGATTGGGACATCCCTTCACATCAGCTTTACTTATGATAAGGGTAACGACACTGGCCACAAGCGCCCCTAGAAGCGCCAACAGCATATCCTTCTGTGCGTCCCATATATCCCCTGCACTCCTAGGTATGCTTGATCCAGCTCACCTCCAAAAACTTCAGCTGCAAACCATTCGATAAGTTCATAAAGCGCTGCATGAGACATGATAATCGATACCGGGATGAGCCGAAGCAGTAAAGAGTCGAGGCAAAAAAGCCTTGCCATGAGCTCTGCCACAAGTGGAAGAGCAAGTAACCCATAAAGGAAATGTACACATCGATCATACTGGTTACGTTCGAAGCCAAGTTCATGATCCAGGGAAAAACCGAAAATGGCTTGCCACCATTGGTCGTATGGCACTTCGGAATAGGTGTAGTGGGCGCCGACTTCATGAAAAGTAAGAAAGAGGAAAATACTACTCCATGCGAGGCGTGACACACTTCCTCGGTACCAAACCCAGGCCAGCACAGGGATTGCCGTAAATACCAGCATATTCTCAAGCAACCAGTCGGATCGATAACGAGGCGCAACTGCCAGCCATGTCCAGAAAGCCACGAAGCCGATGAACAAACAAGGTGGATACCAGTCAAGCGTCAGGATCCGGTACCTTGCGCGTCTCCACCAGCTCACAAGGACGATTCTCATGCGCAACGGCTTAACCAACTGACTCGCTGTATTAGCATTTTCTCGCCTTCCAATACGATCAAGAGACCCACACCGATAGCGATGACCATTATTCCGTCCGTGATGCCCAACGGACGGGTATCAAATAAAACATTCATGACCGGCAGGTAAGTGAATGCGAATTGAGCCAGGACAACCACTGCAACAGCTATCAGTACGGCGGGGGTCCCCAACACGCCGCGCCAGTTGAACGAAGTCATGTGCAGGTAGCGCACGTTGAAGAGATAGAAGACTTCCAGTACCACGATCACATTGACCACTAGCGTGCGGGCCATGGCCAACTCGTCTCCTCGCCCCAGCGAGTAAAAGAAAACGCCCAACGCCACAGCCAGGAACAACAGTGACACGAGCATGACGCGCCAGATTAAAAAAGGGGTAAGCAACCCCTGCGCAGCAGGTCTGGGCTGACGCTGCATGACATTGGGCTCGGCGGGCTCGAATGCCAGGGCCAGGCCGAGCGTGGCTGCCGTGACGAGATTGATCCACAGAATCTGAACCGCTGACATCGGCATGGCGAAGTTAAACAGGATCGCGGCAACGACGGCCAATACCTCGCCACCATTGGTCGGCAGTGTCCACGCCGCCACCTTGCGGATATTGTCGTAGACCACCCGGCCTTCATTCACGGCGGCGACAATGGAGGCAAAGTTGTCGTCGAGCAGGACCATCTGGGACGCCTCCTTCGCCGTGTCGGTGCCCTTGTGCCCCATGCCGACCCCGACATCCGCCTGCTTCAACGACGGCGCATCATTGACGCCGTCTCCGGTCATCGCGACGATGGCGCCGGTCGCTTGCAGCGCCTGGACGATGCGCAGCTTATGTTCGGGGCTGGTCCGGGCAAAGACGCTAGTCTCAGCGACGATAGCGGGCAGGTCGCTCTCCGAAATGTCATCGAGATCACGTCCGGTGAGTACGCGAGGATTATCGCCGAGGCCCAACAGACGGGCGATGGCCGCCGCAGTCGCCGCGTGATCGCCGGTGATCATCTTCACCGCAATCCCGGCGGAGCGACACTCGGCGATGGCGGCCACGACCTCCTCACGCGGCGGATCGATGAACCCCACCAAGCCGATGAAGGCCATTCCCTCTTCAAGATCGGGGAAATCTACGTGGTCAGTGTCAGGTTGCACCGACTTGTCGGCGAAGCCAAGTACACGCTCGCCCTGGGAGGCCGCTTCCGCGATCAGTGCGGTCCAGGCGTTCCGATCCAGCGGCACAGTCCCCTCACCCTCCGTCTGGACAGTGCATAGCTGTAGCAGTTCGTCGGGCGCGCCCTTGACGAAGATTCGACGTGCGCCCGAGGCATTACGGTTGAGCGTGGCCATGAAGCGATGCTTGGCATCGAATGGAATCTCATCAAGGCGTGACCACTCCTGGCGTACACGCTCGTGCTCCACCCCAGACTTGATCGCCAACGCCACCAGTGCCCCCTCCATCGGATCGCCGATGACATGCCAATCTCCACCAGTCTGGCTCAACTGGGCATCATTGCAGAGCAACCCCACCCTAATCAGCCTGTCACTGTCCGCCAGCCGCTGAACCACCTCGGCGTTATTCGCCGATTCGATTTCCAGCCGCCCTTCCGGCACATAGCCCGAACCGGTCACCCAGATTCGGCCACTGGGCACGGCCAGGCGTCGCGCTGTCATCTCGTTGCGGGTCAGCGTACCGGTCTTATCGGAGCAGATAACAGAGGTAGCCCCGAGTGTTTCCACAGCGGGTAGCTGCCGGATTGCGGCGTTACGCCGTGCCATGCGCTGCACACCGATGGCCAGCGTGATGGTAATGACCGCCGGCAGGCCTTCCGGGATGGCCCCCACGGCCAACGCCACCACCGCGATCAGGGCCTCCGGCCAGGCATAGCCGCGCACCAGCACCGCAAAGACGAACAAAACGACCGCCGCGGCCAGCGTAATCCAGGTGAACTGCATACCGAAACGATTGATCTGGCGCAGCAGCGGCGTGGTCAATGGCTGGACCTCGCGCAGCAAAGTATTGATTCGCCCGATCTCGGTATCGCTGCCGGTGGCAACGACCACCCCTGTAGCCTGACCGCTGGCAACCAGAGTACCCGAGTACGCCATGCAGTGACGGTCGCCGAGCGCCGCCTCCTTAGGCGCCGGAGTCTCGCGCTTTTCTGCAGCCAACGACTCGCCGGTCAGGATGGCTTCCTCGATCCGCAATGAACTGGCCCGGATGAGGCGCAGATCAGCGGGCACCCGATCCCCTGCCTCCAGCGATACGATGTCACCCGGAACGATCTCATCGACTGGCACCTTAACGCGTCGGCCCTCTCTTACCAGATGGGCATGCGGAGCGATCAGGTTACGGATCGCATTGAGCGCCTTTTCCGCCTTACCCTCCTGAACAAAACCGACCACGGCGTTGACCAGCACCACGATAACGATGACCGATGCATCGACGTAATGCCCCAGCAACAATGCCGCGACCGCCGCCGACAGCAGAAAATAGATCAGCGCGTTATGAAATTGGGCGAGCAAGCGAAACAGTGGATGGCGGCCAGCCACCGCCGGCAACTGGTTGAGCCCGTATATAGCTTGGCGACTAATCGCTTCGTTCTTCGTCAGCCCGGCAGGCGATGTTCCCAAGGTCGCAAGAATCTCGTCGACATGCTTGGCATGGGCATCGCCATGTACGGATGCTGTCGCGGTATCAGCCGGGCGCACGGCAGAGGCTGTCTCCATGCCTACTCCAAAGGTAATCGATACATTGAGCGCAATGGCGTTCTGCCATCAGAGGTCCAGAGTGACCGTTACGATCTCCATCTCGTCTGCAGCAGGTTGGATCGAAAACCCTAGCTCCGCCGCCATCTGACGCATGGCATGGTTTTCTCGCAGTACATCGGCAAATACCTGACGTATGCCGGTAGCACGGGCATAGTCAAGAATCTGCTCCATGAGACGGTAACCGAGTCCGGTTCCCTTCATGTCACTACGCACCATGATCGCGAACTCGGCTTTCTCCTTGTCGGGGTCGGCAGACAGGCGGACAACACCGAAGATTTCCTGCTTGTCTAGCGGCATCGCGACGAAGGCCATTTCGCGGTCATAGTCGATCTGGGTCAAGCGAGCCGCGAAAGCATGATCGAAGCTCCTGATCGCCGCAAAGAAGCGCAGCCGTACATCGTCGGGGGAAGAATGGCGAAGCATTTCGACCAGTGCACCTTCATCTTCTGGGCGAATCGGGCGCACGAAATAGCGCTGCGCATTGCTTGTCTCGATGATCTGCTCGAGCTGCTGAGGGTAAGGACGAATGGCAAATGGTTTCCGCTGGCCACGGTCGGCCCTGATCGCAATACGTGCGTCCAGGGCGATCACCCCGGCAGCGTCGGCAAGTAGTGGATTGATATCGAGTTCAGTCACACGCTCCAGATCGCCGATCAGTTGGGACAACTTGATCAGCGTGAGCGTGACCGATTCGAGATCGGCCGCCGGACGATCCCGATAGCCGTGCAGCAGGCGAGAAATGCGGGTCGACTGGATCATTTCCTGCGCCAGGAGGGGATTGAGCGGTGGGAGGCCAACGACACGGTCGCCGATGACCTCGACCGCCGTACCACCCTGTCCGAACAGAATGACCGGCCCGAAGACACTGTCTTCAGCGATGCCCAGAATCAATTCGTGCGCGGCGGGACGATGAATCATCGGCTGCACGTTGAAGCCATCGACGCGAGCTCCAGGCGCGGCCCGGCGAACCGTGGCGAGCATATCCTCGGCCGCCTTGGCCACGGCACCACACGAAGCTAGATTCAGCTGCACACCTCCCACATCTGACTTGTGAGAGATATCACGCGACAGGATCTTCAACACGACCGGAAACCCCAACTGCAATGCCGCCTCGCTGGCTTCCTCGGGCGTGCGGGCCACGATGGCCTGCACCGTCGGGATATCGTAGGCCGCCAGAACTCCGGCCGCTTCCGTCTCGGTCAGGATGCTGCGACCATCCTCGAGTACGCTATCGATGATAGCGTTCGCCCCGACTCGATCGATATTGATGGCATCGGAGATGGCCGGTGGCGTCTCCATCAGGGCCTGCTGGTTTCGCCAGTAGCTGGACAGATGCCAAAAGGCCCGAATGGCCTGCTCGGGCGTTTCGTAAGACGGTATCCGCTTCGCGGCAAACAGGCGACGTGCCTCGGCGGGTGCCCCGTCACCCAGCCAGCAGGTCAGCACGGCCGGCCGCCGCGATCCGACCGTCTCGACCACGGTTTGGGCAGCTTCGAGACTATCCGCGACCGCTGCGGGACAGTTCATTATGAAGACCGCATCCGCTCCGCGCTCGGCGAGCAGAGCCTCGAGCGCGTCCGCATAGCGCCGGCCCCGCGCATCGCCGAGAATATCGACGGGATTGGCATGCGACCAAGCCTTGGGGAGTACGCCATTGAGGCGCGCCAGCGTCGCCTCGGACAGCTCAGCCAGGCGACCGTGCACGTCAGCCAGCTCGTCGACCGCCAGCACCCCGAGCCCCCCACCATTGGTAAGAATGGCCAGCCGGTCGCCCTTCACCCGAATGCCGGTGGCCAGCGTGCCCGCAGCCTGGAACAGCTCGTCGAGGGTGCCGACCCGCAGCATGCCTGCGCGCCGGAACGCGGCGTCATAGACGACATCGGAACCGGCCAGCGCGCCGGTATGTGACAGCGCCGCCTTGGCGCCGGCATCGCTGCGTCCGGCCTTGACCACCACCACAGGCGTATTGCGCGAGGCCATGCGGGCCGCCGACAGGAACTTGCGGGCCTCGGTAACAGCTTCCATGTAAAGTAGAATGGAGCGCGTCTTGGGGTCCAGGGCCAGGTAGTCGAGCATGTCGCCGAAATCGACATCGCTCATCGCACCCAGAGAGACCACATGTGAAAAGCCGATGCCTCGTGCCGAGGCCCAGTCGAGGATCGATGTTGCCACCGCGCCCGACTGGGTCACGAAGGCCACGTCGCCCTCAAGTGGCGTGAGATGCGCGAAACTGGCGTTGATCCCCCGGTGCGGCACCATTATGCCCAGGCAGTTGGGCCCGACGATGCGCATCAAGTAGGGCCGGGCCGCCTCCAGCATCGCCTGTTTGAGCGCCTTGCCATCCGCGCGTTCCCCCTCACCAAAGCCTGCCGTAATCACCACTGCCGCGCGGCAGCCCCGCTCACCAAGTTCATGGATGAGTTCCGGCACGGTGTCGGGCGGTGTCGCTATGACGGCCAGATCGGGAGCTAGCGGCAGTTCGCTGACGGAGTGGTAATTGAGGGTTGAGCGGATCGCGCGTTCGTGGGGATTCACAGTCATAATGGGTCCCACAAACCCGACTCCAAAGAGATTGCGCGCCAGCACGGCGCCCACTGAACCGGGCCGGTTACTGGCACCGACAAGAGCGATTGCGGTCGGGGCAAATAATGCGCCAAGATTGCGAATCGACATTGATCCTCTCCGATCGAGGTCCCCTCTGTGCGCCGGTTCATCGCGTACGTGCTTGAGACTAGCACGGCCTCTAAACACGAGGTGACGGAGGAATCATTGTAAGGTAGTTCTGATGTCTTTGGAGAAATAACCCACATTAAAAAGTTGACCTGAAACAATACTGGCTCAGATCTTCTGATGTTTTCATGGGGCCATGTCGTTGCTAATTTTTATTCGCACGGCAATTTTAATTTTTGGCTAGCTTTCACCTCGAATGCAGTTAGTTAGCCATAGCTATTAATTCCCGTTCATCGTCAACACAGCAGCACCGGTCAGCTTACCTTCCCTAAGATGTAGAAGAGCATCATTAGCGGCATGCAGTGGATAACATTCTACCTTGGTCCGGACCGCCGCTTTGGAAGCCAGTTTCAGAAATTCATCGCCATCTTTGCGAGTCAGGTTAGCAACAGAACGCAACTGGCGCTCGCCCCATAGCAACGCATAGGGGAAGGAAGGGATATCACTCATATGAATGCCGCCGCAGACTACCACACCGCCTTTGCGCACTGCCCGCAATGCCGCGGGCACAAGCTCACCGATAGGTGCAAAGATAATAGCCGCATCTAGTAGCACATCGGGAAGTTGATCGGAGTTACCCACCCAGGTCGCCCCCATGTGATGAGCAAACAGTTGCGCAGGATCATCTCCCGAACGAGTAAAGGCGTACAGCTCGATACCCTGCCATCGTGCGATTTGGGCTATGATATGGGCCGCAGCGCCAAAGCCGAAGATACCTAGGCGCTGCAGGTCGTCGCCACACATACTTAAAGATCGGTAACCAATCAGGCCAGCGCACATCAATGGTGCTGCTTCTGCTGCACTGTAGTCGGGGCTGATAGAAAAGCAGAACCGATGGTCTACCAAGGTATATTCGGCAAAGCCTCCATCGATCTGGTAACCGGTAAAACGGGCCCGATCACAAAGGTTTTCCTGCCCATTCATGCAATAACGGCAATGTCCACAGCTGTATCCCAGCCATGGGACGCCCAAGCGCATGCCATGCTGTAGCGTAACTCCAGAACCACAACTGACAACGCGACCAATGATCTCGTGGCCGGGAATAATGGGATAATGGATATCTGGCAGCTCTCCATCCAACAAATGCAGGTCAGTGCGGCATACGGCACAGGCTTCCACCTTAAGCAATACCTGCCCTTGGCCAGGAGTGGGAATTGGCCGGTCTCGCTCCTGAAGATATCCGTCCCGTTTCTCAAGTACCATAGCCTTCATGTAGATACCTGGTCATATAAAAGGTGGCGTCGGTTAAACTATTATCACCGACGCCATCGGCTTATTTAACTTCTACTTTACGACGCACATCCTGCTTGACTTTAGGCAAAGTGATCGTAAGTATACCGTCCTTAAATGTAGCTTCAGCGTGATGCTCATCCACATCAACCGGCAAGGCGATGGTTCTAGCGAAAGCCCCTTGCCACATCTCCGAATGGTAATATTTTTCCTTTTCTTCTTTCGCTTCACCTGAACGATGCCCTTTGATCATCAATGAGTGGTCGGTAATCTCGATATCAATTTCCTTGCGATCTACACCAGGCATTTCTGCGCGAACGATGATTTCTTTGTCGCGATCGACAATATCAACCTTGGGATTATGCTGGCCGAAAAATCCTAGGCGCTCCTTTATAAGATCATCCTTGAAGAAGGGCTTCATCCAGCTGCGTTCAAAAAATCCTTCAAGCCTGCGATCAAACTCTTCCAAGGGACTCAAGGACTGGTTAGTCGGTTCTGAGGAGGGCTCTTGGCTAGTTTGTAAAGGCTGGTTGGCGGTCTTGTCCACGGCAGTGCTCCTGTCTCCGCGCATTCGCGAGAACTAATAATATGAGTACATTACGAAACAGGCATCCCGTTATCGAAATGCAGCCTCGATATGAATAGTTATAGCGCCACCACTTGTTGACAAGCTTACTCAAGTAGGTCAAAAGTATGAATTATTAAGAAATTTGATTTAGAGCAAATAATTGATACCGACACTCTCTCGTAATCTATGGCGCTGTTGCTAATTATTGACTGATGAATGGTGATGGCGGCTCGCTCTCATTCAAGACGCCATGCCGCTGCCCCTCGATCCGAAGTCATCGCCCAGCCTCGGCTTCTAGTTAGTGGTTGCCGTTTATTTCAGCAAACTTGATTTAGCGCAAGTTTTATTAGCATTCAATCGCCTATGATGCAGCGTGCAATACCAGTCAAGCTACATTAGTACCCATAAGGTCACCCCTAACTGGATAATTAAACACGCATCCGATAGCCAGGCATGACTACCAAGCAAGTTGCATAAACAGCCAATTTTCCCCAGAGACAAATAATGACGCAGGCTACACAGAAACTGAAACTCGGGGCCCTTATCGCGCTGGTCGTCGGCTCGATGATCGGCGGGGGGATTTTCTCATTGCCACAAAACATGGCCGCAAGTGCCAGCGCCGGCGCGGTACTGATCGGTTGGGCAATAACCGCGATAGGCATGCTGACTCTGGCCTTCGTCTTCCAGACCCTGGCCAACCGCAAGCCTGACCTGGATTCGGGTATTTATGCCTATGCCAAAGCTGGCTTCGGCGACTACATGGGATTCTCGTCCGCCTGGGGCTATTGGATCAGTGCCTGGCTCGGCAACGTCAGTTATTTCGTCCTTTTATTCAGCACCTTGGGTTATTTCTTTCCCGTCTTTGGCGAAGGCAACACACCTGTGGCCATTGCGTGTTCCTCGCTTCTACTGTGGGGCATTCATTTCCTGATACTGAACGGGATCAAGGAAGCCGCCTTCATCAACCTCGTCACGACGGTAGCGAAAGTCGTGCCACTGATCCTTTTCATTATCATTACGCTATTTGCGTTCGATGCCGGTATTTTCCGGACCGACTTCTGGGGTCAAGGGAGTCTAGAGCTTGGCAGCGTTATGGATCAGGTCCGGAACATGATGCTGGTCACTGTCTGGGTATTCATAGGTATCGAAGGTGCCAGCATCTATTCGGCGCGGGCCGAGAAGCGCAGTGATGTGGGCAAGGCCACGGTGGTCGGTTTCCTGGGCGTGCTGCTTTTGCTGGTACTGGTGAACATTCTTTCCTTGGGCATCATGCAACAACCGGAGCTGGCAAACCTACAGAACCCCTCGATGGCTGGCGTGCTGGAGCGGGTCGTGGGGCGCTGGGGGTCCATCCTGATCAGCCTCGGCCTGGTGGTATCTCTGGCGGGAGGCCTGCTGGCCTGGACACTGCTGTGCGCGGAGATCCTGTTCGCCGGTGCGCGCGACCATACCATGCCGAATTTCCTGAAGAAGGAAAATCGCAAGCAGGTACCCAGCAATGCCCTGTGGGTCTCGAACGGACTGATTCAGCTTTTCCTCATACTCACCCTATTCAACGAGTCCACGTATCTAAGCCTATTCTACCTGGCCACCTCGATGATTCTGCTGCCCTACTTCTGGTCGGCGGCGTATGCCCTGCTGGTAAGCTGGAAAGGTGAAACCTACGAATCTCAAAGACGACAACGGAACAAGGACCTGTTCATCGCACTGGTCGCCGTCATCTATAGTGCCTGGCTGGTCTACGCGGGGGGTGTTCAGTACATCCTGCTTTCAGCGCTACTTTATGCACCTGGTGCGCTGTTTTTTGCCAAGGCCAAGCGTGAGCAGAACCAGCCCGTGTTTCGCCCTGTAGAAAAGTTAATCTTCGCTTTCGTCCTGATCGGTGCCAGCCTTTCCGCCTACGGCTTGTACACCGGTTATCTGTCGCTCTGAACTTGGAGTCCCGCCAATTACAGAGCCGGCATTCCGGCCTTGCCCTTAGGAGTACATCATGACTTTTCCACTGCAACTTGGCGTTCATTCGGAAATCGGCAAACTGCGCAAGGTGCTGGTCTGCTCGCCGGGATTGGCCCACCAGCGGCTCACCCCGAGTAATTGCGACGACCTGCTCTTCGACGACGTTATTTGGGTCAACCAGGCCAAGCGCGACCATTTCGACTTCATCACCAAGATGCGCGAACGTGGTATCGAAGTTCTCGAAATGCATAACCTGCTGGCAGAGATCGTCAAGAACCCCGAGGCCCGCAAATGGATTCTCGACCGAAAGGTCACTGCCAACCTGGTAGGCCTGGGCTTACAGCAGGAAGTCCGTGCCTGGATTGAAGAACAGGAGCCGCGTCGACTCGCCGAATTCCTTATCGGAGGCGTCTCGGGGGATGACCTGCCTGGCGATCACGCCAGTGTGATCGCCAGGATGTTCCGCGACTATCTTGGCCACTCGAGCTTCATTCTTCCCCCGCTCCCCAACACGCTGTTCACCCGGGATACCACCTGCTGGATTTACGGTGGCGTGACATTGAATCCCATGCACTGGATGGCACGCCGCCAGGAAACCTTGCTGACCTCCGCGATCTACAAGTTCCATCCCGAATTCGCCAACGCCAGCTTCCAGGTCTGGTACGGCGATCCCGATATCGATCATGGCATGGCCTCGCTGGAAGGCGGCGACGTCATGCCGCTCGGCAAGGGCATCGTGCTGATCGGCATGGGAGAGCGGACCTCGCGCCAGGCGATTGGTCAGCTAGCACAGTCGTTGTTCAACCAGGGGGCGGCCGAGCGGATCATCGTCGCGGGCCTGCCAAAATCCCGTGCCGCCATGCACCTGGATACCGTGTTCAGTTTCTGTGACCACGATCTGGTGACGGTCTTTCCAGAAGCCGTGCAGTCCATCGTCGCATTCAGCCTGCGCCCCGATGAAAACAAGCCGGGTGGCATCGACGTACGCCGCGAAGAGCAGGGTTTTCTCGAAGTCGTGGCCACGGCCCTGGGCCTGAAGAAACTACGCACGGTGCAGACGGGAGGCGACAGCTACGAGGCCGAGCGGGAGCAGTGGGATGACGGCAACAACGTGGTGGCCCTGGAACCCGGCGTAGTCATCGGCTATGACCGCAACACCTACACCAATACGCTGCTGCGCAAGGCCGGGGTCGAGGTCATCACAATCGACGCCAGTGAGCTGGGGCGTGGTCGCGGCGGTGGCCATTGCATGACCTGCCCAATCATTCGGGAACCCGTGAATTACTGATTCATCCCTATCCTATTTGTATCTCCGAGGTGAACCTGCATGGCCTTCAACATTCACAACCGTAGCTTGCTTAGCCTGATGCATCACAGTCCTCGCGAGCTGCGCTACCTGCTTGATCTTTCCCGGGATCTGAAGCGCGCCAGGTACACCGGCAGCGAACGGCAACACCTGAAAGGCAAGAATATCGCGCTTATATTCGAGAAGACCTCGACCCGTACACGCTGCGCCTTCGAAGTGGCCGCTTATCAGCAGGGCGCAAACGTGACCTACATCGACCCCACATCTTCCCAGATCGGCCACAAGGAAACGATGAAGGACACGGCACGGGTCCTGGGCCGCATGTACGATGCCATCGAATATCGGGGGTTCAGTCAGGCCGTTGTCGAAGAGTTGGATACGTATGCCGGCGTTCCCGTCTTCAACGGCTTGACCGATGAATACCATCCAACCCAGATGCTCGCTGACGTATTGACCATGCGCGAACACAGTGACAAGCCATTGCACGAGATCAGCTACGCCTATCTGGGTGATGCACGTAACAACATGGGGAGTTCATTGCTATTGGTCGGCGCCAAACTGGGCATGGACGTTCGCATCGGGGCACCCAAGGAACTCTGGCCGAATTCCGAGCATGTTGAGATATGCCGACGTTTCGCCGAGGAAGCGGGTGGTCGATTGACACTCACCGAAACACCCGCCGAGGCGGTCCAGGGCGTAGACTTCATTCATACCGACGTCTGGGTCTCCATGGGAGAACCCTTGGAAACCTGGGGCGAGCGTATCCGGCTTCTGACCCCCTATCAGGTGAACAAGGCCCTACTGGACGCCAGCGGCAACCCCCGGGTGAAGTTCATGCACTGCCTGCCGGCATTCCATAACGCTGAAACCAAGGTCGGCAAGCAGATCGCCGCGCAATATCCCGAGCTGGCGAGCGGCATCGAGGTCACTGAGGAGGTCTTCGAATCCTCCGCCTGCATCGCCTTCGAACAGGCCGAGAACCGCATGCACACAATCAAGGCCGTACTGGTTGCCACCCTCGGCGATATCTGACACTCACGGCATGGGAGATAAACTCGATGCGCATCGTCACCGCCTTGGGCGGCAATGCACTGCTTCGTCGTGGTGAGCCATTGACGGCGGATAACCAGCGCGAGAATGTACGCATCGCCTGTGCCCAGCTTGCCAAGATCATTTCCGGCAACGAAGTGGTGATCGCCCACGGCAATGGCCCCCAGGTCGGTCTCTTGGCCCTGCAGAGTGCGGCCTACAGCGGGGTCGCCCCCTACCCGCTGGATGTACTCGGTGCTCAGACGGAAGGCATGATCGGCTACATGATCGAGCAGGAATTAGGGAATCTACTACCTGTAGAGGTCCCATTCGCCACTATTCTCACTCAGGTCGAGGTGGACGCCTCCGATCCTGCTTTCCAGCACCCGAGCAAACCCATCGGCCCGGTTTATTCGCAGCAGGAAGCCCAACATTTGGCAAAAGAGAAAGGATGGAGCATCGCTCCCGATGGTGACTGTTTTCGCCGGGTGGTCCCGAGTCCGCGCCCCAAGCGCATCTTCGAGATCCGCCCGGTGAAGTGGCTGCTCGAGAAAGGCAGCGTCGTGATCTGTGCCGGCGGTGGGGGCATACCGACCATCTACGATGAGGGACGCAAACTGCACGGTATCGAAGCGGTCATCGACAAGGATTCATGCTCGGCACTCCTGGCCCAGGAACTCGCCAGTGACCTGCTGGTCATCGCCACCGACGTCGACGCTGCCTATGTCGACTGGGGCCAGCCCAGTCAGCGAGCCATTGCCCGCGCTCATCCGGATGCGCTGGAAAAACTCTCATTTGCGGCAGGTTCCATGGGCCCTAAGGTCGAGGCCGCCTGCGACTTCGCCCGTCGTACTGACAAGGAGGCGGTCATTGGTTCCCTGACGAATATCGAGGCCATTGTCCAAGGCACGGCCGGGACTCGTATCAGCCTGTCGACAGCGGGAATCGAGTATCGCTGAGCAAGTCACGGACGCGGCAAACCTCGCTCGGGAGCAACAGGCATACCTGTGTGCTTCCAGTGACGTCACTTCGCTTTCACAGCCCCTGCCCCATGGCGATCGGAGCCAGTCATGAATCGACCACCTCGCAAGCGACTGATCCAAGCCCTGCTCTTCGTCGTCCTGTTGGCGGCCATCGGGCTGGTCGCCTGGTATGAATTGCGCCCTAGTGGTCTGGGCGACGCCATCGCGAGCGGTAATGGACGCATGGAAGCGACCGAGATCGACATCGCTACCAAGCTGAGCGGCCGCGTGGCGGAGATTCTGGTCGATGAAGGCGATTTCGTGGCCCCCGGCCAACTGCTGGCCCGGATGGACACCCGGACGCTCGACGCACAATTGCGCCAGGCCCAGGCCGAACTGCAGCGCATGCATAACGCCTTGCAAACCGCCCTCGCTCAAGTGGCCCAAAACGAAAGCACAAAGGCCGCGGCGGAAGCCGTCGTGCTTCAACGCCGGGCGGAGTTGACCGCGGCACGCAAGCGCTACGAGCGCTCCAACACCCTCGTCCAGCGCAACGCCATTTCTCGTCAGCAGCTCGACGACGATCGCGCCGCCATGCAAAGCGCCGAAGCCGCGCTGGCCGCCTCGAGAGCCCAGGTCTCGGCGGCCGAGGCGGCCATCGTCGCGGCCCGCTCCCAGGTCGTCGAGGCGCAGTCCGCCATCGACGCCGCCGACGCCAGCGTGGCGAAGGTCCAGGCGGACCTGGATGACAGCCAACTGCATGCCGACCGCCTGGCCCGAGTGCAGTATCGTGTCGCTGAACCCGGTGAGGTCCTGGCCTCGGGGGGCAAGGTCCTCAATCTGATCGACCTGACCGACGTCTACATGACGTTCTTTCTGCCCACCTCCCAGGCCGGCCGCGTGGCGCTGGGCGACGATGTCCATCTGGTGCTGGATGCTGCCCCGGAGTATGTAATTCCCGCTCGCGTCAGCTTCGTCGCCAACGCGGCCCAATTCACTCCCAAGACGGTGGAAACGGCCAGCGAGCGGGAAAAACTTATGTTCCGGATTCGCGCGCGCATCGATCCCCAGCTGCTACTTGAGCACCTCGAGCAGGTCAAGACCGGCTTGCCCGGCATGGCCTATCTCAAGCTCGATTCCAAGGCCGAGTGGCCTGACTTCCTTCAGGTGAACGTTAACTCATGACCGGGGACGACGTCGCGCGGCTGCACAACGTCAGCCTGCAGTATGCCAGGGTCGTGGCTCTTGCCGATGTGAGTCTCGATATCCCGGCCCGGAAAATGGCTGGTCTGATCGGCCCCGATGGGGTCGGCAAATCGAGTCTGCTGGCGTTGATCGCCGGTGCACGGCGACTTCAGAAGGGGCGCATCGAGGTCCTCGGCGGCGACATGGCCTACAGCGAGCATCGCCGTCTCACAGGGCCGCGTATCGCCTATATGCCCCAAGGACTCGGCAAGAACCTCTACGCAACCCTGACCGTGCGCGAGAATCTCAAGTTCTTCGGTCGTCTATTCGCTCAGGATCACGCCGAGCGCGAGCGTCGCATCACCGACCTGACCCGCAGCACCGGCCTGGCCGATTTCACCGAGCGCCCCGCCGGCAAGCTCTCCGGCGGCATGAAACAGAAGTTGGGCTTGTGCTGCGCGCTGATTCACGACCCCGATCTGCTGATCCTCGACGAGCCGACGACCGGAGTCGATCCGCTTTCACGAAGTCAGTTCTGGGAGCTCATCGCCCGCATTCGCCTGCAGCGTCCCCATATGAGTGTGCTCGTGGCCACGGCTTACATGGACGAGGCCCGACGCTTCGATTGGCTCGTGGCGATGAATGACGGCCGGGTACTCGACACCGGTACGCCCCAGGCCCTTCTTGAGCGGACCCATTGCACGACACTGGAAGCAGCTTTCATTGAGCTGTTACCCGAAGACCGTCGCCGCGAGCATCAAGTGCTAAACATTCCGCCGCGACACGCCAATGAAGAGATTGCCATCGAGGCCCATGATCTAACCAAGCAGTTCGGCGATTTCACCGCCGTGGATCATGTCGATTTTCGCATCGAGCGCGGCGAGATATTCGGCTTCCTCGGCTCCAATGGTTGCGGCAAGTCGACCACCATGAAAATGCTGACCGGCCTGCTGCCGTTCGAGCAAGGCCAAGCTCGGCTATTCGGCCAACCGGTCGCCCCCAACAATATCAAGGCCCGGCGGCGGATCGGCTACATGTCGCAGGCATTCTCGCTGTACAGCGAGCTAACCGTGGGACAGAACCTTGATTTGCATGCCCGTCTGTTTAGCCTGCCTGATGCAGACTATCGTCTGCGCCGCCAGGAGCTGCTGACTCGTTTCGGTCTCGCTAACGTCGTCGACAAACTGCCCGACCGCCTGCCATTAGGCATCCGTCAACGCCTGTCGCTGGCGGTCGCGGTACTGCACCGTCCGGAAATCCTGATCCTCGACGAACCGACCTCCGGCGTCGATCCGATCGCCCGCGACAATTTCTGGGTCCAACTGGTGAAGATGTCGCGCGAGGACGGCGTCACCATCTTCATCTCCACGCACTTCATGAACGAAGCCATGCGCTGCGATCGCGTCTCGCTGATGCATGCCGGTCGGGTACTCGCCAGCGATACGCCGCAGGCACTGATGGCGAGTCGTGGCAGCGACACACTGGAACAGGCCTTCATCGCCTATCTGCGCGAAGCCAGTCCATCCCCCCGAGGACCGGTCGACAGTGCCCCGGCAGGCCCCGTCAACATGACGACTGCAACCGCCTCACCCCCGCGCTTCAGTTGGCGGCGGCTGCTTAGCTATGCCCATCGCGAAGGCCTGGAACTACGCCGCGACCCGATACGTGCCACCATGGCACTGATCGGCACTCTCGTGTTGATGTTCATTATGGGCTATGGCATCAACATGGACGTGGAGGATCTTTCCTTCGCGGTGCTCGACCGCGATCAGACCACGACCAGTCAGCACTATATCCTCGACCTCTCCGGCTCGCGTTACTTCCATGAGAAGGCGCCGCTGCAGAACTACGCTGACATGGAGGCACGGCTGCGCAACGGCGACATCAGTCTCGCGGTGGAAATACCGCCCGATTTTGGACGCGACATCAAGCGCGGCGACTCACCACAGGTGTCCTACTGGATTGACGGTGCCATGCCCGCTCGCGCTAGCACCATCCGGGGCTATGTCCAGGGCATCCACAACACCTACCTGCAGGAACTCGCGCGTAGTACGGGAACGAGCGCCGACGATGGACCGGTGGACATAGCCCTGCGCTATCGCTACAACCCCGATGTGCAAAGCCTGCCGGCCATGGTGCCGACGATCATTCCGTTGTTGCTTATGATGATTC
Source organism: Halomonas sp. HP20-15 (assembly GCF_033446685.1). Lineage (NCBI taxonomy): Bacteria > Pseudomonadati > Pseudomonadota > Gammaproteobacteria > Oceanospirillales > Halomonadaceae > Halomonas > Halomonas sp. HP20-15. The sequence continues at coordinate 188,525 of NZ_JAWQLY010000009.1, read as the reverse complement.
CGGCCATGCTGACCGCATTGGGCGTGGTACGCGAGAAGGAGCTCGGTTCGATCATCAACTTCTACGTCACGCCAGTGACCCGGCTGGAGTTTCTGGTTGGCAAGCAACTGCCCTACCTAATCCTGGGCTTGGTTAACTTTCTGCTGTTGGTGTTATTAGCGATCCTGGTGTTCGATGTGCCGCTCAAGGGCAACCCGTTCACCCTGGCCCTAGGCGCCCTGCTCTACGTTATGTGCGCTACCGGGCTGGGCTTTTTATTCTCGGCACTGTTCAACAGTCAGATCGCAGCGATCTTCGGCACCACGATCGGCACGCTGGTCCCGGCACTGCAATTCTCGGGCATGTTCAATCCCGTTTCGTCAATGGAGGGCGCTTCAGCCATGATTGGCCATCTTTATCCCACCAGCCATTTCCTGTTGATCTGCCGCGGCGTGTTCTCCAAGGACCTCGGCCTGGCCGAGCTGTACCCTCATTTTCTGGCCCTGCTGGCTACCATCCCGGTATTAAGCCTGCTTAGCCTAGTCAGCCTCAGGAAACAGGAAAAGTGAAATGCCCAAGTTTGCCAATGTAATGCAGCTTGGCTTCAAGGAACTGCGGGCTTTACTGCGCGATCCAGCAATGATGACGCTGATCGCCTATGCCTTCACGCTCAGCATCTATGCCAGCGCTACCGGCGTACCGGAGACACCGCATCGCGCTGCCATTGCCGTGGTCGATGAGGACCGCTCAGCTGCATCGCAGCGCATCCTGGATGCGTTGCAGGAGCCCTACTTCCTCGAGCCGCAACTGACCGGCCATGACGAGATGGACGAGGGGATGGACGACGGGCGCTATACCTTCACTCTCGACATTCCCCCCAATTTTCAACGCGACCTGCTTGACGGCAATAAAGTCACTCTGCAACTCAACGTCGATGCAACTCAGATCAGCCAGGCGTTTACCGGCGCCGGCTATCTTCAGCAGATCATCAACAGCGAAGTCGCTTCCTTCCTTTACGGGCCAGAGGAGACGGGCACGCCGCTGGTACAGGCGGTGGTACGCATTGCCTACAATCCAAACCTGACCGCGTCCTGGTTCGGCGCGGTGAATGACGTCATTAACCATGTCACCATGCTATCGATCATCCTCACCGGTGCGGCGCTGATCCGCGAGCGCGAACATGGCACTATTGAGCATCTACTAGTCACGCCGGTGACGCCCTTCGAGATCATGCTGGCTAAAGTCTGGTCGATGGGACTGGTGGTACTGGTGGCCGCCACGCTGGCGCTGCGGCTCGTTGTCAATATCTGGTTGGAGGTTCCGCTGGCAGGCTCTTTCATCTTGTTCCTGTTCGGCGCCATGCTGCATTTATTCGCAACCACCTCAATGGGCATTTTCTTCGGCACCGTGGCTCGTTCCATGCCTCAGCTCGGGCTACTGATCATCCTCACGTTGATCCCGTTACAGATGCTATCCGGCGGCACGACACCGCGGGAAAGCATGCCGGAACTCATCCAGAATATCATGCTTGCCGCCCCCACCACCCACTTCGTAATGCTGGGGCAAAGCATTCTATTTCGCGGCGCGGGATTATCCGTCGTCTGGCCACAACTAATGATGCTAGCCGTCATCGGCACGCTCTTCTTCGGCGTAGCTCTGTCACGGCTACGTAAATCACTAGCATGAATATATAGAACATCAGGTGTTGGCTAACACATTGAAACTTCGACTGTAGAGTCGCTTCAATGAGTAGTCCTGTGTTCAGGCTCTAGTATTAATCTATTCGTCAAAAAGTCACCACCTTTACCAAGTTTGATGTCGATCAATTCCTACTGGTGCGTTGCAGCCATACTCTTGGCAATAAGCGGCCTCGTCTCCAGGTCGCAAAAAGGAGTACCAATCGATGAAAGCGCTTGTCTACGAAGGGGTGGGCCAACGAAGCTGGAAGGACAAGCCCCGCCCCGACATCGAAAAATCCACGGATGCCATTGTACGCTTGACGCATACCACCATCTGCGGAACTGACTTGCATATCCTCAAGGGCGACGTGCCCGCGGTGGAAGCCGGCCGTACCCTGGGCCACGAGGGGATTGGCATCGTCGAGGAGATTGGCGATAGCGTCAGCGGCCTCAAGGCGGGCGATCAGGTGCTGATCTCTTGCATCACCTCCTGTGGCCACTGCGACTACTGCAAGCAAGGCATGTACGCGCATTGTCGCGATGGTGGCTGGATTCTTGGGCACAAGATAGACGGTACCCAGGCCGAGTTCGTGCGCATTCCGCATGCCGATAATAGTCTCTACCGGCTACCGCCGGGACTCGATCCCGCCGCTGCCCTGATGCTCAGTGACATCCTGCCCACCGGGCACGAGATCGGCGCGCTCAATGGCGAAGTCAAGCTGGGCGATACAATAGCCATCGTCGGCGCCGGCCCTATCGGTCTGGCGGCCCTGCTCACTTCACGCTTCTATTCGCCGGCCCGCATCATCATGGTCGACCCCGACGAGAACCGGTTAGCCGTGGCCCGTCAGCTAGGCGCGACCGATACCGTCAGTGCCGATGCGGTCGAGGCGATCATGCAGCTCACCAATGGTGAAGGTGTCGATGTGGCCATGGAAGCAGTAGGCATTCCCGAATCGTTCGATACCTGCCAGCGCATCCTGCGGCCTGGCGGAAAGCTCGCCAACATCGGCGTACATGGTCGCAGCGTCGAACTACACATCGAGGAGCTGTGGATCAAGAACGTCACCGTGCGCACGGGGCTGGTAAACACCAATACCATTCCTGTACTGATGCGCTTTCTCGAAGCCGGCGGCATCGACGCGGAAAGCTTGATCACCCACCGGTTCGCCTTGAACGAGATCGATCAGGCTTATCAGGTATTTTCGCGCGCGGCCTCGGAAAAGGCGATCAAGATGCTACTGACAGCCTGATAAACGAACCGGCCTGGCGTTGGCGTTAGGCCGTTCGCGATACGACTATTTGCTCATCAATTGCAGGTTAATACACGCTTCACTTTATAATATTAAATAAAATGATGTCCGTCTAAATAACGTAAGGAAACAGGGAACTTCTATATTTCTTTCTTCCACGGGAGACAAGACGATGACAACAATAGAGCTGCCTAAAATTCCCTTGAAAGCCGCCAGCACCAACAATCTCTTCCTATGGTGGTATCACCCTTGGATGGAGGCTACCGACTCGTCAGCCAAGCTACGGCGCATCTGGCAGGATACGCTTAACGACGCCGTCCGCCACGAACTTGAGTTTTTCTCGGCCATGGCGATTTCCTACAGCAAGCTCACGCATTGCATGTTGGGTCTCGGCGGACTGAAGACACCGACGTCGATGGCGTCCTGTTATCGCGAAATCGCCGATGACATGACCGAAGCCACCTGGAAACGCATGCGCAAGGTCTCGGAGCTCAGCGACGAACTTAGAGAGCGCATCTGGTGCGAAATCTGAGCAGTCGTCGACAGAGTAACGCTTCTGCTAACCAGCGACAGGACAGCTGAATGACGGTCGAAACCATTCAAGACGTGCTGGGACTGACCCGGCAGCTGCATACCAACCTGGCCGATACACTGGAGCGAGCCTCCGGACACGCCCGGCAGGAAAGGCTGCGCATGCTGCTCGACTATCTGTCCCGGCATGAACGCGAGCTTAGTCGGGTCGTGGCGCTGAGCGAGAAAGATGCTCAGGCCGCCGCGCTCCATACCTGGTGCGCGGAGTACGTCGACAAGCATAGCTTCACGCACGAAACGCTGGACAACATCGATTACGCCACCATGAGCACCGCCGAGGTCATGGCCGCGGTGTTGGCAATTCATGAGCGGGTCATCGAGCTCTATCGCTATTTGTCGACGCGGGCCGAAGTGTCGTCGGCCGGGGAGCTGTTGAACAACCTTCTGGAACTGGAACGCCATGAAACCATGCGCATGATGCGTGACGCGGAAGAACTTGAGGATCTCTAGGCTCAGGCTGAAAAATCGACGAGCCATGGCCAGACAATGACAGGCAGCGCCTAACCACCGTCCGCGAGGACATACTATTCATGCTATTCGACGATACTCAGCACGACAGCCTGGACAGGCTTGTGCGTGCCTCGCTGGCGGAGCTGACCCTGGGCATTTCTCCCGCCTCGGCCATACTGACCTATCTGGACTGGCTGTCCAGCCTGATGCTCTCTCCCGGGACCCAGGCCCATCTCGTGCAGAAAGCCATGAAGAAGCAGCTGCGCTTGACGCATTGGGCCAGCCATTCGGCCTTCGACACGGATGCCGCCCCCTGTATAGAGCCGTTGCCTCAGGACCGGCGCTTTCGCGATCCGGCCTGGCGGGCCTTCCCCTACAATATGCTTTATCAAGGTTTCCTGCTGCATCAGCAGTGGTGGCATAACGCCACCACCGGCCTGCGCGGATTGTCGCCGCATCACGAACAGGCGGTGGAATTCGGCGCCCGCCAATGGCTGGATGTGCTGTCGCCATCCAACTACCTGCTGACCAACCCGGTCGTGTTCAAGAAGACCCTGGCCAGCGGCGGGGCGAACCTACTGAAGGGTATGGAATACTGGTGGGAGGATATCCAGAACCAGTGGCTAGGCAATAAGCCGGAGGGCACCGAGGATTATGTAGTGGGCCGCGACGTTGCCATCACTCCGGGCAAGGTCGTCTACCGCAACCATTTGATCGAACTGATCCAGTACACGCCGACCACCCCAGAGGCCCATGCGATGCCGTTGCTGATCGTGCCGGCATGGATCATGAAGTACTACATCCTCGATCTTTCGCCGCATAACTCGCTGGTGAAGTACCTGGTCGATCGCGGGCATACCGTGTTCATGGTCTCCTGGCGCAACCCCACGGAAGCGGATCGCGACATCGGCATGGACGACTATCGGCGGCAAGGCATCCTGGAGAGCCTGGATGTCATCGGCCGCCTCGTGCCCGACCAGAAGATTCATGCCGTCGGCTACTGCCTGGGAGGAACGCTGCTGGCCATTACCGCCGCAGCGATGGCACGCGACGAAGACGATCGCCTGGCGTCGATGACCCTGTTCGCCGCACAGACCGATTTTCGCGAAGCCGGCGAGCTGATGCTGTTCATCGACGACAAGCAGCTCGACTTCCTCGAGGATCTGATGTGGGCCCAGGGCATACTCGATACCAAGCAGATGGCCGGGGTGTTTCAGATTCTGCGCTCGAATGATCTGATTTGGTCACGAATCGTCAATGAATATCTGCTAGGCGCACGGCAGCCCATGAATGACTTGCTGGCCTGGAATACCGATGCGACACGCATGCCCTACCGTATGCATTCAGAATACCTGCGCCAACTCTTTTTGAACAACGATCTAGCCGAGGGCCGTTTCCGGGTGGATGACCGTCCCATAGCGCTCAGCGATATCCAGGTACCGCTGTTCTGTGTCGGCACCGAATGGGACCACGTCGCTCCCTGGCGGTCCACCTATAAGCTGAACCTGCTCTCAGACGCACCGGAAGTCACCTTCCTACTCACCAGCGGGGGACACAACGCGGGTATCGTCAGCCCACCGGAGCACCTGCATCGGCATTACCGCATGGCGACCGCACATCATGGTGACCCTTATATCGACCCGGACACCTGGCTGGCGCGCACGCCTGCCCACCCCGGCTCCTGGTGGCCAGCCTGGCGGGCCTGGCTGGCGGAGCGCTCAGGACCATGCGCCCCAGCGCCAGATGTCGGGTCGCAGGCCTATCCTCCGCTCGAGGACGCCCCGGGCAGCTACGTACGACAAGCGTGAGCAGGGTGTGACCTGCATCAAGAATAACGATTTCCATATGCCGTTTAATGGGACCATATCCCTGATTCGACATCACTGGGTGCATCAATGGACAAGCCAGACAGAAAGGCCCTGCTGGAAGGACTTCGAGCGGAACTCCGAGAGCGTATTCAGCGCTACGAAGATCATCGGCACCGTATCAGTGGCGTCTTGGACAAGGATCTCGAAGACCAAGCAACTCAAGCTCAGAACGACGAAGTGGTCGACGGGCTGGAGGAAGAAGCCACGGAAGAACTGGCCCAGGTCGAACGAGCCCTGGCACGTATCAATGCTCAACTGGGCGAGCGCTGCGAGAAATGCGGTGACCCGATTGAGGCTGGACGCCTGGAGGCGTTGCCTTATACGACCCGTTGTAAGAACTGCGTCGCCTCGTAAGAGCGGCTCAGCATCATCCGCTCCTGCCTTACGAAGCGACCTGTGAGGTCAGCATGGATAAGCGATATCAGGCACATGCCTTGTTTTTCATCATCGGCCTCATCTTCATCCTGATCGCTCAGGATTTCATCGCCGCGGGTCGCTCCTTCAAACCGATTGCCTACTCCGAGTTTCGCCAGCACCTTGAGCAGGGCGATATCGATACTCTGAAAATCGGTACTGAGCGGATCAAGGGGACCTACAAGTCGCCCCTGCCTGACGGTGCTACCGGCTTCACCACTCATCGCGTCGACCCCGATCTGGCCACGGAGCTGGCCCAGTATGCTGTCACATTCGACGGCGAGCCGGATGAGACCTGGCTGACGTCGCTGCTTTCCTGGCTGCTGCCTATCATGTTCGTGCTCGCTATCTGGGGGATATTCCTGCGCCGGATGACCGCCGGCCAGGGCGGCCTTGGCGGCATGATGACGCTCGGCAAGTCCAAGGCCCGCGTCTATGTCGAGACCGAGACCAAGGTGACGTTTGCCGACGTGGCGGGTATCGACGAGGCCAAGGATGAGTTGAAGGAAGTGGTGGCTTTCCTGCGCGATCCGCAACGCTATGGCCGGCTGGGCGCTCATGTCCCCAAGGGCATCCTGCTGGTCGGCCCGCCGGGAACCGGCAAGACGCTGCTGGCCCGGGCCGTGGCCGGAGAAGCCGGCGTACCCTTCTTCTCGATTTCCGGTTCGGAATTCGTGGAAATGTTCGTCGGCGTGGGCGCGGCCCGGGTCAGGGACCTGTTCGCTCAGGCGGCCAAGACTACGCCGTGCATCATCTTCATCGATGAACTGGATGCCCTCGGTGGCGCCCGCGGGCTGGGATTGTCCGGTGGCCATGACGAGAAGGATCAGACACTCAACCAGTTGCTGACCGAGCTCGATGGCTTCGACACTTCATCCGGCATCGTGTTGCTGGCCGCCACCAACCGACCCGAGATTCTCGACCCCGCCCTGCTGCGCGCAGGACGCTTCGACCGCCAGGTGCTGGTCGACCGCCCCGAACGCAAGGGACGCATCGCCATACTCAACGTTCATTTGAAGAAGATCAGCAAGCTGGCGTCCGATATCGATGCTGAGCAGATCGCCGCCCTAACCCCGGGGTTCACCGGCGCCGACCTGGCCAATCTGGTCAACGAGGCCGCCTTGCTGGCCACGCGCCGCGATGCCGATGCGGTGACGCTGGACGATTTCACACGCGCCGTGGAACGCATCGTTGCCGGGCTGGAAAAGAAAAGCCGCGTACTCAACGAACATGAGCGGGGCGTTGTGGCGCATCATGAAATGGGACATGCGCTGGTCGCCGCGTCATTGCCCGGCATGGACCCCGTGCACAAGGTCTCGATCATACCCCGCGGCGTTGGCGCGCTGGGTTACACCATCCAGCGTCCCACCGAGGAGCGTTTCCTGCAGACCGTCGCCGACCTGAAAAGCCGCATGGCGGTACTGATGGGCGGCCGTGCCGCAGAGCGCCTGATCTTCAACGAAATCTCCACCGGGGCGGCCGATGATCTGGCCAAGGTCACCGACATCGCCCGCAGCATGGTCACTCGGTTTGGAATGAGCGACGAAGGTGGCCAAGTCATCTATGAGGAGGACCGCCAGGCCTTCCTCGGTGACAAGTTCGGCCTCGCCAGGCCCAAGAGCTATTCCGAGGCCACGGCCCGCGACATTGATGCCGCCGTGGGTCGGCTGGTCGATGACGCTTTCGACCATGCCACGCAGATACTGACCGGTCGTCGTAACGACTTGGAGAATGGCGCCGCGATGCTGCTGGAGCGCGAAACGCTGACCGTCCAGGACTTTCCACCCATGGGGCAGGTGACGGTATCGCCCACCGCACCGCAACCCCGTCAGCCAAACGGCAACGTCTCCGAGCCCCCCCATGGAGCCGAGTGCCACCATCATGGCTGAAGAACTCCTGGGATGGGTGAGCGCCGTACGCGGCGCGGTAGTCGACGTCGCGTTTCCCCACGGCTTGCCACGCATCAATGAAGCGTTGGCCATTTTGCGCGAGGATGGCTCTGCGCTACTGGTTGAGGTGCAAGCCCATCTGGACGACCACCATGTACGCAGCATTGCCTTGGCGAACACCTCGGGTCTGTCCCGGGGTGTTCGGGTGCAGGGACTCAATGGTCCGCTCAGCGTGCCGGTGGGCGACCTCGTGCTGGGGCGACTGCTCGACGTGACCGGTATCCCTGGCGACGCCGGCCCCGCCTTGCCCGATGACACTGCTCGGCGTTCGATTCATCAGCCACCCCCCGCGCTGGCCGCGCAGCATGCGACCAGCGAGCGCTTCGCCACGGGCCTCAAGGTCCTCGATCTGCTGACGCCCTTGGTTCAGGGTGGCAAGGCGGCCATGTTCGGTGGCGCCGGGGTCGGCAAGACCGTACTGGTCATGGAACTGATCCATGCCATGGTCGAGCGTTATCAAGGCATTTCCGTATTTGCCGGCGTTGGCGAACGCTCTCGCGAAGGGCACGAGATGCTCCTCGACATGCGCCAATCCGGTGTCCTGCCGCATACCGTGCTCGTCTACGGACAAATGAACGAGCCTCCCGGCGCACGCTGGCGTGTTCCACTGACGGCACTGTCCATCGCCGAGTATTTCCGCGATGAACGCCGCAAGAACGTACTGCTGCTGATGGATAATGTCTTTCGCTTCGTCCAGGCCGGCGCCGAGGTATCCGGCCTGCTCGGTCGCCTGCCCTCGCGCGTTGGCTACCAGCCAACGCTGGCCGACGAGGTGGCCGCCCTGCAGGAGCGCATCGTTTCGGTGGAAGGGGTGGCCGTCACCGCGATCGAGGCCGTCTATGTCCCCGCCGACGATTTTACCGACCCCGCGGTCACCGCCCTAGCCAGTCATATGGATAGCATGGTCGTACTGTCCCGAGCCATGGCGGCCCAAGGCATGTACCCGGCCATCGATCCGATTGCCTCGTCATCGGTTCTGCTCGATCCACTGATTGTCGGCGAAACCCACTTCACCCTCGCTACCGAGGTGCGTCGCACCATCGAGCATTATCGCAGCCTGCAGGATGTGATTTCGCTGCTCGGGGTCGAGGAACTGGGTAGCGAGGACCGGCGTATCGTTGCACGCGCTCGGCGCCTGCAACGCTTTCTGACCCAGCCGTTCGCGGTGACGGAAGCCTTCACCGGCATGCCTGGCCGCTCGGTAGCGATCGATGACACCCTGGCGGGTTGTCAGGCCATTCTGGATGGGGAATGCGACGACTGGCAGGAACGCTCGCTGTATATGGTCGGCACACTCGACGAGGCACGCAGCAAGGAACAGGCGACTAGCCAAGGCGAGACCGGAGACCGAATGCCATGAGCCATGCACCGTTTCACCTGGTGATCGCCACGCCACAGCAGATCCTCCTCGAACGCGATGATATCGTGGCCTTGCGCGCCGAGGATGCCAGCGGCAGCTTTGGCCTGTTGCCCGGCCACGTGGATTTCTTGACCGTACTCTCGCCCTCAGTGGTGCGCTGGCGCTGCAGTGAGGATAGCCGCGGCTACTGCGCAGTGCACAGTGGCGTACTGAGCCTGGTGAGGCGCGAATTGCGCATTGCCTGTCGCGAGGGCGTAATCGGCGACGATCTCGAGGCGCTGGAAGCGCACGTTCACCAGGCCCGCGAGCAGCAGCGCGACAATATCCGTCAGGCGCGTGTCGAGCACCTGCGTCTACACACCCAGGCAGTACGCCAGTTGGTGCGCTACCTGCGCCCTGGCCATGAAACGACGATGCATGAAGGGGGCGACAATGAGCCATGAGCCCAATCATGTGCGCGACGCTGCCCGGCGTGCCGCGGAACGCGCCCGACGCGGCCAGGAAGATCCAGAACCGTCACTGGCGAGGCGTCTGGGCCAGATCGGCGTACTGGGATGGGCCATCGTCATTCCCCTGCTGCTGGGCCTGTTGCTGGGGCGCTGGCTCGACCGCCTGCTGGGCACCGGCGTGCTGTTCGCTGCAGCGCTGCTTTTCGTGGGTGCGGGAATCGGCCTGTGGTCGGCCTGGCGCTGGATGCACCGGCAATGATTGAACGAAAGCCATCGCCCTACAAGGAGCCAGCGAGATGAACCCGATCGAACAGGTCATGGCAGGCCTGGCTCTGGGCCTGGCAGGCGGCCTGGTCCACTTCCTGTCGCTGGCCTGGAATCTCAAGCTGTTCCTGGCCGGCAGGACATGGCGGGCCTTGGGCATCCAGATCCTGCGCCTGACGGTCACGGTCGCCGTGCTGGCCGGCCTGGCCCATTGGGGGGCGCTCGCCGTACTGGCTGGCCTGGCCGGGCTACTGGTAGCGCGTCACCTCACATTACGTACGCGAAGGGCGACGACGCCATGAACGACTCCCCGCTGGTCACCTCCGCCCTGTTCCATGTCGGCCCGGTGCCGATCAGTGCCGCCGTCACCGTGACCTGGCTGCTGATCGTCGCAAGTACTGCTGGCAGTTGGGCGCTGACCCGAAGACTCTCGTTGCGTCCCGGAAAGGCCCAGAGTGCCCTTGAGCTATTCGTCGAGACCCTCGATCACCAGTTGCGCGACACCATGCAGGTCTCTCCCGAACCCTACCGGGCACTGATCGGCACGCTGTTTCTGTTCATCCTCGCCGCCAACTGGTCAGCGCTGATTCCCGGCATCGAGCCGCCGACGGCGCATCTGGAGACCGATATCGTGCTTGCCTTGATCGTATTGGCAGCCAGCATCGGCTATGGCGTGGCGACCCGCGGTCTGGCGGGGTATCTGCACACCTTCGCCGAGCCAAGTTGGATGATGGTTCCGCTGAACCTGGTCGAACAGCTTACCCGCACGTTCTCACTGATCGTGCGCCTCTTCGGCAACATCATGAGCGGCGTGTTCGTGCTGGGCATCACCCTATCGTTGGCAGGGCTGCTGGTGCCGATCCCGTTCATGGCGCTGGATCTTTTAACGGGAGCCATCCAGGCCTACATCTTCAGCGTTCTCGCCATGGTTTTCCTGGGCGCCGCCGTGGAAGAGCCCCCGACGCCGCATTCTGTGGAACATAAGGAGTCTTGAGTTGGACAATCTCATTCAGATCGTCAGCATTCTCGCGGCGGCGATTGCCGTCTCCTTCGGAGCCATCGGCCCCGCGCTCGCCGAAGGCCGGGCCGTGGCGGCCGCCATGGACGCCATCGCCCGTCAGCCCGAATCGGCCGGCACGTTATCGCGGACCCTCTTCGTAGGGCTGGCAATGATCGAGACCATGGCCATCTACTGCCTGGTAATTGCCGTGCTGGTGCTGTTTGCCAATCCTTTCATTGGGTAGGCCGATGACCCTCGACTGGTGGACCCTGGGGCTGCAGACCCTTAACGTTCTCGTCCTGCTCTGGCTGCTGTCACGTTTTCTTTTCAAGCCGATAGCGGCAATCATCCTCGAACGCCAGCAAGCAGCCAACCAGCTGCTCGACGAGGCCGCAGCCGCCAAGGACGACGCCCGGCAGGTTCGTGAAGCGGCCGACCAGGCCAGGGCCGAGGCCGACCGCCAGCGTGCCGCTGCCCTGCAAGCGGCTGAACGTGACGCCGACCAGGCCCGGCGCCAGCGCCTGAAGGAAGCCGAGGCCGAGATCGACCATCTCCATCACCAGGCTCAGGAGTCGCTTCGCGCCGAGCGACAGGCCCTGCAATCCGACATCGAGACACGCGCCGGTGAGCTGGCGCTGGCTATCGCCGGCAAGCTGATGCAGCGCCTGCCGGACGGCGCCCGGATCGAGGGTTTCATCGAGGGTCTCGTTGAAGGGCTAGCTTCGCTGCCGGCTGAGACACGTCGTTCGTTGAACCAACCCAACGCCTCCTGGCGTCTCACGGTTCCCCGGCCACTGACCGACAACGAGCATCGCGTCTTGAATGCCGCCCTGCAGCAGGCCGTGGGGGGCGCAACTCTGCCTGAAGTCATTGTCGACCCCGGGCTGATCGCCGGGCTGGAGCTGGAAACCGAGCATAGCGTGGTACGCAACAGTCTGCGTGCCGACCTGGCACGCCTCAAGACGGAAATGTCACTGCATGACATCGAACAGTCCTGACGCCACGGCCAATGCATGGCTAGCCCGCAACCAGGCCACCCTTGAGCGCACGCCCTTTCGGGTCGAGATCGGCGAGATCGGACGCGTCACCCAGATCGCCGACGGCATTGCCCGGGTTTCCGGCCTGCCGAGCGTCAAGCTCAACGAACTGCTGCGCTTCATCGATGGTAGCCTCGGCTTTGCTCTGACCCTCGATGCCAAGCATATCGGTGCCGTGTTGCTGGACGATACCGGGAGCATCGCCGCCGGCAGCGAAGTGCATGCCACGGGCGAGATTCTTCAGGTGCCGGTCGGCGAGGCGCTGCTGGGGCGGGTAATCGACCCCCTCGGTCGCCCGCTGGACCGCGACGAGCCGCTCGAGACCGATACCTCGCTGCCCATCGAACGAGCCGCGCCTGCCATTATTGAGCGCGACCTGGTCAACGAGCCGCTCGACACGGGATTATTGGTAATCGATGCCTTGTTTCCCATCGGCCGCGGTCAACGCGAATTGATCATAGGCGATCACGCCACCGGCAAGACCTCGCTGGCCGTCGATGCCATCATCAATCAGCAGCACAGCGACGTGATCTGCGTGTACGTCGCCGTTGGTCAGCGTGCCCGGGCGGTACAACAGGTCATCGAGTCCGTGCGTCAATATGGCGATCCGAGCCGTTGTATCTTCGTTGTCGCCGCCGCGTCGGCCGCCGCCGGCCTGCAGTGGGTCGCGCCGTTCTCAGGCTTTAGTGTCGCCGAGTACTTCCGTAATCGTGGCCAACATGCCCTGGTGGTCATCGACGATCTCAGCCAGCATGCCGCCACCCATCGCGAGCTGGCCCTGCTGACCCACGAACCGCCGGGACGTGAAGCCTACCCCGGCGATATATTTTATTTGCATGCCCGCCTGCTCGAGCGGGCCGCCAAGCTCAGTCCCGAGCGCGGTGGCGGATCACTGACGGCGCTGCCGATCGCACAGACCGATGCCGGCAATCTCTCGGCCTATATTCCGACCAACCTGATCTCGATTACCGATGGGCAGATCATGCTCGACACCCATCTGGCCGCAGCCAATCAACGGCCTTCGGTGGACGTGGGCCTGTCGGTCAGCCGCGTGGGAGGCAAGGCCCAGCCCCGCGCATTGCGCGACGTGTCGGGCCGGTTGCGACTGGAATATTCGCAGTTTCAGGAACTTGAAATATTCACCCGCTTCGGCGGACTCAGCGACGCCCACGTCAAGCAGCAGATCATGCGTGGACGCGGCATCCGCGCCCTGCTCACCCAACCCCGCTTCGACGCCCTGCGCCGGATCGATCAGATCGCCCTGCTGGCGGCCCTCGCCGAGGGCATCTTCGATAACTTGGCGCCGCCACGCATCGCCCTGCTAAGAAAGCGCCTGCCGGGCTGGCTGGATGCCCGGCTGGGCAATGATATGCCCGCTGCCGAGAGCCTGGCCGTCGATGCACTCGACGACGCCTTGCGCTGTCGACTGATCGAGGAAGTACAGGCCCTGGCAACCGATATCGCAGGGTCATCTCAATGAGCGGTCGACTGAACGACGTCACAGCCCATCTCGGCACGACCCGAGAACTTGGCCTGGTAATCACCGCCATGCGCGGGATCGCTGCAGCCCGTTCGCGCGAGGCTCAGCAACACCTGCAAGGTATTCGCGCCTATGCTGACATAATCGGCACCGCCATCGGCGAAGCCTTGTCACTGGTCAATGTCACGGGACGGGCGGATGTCCTATCGCCGAAGGCTCAGCGGCACCTGCGCATCGTTTTATGTGCTGAGCAGGGTTTTGCCGGCGGCTTCAATGAGCGCATTCTGGAGAAAGCGCTGGAATCCGGAAATTCACTGGATGCCCCCCTGTTCCTGGTGGGTGAGCGCGGCCTGATACTCGCTGCAGAGTGGGCAATGGCACCCACATGGTCGTCCTCCATGGCGGTTCACACGGATGCAATGCCCGCGCTTGCGGGGGACATTACCGAGGCGCTCTATGCGGCACTCGACGACGCCGTTCCCACCCGCGTTACGCTCATACATGGCCTGCCAGGTAAGGCAGAAGCCCAGTCCATTGTCAGCCGCCCTCTGTTACCGTTCGACTATTCGCGCTTTCCCGTGGCTCGCCATGGCCGACCTCCGCGGGTCACGCTGGCTCCCGCCCAGCTGATTGCCAGCTTGGCTGAAGAGTATGTCTATGCCGAACTGCACGAAGCCCTGATGCTGTCGTTTGCCGCCGAGAATGAGGCTCGTCTACAGGCCATGGTGGCTGCCCAAGGCAATATCGAGCAACGCCGCGATGCCCTGCTGGCCGAATTCCGCCGCCTGCGTCAGGAAGAGATTACCGAAGAGATTGTCGAGCTTGCCGCCTCCCGACTGGGAGAGCGAGGGTCGGACGCCCCTCCATGACGGGGCTCGGTAACGTCAACGAAAATGGTAAACCACGCCCACACCGATCGAGTCGAATATGGCTTCCGAGGTATCGGCATAACGCATGTAGTCCGCGTTGATCGCCAGATTCGGCGTGATGCCCAACTCTGCCCCGAACCCACCGGACAGATCGGAAACGTTATCGTCTCCCGGGGTAAAATCACCACCGAGCGTACTGACGCCCAACAATGCGTAAAGATGCAACTTTTGGTCTATAGGAAGAGCCAATTTGCCATAAACGCCCGCCAGATAGTCCAGTTCACCTTCACTGCGCTCTTCTTCGTCGGAGCCTCCCGTTGCCAGATGGCCTTCCACACCCAGGAATTCGTTATATAACTTTCCGGCACGGAACCGTACTCCCATGTCAGACACTGCAGATGCTTCTTCAGGATCATATTCCCAGAAAAGGACATCGACAGCGAAGTACTGCTCGCTATGGCCGCCGTGATACGCTTGAGCGGGTATTGCAAATAGCCCGACACAGAGGACGGTGCTACCGAGCATAACGCGGTTTTTCATGGTCAACTTCTCTCCGGCCAGGCTTTGTCCTTGCCTCTCGGACGAAGCTCAAGCGGCGTGTTCCTTGTTCAGGCGTTTTGCCTGCGCTTCGGCGTTTTCCTGGCTGTCAAAGCGATCCACGACCAGGCGATCCGAGTGCTGGCTGGGCGCGCGGCTGTCGACGATCCAGTACTCCGCTGTCTCGTCAGCGCTCGCTGGTGATACACAAACAGCCTTGTAAACATGATAAATAGTCATGCTTAACCCCACCTTTTATTGAATTAGCAAACGCTTCACCTTAACTATATTGGAGTATAGGCACATCAATTCAATTTCGTAAGCGATATAATTTTCAAAACCTTGCTCAACATCAAGGTTTATTCACCCTTCGCCATGTATGCTTTTGAGAGCTATCAATCTTATCCATTAGGCAGTATTCATTTAGCCATATCACATTCACCATCTAAATCCACAAACCCGGCCTGCAGCGGGGTTAAGGATTTATCAATACTGACCGCCCAATACCTAAATTAGATTATGTCAAGGTTATACCATGCAAAACAACGTTTCCATAATGCCAGTGTCCGACTCTGGCATTCTCCGACAAGCCATCGAGCATGAAGCCAGCGAGAAGGGACGCTATCACATTCTTGCTTTACGTTATCTCACGTTACGAAACAATTTGTCCAAATTGATGAGTGACTTGACCAGCGAATGCCAGGGCCGGCTGGATAGGCTCATCGAAACGGATATAACCCATGAGGTGCCTTACGACGTTTTCTTGACGACGCCTTTATTATTCGACATGTCTCAAAAAGGCAAACACTTCTTCTTCCTGCGCGAAGCGGTAGCTTTCCAGTCACTGGACGAGGCGCATTTTCTCGCCCATAGCTCTTTATGTCGGTATCGGACATGGGTCCGGCACCTCAGCCACGGGAACTTGCGTACCCTGTTAAACGATATTCTTGCCCAGAAAGAGGCCGAATGCAGAATCCTTCACGCCTTTCAGACTCACTGGCCCGAAACGCCTTCCTATCCTGGGTTCGAAGAGCGGTCAAAATCCGAGAGAAATGAAGCCGAAAGAAAGAGGCAAGGCGCAGAATGAGGGGGCTGTTCGCCCCCTGGAGACTGGATGTTCAGGACGGGCAAGGTTATGTCCGGCCCTTGGCTTGCCGAGAAGGCTCCTGCTGTGCGCCGCTTTTTGAAGTCGTTTTGCTTGTCCTGGCTTTGGCTGTATCCACCTCTTCATGCTCGAAATCTTGTACAAAAGTGACAGCCCGCTGACTGGCTTCATCGATCTGGTGGGAAATGTCTTCAACCTGATGGGATATCTGGCTGCCCACTTCGGAAAATGCCTCACTCAGCTCGTCACGAAATTCCATGCCCAAGTCGGCCATGGTTCGGAAATCGTTCATCATCTGATCCAGCCAGCTGCCGAGCCTCTCGCCGTAATGCTGAACGTCGCTCATATCCTGCGAGCCATTGGTCGCTTTCAAATGCTCGGCGCCCAGGTGGTTGTACCGCTGCAGCGCCTCCAATTGAAACTGGATGGTATTCTGCATATTGTTGATGATGGCGTTGTTGAGCTTGGCCCACGGTTCGAAGGCATTGAATACCTGGCCAAAAATGTTACTCGGCTCGCGCTGCATAAGTGTATCCTCCTGTTAACAAGCGGTGGGTCATCTTAATAGTCAGGACGCTGAGGTAGGACAGACATGTAAAGTTTTCAATCAAACCTGACACATCAGCATACGCCCTATTTTAATCCAGTCTACGCACAGTTAGCCGCGAGAACCTTGACGCAAGTCATAATCTAACGCACCAGCACCGGCTGATCTTTCATCGCTTTAGCGCTAGTAGCGCACACCCATTTATAACATATTTTATTATTTTTCTGACTCAGCGACCTGTTTCAAAGCATGGACATCATGGATACAGTACTCGTGTCCCTTGGCCGACATAATACCCATTTTCTGGAAACGGCTAATCAGGCGACTGGTGGTTTCGAAAGCCATGTTTAGATAGCTGGCTATCTCGCAACGCGACATGGGCAGCCGGAAACGACATGAAGAATATCCCTGTATCTTAAAATTATGAGACATGGCAAGGAAAAAACGGGCCAAGCGGAGGTCGGACGGCTGGGCCATCATGTGACGCAGGCGTATATGTTCACGCTGCATGGCACGGCTCAAATAGCTCAGCAACTGCAAGTGGTTCTGGTAGTCACCGGGAAAATCCTCAATTCTCGCAAAAGGGATCTGCATGATGCCAACCGTCTCCAGCGCCGTGACCAGCCCCTGATAACGCCTATCCACGATTGCATCTAATCCGATGACGTCTCCAGGAAGCAGAAAATGGGTAATCTGCTCGTCACCATCGTGGCCCCATTGGCTCTGCTTCAACATGCCGCAGCGCACAATGTACAGGCCATGAAATACATCACCCTGGCTGACGAGCACTTGCTTTCTCCGCAGAGCTGGGAGCGTACGCGAAACGCGCCTTATCGCCTCAGATTCTGGAAAATTGGTCGGTTCATCAAGTTGCCTCGACCATTGAGGCATCTGGGTTTGGGCTGTCTTCATGAAGAATTCCTCAAGTACCTTTCTTGCATGAAGCCTTGTCAGCTTCGTCAGGCTGGAAAAGCAAATCAAATGCTTTTCTACCAGCGACTGTTTTACCGGCCTTGGCGAGCATCTGGAAGTCGCTGTTTCCACAAAACAAGCAACAAGGCAAAGCATCCTGCTTTTTTGCATAAATCATGGCCTTGCAGGCACAACACTCGAACAAGCGGCGATTTTCTCCAAATCTTTTATCAGAGTTATACATAGCATTCAGCATAACCTCTTCCTTCCTTGGCTAGGTTATTTTTCAATTTAGCGACAACTAAAAAACATCATTATCAAGGTTGCCACACATTACGCAGGATAGCCCAACCCGCCTACCCCCAGATTAAAAATCTGGCAATCCCGGAAAATAGCACCATCCCAACCAACAGAATAAGAAGCTTTTTTAAAAAGAAATTAATTTTAACGTAAAGTTACCCAGCATCGATCAGTTCGGGTTTAAAGTTTAACTTTTCCAATGAAAAACTTACCCATAAAACATTAGACTCCCAATCATTCCTAAAGAAAATTTTAGATCCCAAATGGATACGTTTCGGGTACGTCTTCCCGCTGCCAGATTTCATGCCTGTCGAAGGGCTCTACGGCGGTCGTTTCGTCAAGGTGAAAAATGGCATCGAACTGAGTGGGAAGCGATGCCTGGAAATAATGGCTGACGCGCTCCGTGTCGGGGCGATAGATTACTCCGATAGCCCGCTCGAGCAGCCTGGCCCGCAAGGGATCGGCATGAGTGGCTTCGAGCGGCAGGTAAAAGCGATCGAGTCCACTGGCGTGAAAGAGACGTTCATAACTGTCTTCGCATGAGGGCCGGACCCAGCGATGTTCAACGGGCGCATCCCAATCCCTGGCGGCCGAGACATACCCCGTATGAGTGGTGAATCCGACAAGCAGTACACGCTGGGGGCCAAAACGCTGCCGAACCAGCTGACCGACGTTATGCTGGTGATGCACCCAGCCCATTTCCGTTCCGCGGGCATCGCCCAGGTGGGAATTGTGCGCCCAGACTACGATACGTCCACGACCGCCCTGGCTGCGCAGGTAATAGTGCAACTCAGCCAAGGTATCCGCCATATGTTCATCGCGAAGATTCCAGGTATCGACCCGCGTTCGGAACATGGCACGATAGTACGCCTCGGCATTGACTACGACCCGTGCATTCTGCTCGGCAAAGAACTGTTCGTCCGAGGCCGGGCGCCCGTCATGGGCCAGATAGCCTTCCGCCTTGGCGAGCAGGTCGCACAATAGCCTGATCGAGGCCTCTTCACAGGATTTACTCAGGCCGAAGGCGGCATCGCGGCCATAATGGAAAGGATCTCCGTGGTGGTCGAGGCACGCATATCCCTGGCGAGCCAACTCGGCTTGCTCAGGGTCGACCCGTGACAAGTAGCCGATCACGGCCTCCGCTGAACGATGCAGGCTATAGAGGTCCAGTCCATAAAAGCCGACCTGCGCCGCCGACGGTCGAGCGACATTATGTTCGTATAGATCGGCAATAAAGTCCCGGACGTCATTGTTTCGCCACATCCACCGAGGAAAGCGCTGAAAATCATCGAAAGCCTCCATCAACGAGTCCTGGCTGGCATCTCTGATATAGCGATTGAGGCGCAAGGCGTCGGGCCAGTCTGCTTCGACCAACACCGCCTCGAAGCCCTTTTCCTCGATCAGTCGCTGGGTGATCTCCCCTCGCATGAGGTAGAACTCGGCCGTGCCATGGGATGCCTCGCCGAGCAACACGATATCCCTGTCTCCTGTTTGCTCCAGCAAAGCGTCATAATCGCTTGGGCGCTCTTCGAGCCGTGTGGCAAACCGACGAACACAGTTAAGGGGAGTGACCATACAGAACTGGCGCCTTCAAGACCCATTCCCCACAGAGTCTAGGAGACCGGCATGCGCCGCGTGGAGCTAGACGCCAAAAGCTTGTCATAGCGCAAGAATGGAAGAAATCAGCGCTCGTTAAACGCGATCCCTACGTCGAGGCACGCCGGCTTCGACTCTCGTCGTAGCGCGTTGACCGACAAACGGCTGACATCGAAACTTTATAGGGCTTCGGTCGCGGCCGGTAGCACGTGGCTTGGGACATAATCGGAAAGCTGACGAGGCGTAAACGCGGCTCGCAAGGCATTCATCACGGCCAGCACATCGATGATTTCCTGCAGCAGCGCTCCGTTGACGGGTGGCAGGTAACCTATGGCTGCTATCCCCACCGCTACGAGACTCAGCCCCATGCCGCCAATGGCGCTCTGCAGGGCGATGACGCGCATGCGCCGGCCGATATGTAGCAGTTCATCGACGCGGCCCAGGGTGCTGTCAAGCACGACGGCATCGGCGGCTTCCGAGGCGACTTCGCTGCCTTGGCCGAAGGCGACTCCGACGGTGGCCGCAGCCAACGCCGGTGCATCGTTGGTGCCATCCCCCATGAACAAGGTCGGTGCACGCTGCGTCGCCTCACGTACGAGAGCAAGCTTCTGTTCTGGACTCTGGCTGGCATGAATCTCGTCGATACCAATTTGATTGGCCAGGTAACGGACCTCGCTCTGGCGATCCCCCGAGACGATCATCACCCGCTCGAAACCGTGCAAAGGCGACAGGTGGTGGATGAAGTCGCGCCCCTCCAATCGCGGTTCGTCGCGTAACCTGAACAGGGCCGAGTAGGTCTCTTCGACCAGCACGATACATTCCAGCCCGCCGGCGGGTGGTGGCAGCAGCGCTGCCCAGTTGGGATGGTCGGACAGGAACTTGCTGCGTCCGGTGACCCTGATGCGCTTGCCCGCCACGCTACCCTGCAATCCTTCTCCCGGGCGTTCGCTGACCTCATCGGCGTCACTCAGCGCCAGATTTTCCTTTCGGGCCGCTGCCACGATGGCGGTGGCCAGGGGATGTCGGGAGTAACGCTCAAGACTGGCGGCCCAAGCCAGTACGTCTTTATGCGCCACACCGGGCGCCGGCAGGATCTCACTGACGATCGGGCGGCCGTACGTCAATGTCCCGGTCTTGTCGAAGATCGCCACCCGGCAGGTGGCGATCCGCTCGAGCACGCCGGGGTTGCGGATGATGATCCCGCGTCGCGCGGCGAGTGAGACCGAGCCAATCACTGCGACAGGAATGGCGAGCAGCAACGGGCATGGCGTCGCCACCACCAAGACGCTCAGAAAGCGCACGGGATCGCCACTCGCCGCCCAGGCCAACAAGGCGATGCCTAGGGCCAGCGGCGTATATAGGCTGCCAATACGGTCACCCAGACGGCGAAGCCGGGGGCGGCGCTGCTCCGACTCGCGCATCACCTGCATTATCTTGGCATAGCGCGAATCGACGGCACGCGTGCTGGCCTGGACCGTCAGCCTCCCTTCGCCATTGATGGCACCGGAGATCACCGCGGCGCCTATAGCCTTGGGCAGCAGGTAGGGTTCGCCGGTAAGATAGGCCTCGTTCATGGTGCTCTGCCCATCGACGACGATGCCATCGACCGGACAAGTCTCGTGCGGATAGACCGAGATCCTGTCACCTATGGCGATATCTCCAAGGGCGACATCCTCGACCTGTCCCTGGCAGTAGCGATGCACCACGCTGGGCATGCGATTCGCCAGCGCCTCGAGCGCGAACGATGCACGTCGTACCGCCCAACCTTCGAGCGCCTGCCCGCCGGACAACATCAGCACGATCAGCGCCCCCGCCAGGTATTCCTCGAGCAGCAGAGCAGTGAGTATCGATAGCCCGGCCAGCAAGTCGGCTCCAAACTCGAGATGTGCCAGCTTTCTCGCCAACACGAGCAGCAGGGGGAAACCGGCAACCAAAGCCACCAATAGAGGGATATCGACCATGGCGACCCCCGAGGGAGCGGCTCGATAGCCGAGTCCAAAACGCAATACGAGATGGGTGCCGATGGACAATAGCGCCACGGACGCAATCAACAACTCCCGGTTGCCGGCGAGCCGGTCACGAAAAATCGAAATTCGCATCGTCATCGCTCTCGTAGCGTCAGCCGCCAGGCGTGAAGGAGCCAGGTAAAATATATGAATATCTTGGCGTACGGCTTATTGGTTGCCACTGCTAGCCGGCGAGGAGATAAACTGTCTGGAAAACTGCACGCCGCTTGCAGGCCACATGCCAGAGGAAGTCAGCGATCGTCTTCCGGGACGATGAAAGCATCGCGATGAAAATCGATGGCTTCATCGACCTCCTTGAGCCCGATGATACCGGGCACGGGAGGCTCGCCCCCCGCCAGCACCTTAAGCACACTCTTCGTACCTTGCGCCAAAGAGGTCAGGTTGTATCCACCCTCCAGCACGAAGGCCAGACGCCCATCGCAGTGACGCCGGGCCAGGTCCTGAAGGATGCCGGCCATGGCTCCAAACCCCTCATAGGAAACGCTGAGAGCCAGGTCGTTCCAATGCGGGTCGAACCCCGCCGAGACGAGAATCAGGTCGGGCTGGAACCATTCGGTGGCGGGCACGAGAATGTCGTGGAAGGCCTTGATGTAAGCGGTGTCTCCGGCACCGGCTGGCATTGGCACGTTAACCGTCGTGCCTTCTCCCAGCCCGCCTCCGATATCTTCCAGATTGCCCGATCCGGGAAAGAAGGGGGCGGCCCGGTGAATGTCGAAAAACAGCACACTGGGATCGGCCCAGAATATCTCCTGCGTCCCGTTGCCATGATGGGCGTCCCAATCGACGATCAAGACCCGCGAGCAGCCGAACTCGGCCCTGGCATGCGCGGCGGCCACGGCAACGTTGTTGAACAGGCAGAATCCCCGGGCGCGGACCGACTCGGCATGGTGGCCGGGGGGACGAACCAGCGCAAAAGCCGACTCCGCGCGTCCCGTCATGACCGCTTCCACGGCCGCCACAGCGGTACCGGCGGCCACTTCCGCCGCTTCGATACTGCCGGGCGAGACGGCGGTCGTATCGACATCGAGCCAGGCCTTCTTGCCACGCAACTGATTAATGGTTTCGAGATAGCCGGTCGTATGCACACGGCCAAGTTGCTCGGAAGTGGCCTGGGCGCCCGCCTCGAAGCGCACGCCGGCGACGGGATCGTGCTCGAGCAACTCGAGAATCGCAGTCAGACGGCCGGGATGCTCCGGATACTTCCAGGCCACCCCTAGCCCGGCCAGCGTCTCCCGAAGCCGCTTGTCCATACGACGGGAAAGAAATGTGCCATGACCGTCTGGTTGATGTGCCAGCACACGGTCATCGTAAAAGACTAGAACACTGTCCCTATCGGCCACTTCGCCTCCTCCGGGAGCTTGCCCGCTTCGACCAACGTGTACGGTAACGCAAAAAAACATCGATAGGGTAGCCAGCAAGCGAAGCCTGCCTTTCATGAAACAAGGATACGAGTCAATAAATCCCTGATTTGCTCGGCGGATGCCGGGGGTATCTCATTCCCCTTGCGAATTGCTGTCTATGCTGACACCTAGGGAAGCCTAGCGGTTTTCGCATGGTCGGTGCGGCCCTCCTGGCCGTCAGGATAGACATAACGGTTTCGCGACGTTGCCAATATCACGCTTTAACAAGATCACCGCCAGCCTATGTGCGGACCTGGAAGGGTTCGATGTCTTGGCCGAGCTTGCCCTGGATTTGCGCTCTTCCTGGAACCATACGACAGATCGGCTATGGCGGATGCTAGACCCTGAGCTGTGGGAGCTGACCCATAACCCGTGGGTCGTATTGCAGACAGTCTCCCGGCAAACGCTGGAGCGACTACTCGCGTCGCCTGATTTTCGCCAGGAAATGGAAAGCCTTCTCCAGGCTCGGCGATATGCCAATGAATCCCCGTCCTGGTTCCAGCATGCCTATCCGCGCGATGCGTTGGGCACGGTCGCCTACTTCTGCATGGAATTCATGCTCAGTGAAGCCTTGCCAATCTATTCCGGCGGGCTGGGTAACGTGGCAGGAGATCAACTGAAGGCCGCCAGTGACCTGGGCGTGCCGGTGATTGGCGTGGGCCTGTTGTATCAGCAGGGCTACTTCCGCCAAGTCATTGATCAGCAAGGGAGACAGCAGACGCTATTTCCGTACAACGACCCGGGGCAGTTACCCATCGTCCCTTTACGATCCTCCGATGGTGAGTGGTTACGGATCAGAGTCGAGTTACCGGCACATTGCGTCTGGCTACGTGCATGGGAGGCCCAGGTCGGCCGCGTGAAGCTCTACTTGTTGGATAGCAACGATGCAGCCAACGTTCCGGCGCATCGTGGCATTACCAATGACCTTTACGGCGGAGGGGCCGAACTGCGACTGCAACAGGAGATAGTGCTGGGTATCGGTGGCTGGCGCCTGCTGGCGACCTTAGGCATCGAGCCGGATATCTGCCACCTAAACGAAGGGCATGCTGCGTTCGCCGTGCTGGAGCGAGCGGCGCATTTCATGCGTACACATGCCCTGCCATTCGACGCCGCCCTGGACATTACCCGCGCGGGCAACCTTTTCACGACCCACACGGCGGTCGCGGCAGGCTTCGACCGCTTTGAGCCCCACCTGATCAGAAAGTACCTGACGGCCTATGCCGAGCAGATGCTGGACATGACCGTGGAGTCGCTTCTTGCGCTGGGCCGGCAAGTGCCAGACGATTCGCACGAACCCTTTACCACCGCCTACCTGGCGATACGCGGCAGCGGTGCGGTGAATGGCGTGAGCCGTCTGCATGCTCGCATCAGTCGACACCTGTTCGCACCGCTCTTTCCGCGCTGGCCGATTCACGAGGTCCCGGTTGGCCATGTCACCAACGGCGTGCATGTACCCAGTTGGGACTCGGTGGCAGCCGATCAATTATGGACGGAGGCCTGCGGACACGACCGCTGGCTTGGCGCGGCGGAGGATGTCGGCGAGCCGATCCGGCACATCGCCATCGCCCGACTGTGGCAATTCCGGCTAGCGGCAAGCACGGCACTGGTCGATTACATTCGCGAGCGGCTGTCTCATCAGTTGGCATCATCCGGTATGCCCCAGCATGACGTCGAGGCGGCAAGACACATCTTCGACCCCAGCATCCTGACCCTGGGCTTTGCCCGCCGCTTCGCCGAGTACAAACGGCCCAACCTGCTCTTGCATGATCCGGAGCGCCTGCTCCGGTTATTGAATGATCCAGCGAGGCCCGTACAACTCGTCATTGCCGGCAAGGCCCACCCGGCAGACTTGGCCGGTCAGGCCATGATTCAGGCATGGCTGCGCTTCATTCACCGCCCGGAAGCCCGGGGGCGCGTCGTGTTCTTGAGCGACTATGACATGCAAGTTGCCGAGCAACTGGTTCAGGGCGTCGATGTGTGGCTCAACACACCACGCCGTCCCTGGGAAGCGAGTGGCACCAGTGGCATGAAAACACTGGTAAATGGCGGTTTGAACCTATCGGTCCTTGATGGCTGGTGGGCGGAGGCCTTCAACCCCGGCGTAGGATGGTCAATCGGAGACGGCCTTGAGCATGATGACGTTGCAGCCTGGGATGCTGCCGAAGCGCAGGAAGTGTACGAGCGGCTCGAGCGGGAAATCGTCCCGGCGTTTTATGAACGTGACGAGTCAGGAGTCCCCGCTGCCTGGGTCAGCCGCATGCGGGAAAGCATGGCCACGTTGACGTCCAGGTTTTCTACCAACCGTTCGCTACGCGACTATATCGAACGGTATTACCTGCCCGCGGCCAAGGCCTTTCGCCATCGTGTCGCCGAATTTCACTGCGGCGCGTACCTCCATCGCACAAGGCCCGACCAGCAGCTTTTCGACTTGCGCCGCTGGGCTAGCGTGCATTTCGGCACGGCTTCGGCGGTGGGCGATGACAGCCAGTGCCGCTTCGAAGTCGAGGTCTACCTCGGCGACCTCGCTCCCGACGTCGTACAAGTTCAACTCTACGCCGATGGGCTCACAGGCGGGGAGCCTGAAATCATTCCCATGGTGTGCGTGCGACAATTGCCAAACGCCGCCAACGGCTATGTCTATGAGGTGACGAGCCCCATGCATCGGCCTGATACCGACTACACGGCCAGGGTCGTCCCCTTCCACCGTGATAGAGCAGTCCCCTTGGAAAATCAGCACATTGCCTGGCAGCGCTAACTTCCTGGTTGTTCAAGCAAGCACCTGGATTGTTGACGATGGTCAAGCGCACGACCGGAAAGACGCGTTAAAACGAAAGCGGTTTCCTTACGTTAAAGGAAGCGACACCTGGCCAGCCAATATTTCCTTCGCCAACCAGTGTGCCGCCCCACGTAGCCCATCGAGAGTGGAGCGATTCCGTGGAATTCAAGGACTATTACCAAGTGCTGGGAGTCGATAAGACCGCGGCCATTCCCGATATCAAGAAGGCTTATCGCAAGCTAGCGCGCAGGTATCATCCCGATATCAGCAAGGAACCCGATGCCGCGCTGCGCATGCAGGAGATCAACGAGGCCAAGGCGGTGCTCACCGACCCGGAGAAACGGGCCGCCTACGACCAGCTTGGCGAGCGCTATCACGCCGGGCAGGAGTTCCATCCGCCTCCCGATTGGGATGCCGGTTTCGAGTTCTCGGGCAGCGGCTTCGAGGATGTCGACCTGGGCGAGTTCAGCGACTTCTTCGCCAACTTGTTCGGTCATACCGGCCGGGGCACCGGGCCCCGCGGCCACCAGGGCTATCAAATGCGCGGTGGCGATCGCCACGCCAGGATCTTCGTCGACCTGGAGGATGCCTATCAGGGTGCAACGCGCGTCGTGACGCTACATGTACCGCAGACCGACGCTCAGGGGCGTGTCTCGTTGCATGAGCACGAGCTCAAGGTGCATATCCCCAAGGGCATCAAGGAGGGTCAGCATATTCGCCTGGCGGGTCAAGGCCACCCGGGGGTCGGCGGGGGTGAGCCTGGCGACTTGTATCTGGAACTGCATTTCACGCCGACCCCCGACTATCGTGTGGAGGGCAAGGATGTCTTCGCGACGCTGCGGGTCGCCCCCTGGGAGGCGGCCCTCGGCGCCGCCATCGACGTTCCCACGCCCTCCGGCCAGGTCCATCTGAAGATTCCCAAAGGCTCGCAGGGCGGACGAAAGCTACGCCTGAAAGGGCGCGGCATTCCCGGCTCCGCCCCCGGCGATCTCTATTTTATCCTGGAAGTGGTGCTACCACCGGCCAATACCGACAAGGCGCGTCAGTTCTACGAGGCAATGGCGCGTGACATGCCGTTCAACCCGCGTCAGACGAGGTGAGTCATGACTGAAAAAAATACAGTCAACGGCGAGTTACTCGACGAGACCAGTTTATCGCTGGAAGAATTCGCGCGCGCCTGCGCCGTAAAGCGCCAATGGGTGGTGGAACGGATCGAAAGCGGCATGCTCGGTGATGGCACGCGCTACGCCTCGCAATGGCGCTTCACCAGTCGCGACCTGACCCGAGCTCGGCGCCTGCGTCAGATGGAGTTCGATTTCGAGGCCGACCCCGAGTTGGCCGCCCTCGTGGCAGACCTGTTCGAGGAGGTGGATCGCCTCAGGGCACGGCTCCGGGCCGCTGGGTTGGACCCCAGGTGAGCCGCTACTGGCTGGCCAGTTGAGGTGTCGCCCCCTCGCAGTGCAGGAACGTGGAACTCTCTAGCCACTCATCATCGGGATAGTAGACGAATAGATACTGCCCGTCCTTGAGGCTGTCGATCAGCGGCGAGGCGATCTCTTCGCGTACCGCCGGACAGCCGTGGCTGCGACCTAACCGTCCAGTGTGCTCGATGAAAGCCTCATCCACATAATCCGCGCCATGAATGACGATGGCTCGCTCGAAGGCCTTATCATTGACACCCGGTTCCAGCCCTTCGAGCCGCAGAGAATAGCCGTTCCTGCCTTGGTAGCTATTCAGGGACCTAAACAGGCCCAGGCTCGACTGCCAGCTATCGGGCACGTTGGAAAAGGTCGTCGCCCGATTATTGCCGGATCCACGACCATGCGCGACGAGCTCCTTGAATGCCAGCGTGCGGGAAATGAGATCGAAGACCCATAGCCGGGGCTGTGTAGACGGCAGAGAGTAATCGATGACGGCCAGCCGCTCGGCGTCCGGTTCGGCGCAAGAAATGGCTCGCGCCGCCAAACGCAGCGCGCGACTACTGGCATCGGGGGCCAACCGGGATAGCGTATGGGCCAGCGTCTGGGCCCGAGAGACGTGCATGGTGACGCCGCCGACCCGGGACAGGAACTCCCCGGCCCGGGCCGCCGGCGCCGATGATAGCAGGACGCAGGCCAGCGCAACGGCCAATGAAGATAGTGCAGGGATACGTAACATGAAAACGGTACCTTTCCTGGAACACGCCAGACAATGGCTACTGAGATAGTACCCGAGGCATCGAGGATCGACATGCCGAAAACCAGCGAGGTATGCCTAATGGGCCTGCGAATAATGGCAAGTAAAACTCTGCCGCGGTGGCTGTTGCTGCTGCTGGCATGCTTCGCTGTATCGGCACATGGAAGCGGCGAGCCGGGATCGGAAAGTATCGAAGAGGCCATTGCCCGTTACTTGCCAGACGGTGATCGGCTGCTTCAAGAGATCTATGCACGAGACGGTTTCAGACCGGCATGGGGTGATGAGGCAACCCTTGCAGCGTTCATCGACGCCTTGTCCACGCTGGCCGATGACGGCCTCGATCCGGCCGACTATGCACCGGATACCCTCAAGGCCGAATATCGGCAAGCGCACGGTACGCGGTCAGTGACGCAACTGGCGCGCTTCGATATAAACGCGACTCGTACCTTGCTGCTGGCACTGCGTCATCTGCAGCGTGGCAAGGTCGACCCCTATGCCGTCAATCCCCGCTGGGAGGTTCCTGTCGCGGAAGCGAGGCTGGACCCCTCGGTCGTATCGGCGGCCATCGATACCCGCCGGTTCTCGCAGGTCTTCGCCGATGCAAGGCCACCCTACCCGCCCTATGAAAGGCTGCGCTCGGCACTCGCCAAGTATCGCCAGATCCAGGCTCTTGGCGGCTGGCCGACACTCCCACCCCGGGAGCAATCGCTGCGCCCAGGCGAGACGCATGAAGACGTTCTGCTTCTGCGTCAGCGGCTGGCAATGACCGGCGAGGCGACACGATCCCCCACCGAGGCCCCCTCTTCGCCGCCGAAGTATTATGACGAAGCCTTGGCCGCGGCGGTTCGCGACTTCCAGCAGCGCCATCTACTGCAGACCGACGGTATCGTTGGCTCACGGACCCGGGCCGCACTCAATGTCCCGGTAGCAGCCCGCATAGACCAGATACGGGTCAACCTCGAGCGAGCACGCTGGCTACTCCACGATTTGCCTGACACTTTCGTACTGGTCGATATCGCCGGCTACCGGCTCAGCTATTTCCGGCCCGACGGGCGGATCTGGCGCACCCGGATCGTGGTCGGGAAGCCTTACCGACAGACCCCTTCGCTACGCTCCGAGATCACCCATGTCACGGTCAATCCTACCTGGACCATCCCGCCGACGATCCTGCGCCAGGACGTATTGCCTGAGGTGCGGCGCGACATTGGCTACCTGGCACGTCATCGCATACAGGTACTGGATCCCGCGGGGCGCCCGCTCGATCCAGGCCTCATCGATTGGGCCCGTCCCGGCAACGTAACGCTACGCCAGACGGCCGGCCCCGACAATGCGCTCGGCAGGGTCGCGATCCGCTTCCCCAACTCCCATTCCGTCTACCTCCACGACACCCCTGCGCAAGCCCTGTTCGACCAGGAGCAACGTGCCTTCAGCTCGGGCTGTATCCGGGTCCAACAGGTTCAGGAACTCGTTCAACTGCTGTTCGACGATACCGGCACCGCTCAGCATCTCCCGTCGCTGCTTGCCACCGGTCAGACCCGTAATGTTCCCCTGGCTCGGACGCTGCCGCTCATACTAAGTTACTGGACTGCCCAGGCGAACGAATATGGGCTCGTCACCTTTCGACCGGATGTCTATCAACGCGATTCCGCCGTGCTTACCGCCCTGGACCGACCCCTTGCAATTCCCGGCGTGCGCCCTTGATAGCTCCAGTTGCGTCCTGAGCCAACCTGTGGACGCCCTAGCAATGGGTGAGCGAGAAGCGGCCTCTTGCTCACTGTCTTTAGCCATTCTCCTTAACATGGGCATCAGGCTGCGCTCGCTGGCGTTTCGAACGTCCGGGTTGCTGGGCACACGCTTCATGACAAGCCCCGTCCTCGTTTCACGCCTGCCATGCGATTGCCAAGCAGTGCCGGCCGGCGCACACTGCCGAGCGAGCCCTACCGCGAGCCCGGATGCGTTGTGACCGCTGAAACGATCGCCATCATCGCCTGTGCCTATCTCGTGGCGGCCTTTGTCAAAGGGGCTACCGGCCTGGGATTCTCGACCTCGGCGCTGCCGATACTGGCGCTCGGCCTGGGTCTGAAGTCCGCCATGCCGCTGGTCATCATCCCCTCGCTGATCAGCAACGCCATCGTCATGGTTCAGGCCGGGCACTTCCGGGAAACCACCAAGCGTTTCTGGCCGATGTTCGTGGCTACCATCCCGGGTTTGCTGCTCGGCCTTGCCGTGCTCGATCTCATCGACAGCCTGGTCGCCGGGGCCATTCTGGGGATGGTGCTGATCGGCTACGGCACGTTCACGCTGTTTCGTCCCGGCCGGCCGATCCCGGACAGCCTCGGTCGCAAGCTTGCGCCGCTTTCGGGCTTTCTCACCGGAATGATCAATGGCATGACCGGTTCGCAGGTGATGCCGGTGCTGCCCTTTCTGCTCGCCCTGCGACTCGATCCCCAACGCTTCATTCAGACGATCAATATCTCCTTCAGCCTTTCGAGCATCGTGATGGCACTAGGCCTGTCTAAGCTCGGGCTGATGACGCTCGAGACGATCTGGATTTCCCTGGCGGGACTGATCCCGGTCTACCTGGGCACCAAGCTTGGCGGCTTCGTGCGCCAACGCATGGACGCGGAGACCTTCCGCAAAGTGATCCTATTGATGCTGATCGCTTTCGGCGTGGTACTGGTTGGGAAGTCCACCCTGCTGTAGCGCCCGCCAGGCCAGGACGATCATCTATAGTTGAGCCCGATACGATCGGGTGCGGTAAAACATCGCACACGGGCCTTATCAATTGATTTGGGTGACACAAGAGGGGCACTATCATTCCACGCGGTGACACACCCGGTTAAAGGATGCATCGACATGCTGGAACTCTCGATACTGTTTCTGATTTACGTTGGCGTTGCCCTCTCCATCTACCAACTCTACGACATCTATTGCAATCAGAGTCAGAGCATCGAAGAGGAAGACGAAAAGACCCATGCGCGCAGACAAGTTCTAAAAAGTCTGGCGCTCAAGGCCGATGAACATGCACGAACCGGTGAATCTTCAGGCTTCATTCAAGCGGTAAAGGCCATTTACGGACCCGATATTGATCCGCGCATGGTATTGACTGCCTTTAGCGCAGAAAAACCTCAAGACAAGGCGGAAGCATTGCTGCGCCGGAAAAACAACATTGTCGTAAATGGCAGGATAAAGATCCTTCATCTTTCCTTCTGGAAAACGAATCCGCCGGCAGTGGATATCAGGGGCACGCTACTTACGGTTATCATTTTCAACTCGCTCGCAGTGCTTTTTCTGGGTGGCTTGAGCGTTTACACCATTGCCTATGAAGTTTCGATTGATTACCTGACGTGGGCCAATAGTAGCCTCGTCTTGATGTTGCTGGTTTATAGCTTGATCGTGCTTACGCATCTCCTGGCGAAGTTCGACATGTACATGCACGATATCCACCAGATCGGCCAGCTGAACGCTAGCTTTTCTAGCCAGGAATAGCCGACTCCCTACGCCACGGCGCTCCTCCCGGGGCGCTTTTTTTGCGCGCTCGCCGGGAACGTGCCGCGGTCACGGTCATGGCGTCCGTGGCGCGTTTGCTGCTCAGGGCTTATATAACGTTATAGCTGCGCTCCGATGCGCCGGTTCGCCCTGGCACTACGAGCCGGGATGCTTGAGGATGGGAGCTATAGCAGACCCGCTAGCCGGGCGATGAGCGAGGATTGGAACGCCGATGAGCGAAGATCAGCAGCATACCAGCAAGAGCGAGACGGATGGCCGCACTCCCACCACCGTCGTGGGGATCGGTGCCTCGGCCGGCGGACTCGCGGCGCTCAAACGGTTCTTTTCGAACGTTAGCGCAGATTCGGGGCTGGCCTATGTCGTCGTCATGCACCTGTCCCCCGAGCACGAGAGCCATCTGGCCGACCTGCTACAGCCTCACTCGAAGCTGCCGATCCAGCAGGTGACGGAAACCGTGCCATTGCTGGCGGACCATGTCTACGTGATCCCGCCCGGGCGCAACCTCAATACCGTCGACACCCACCTGCGGCTCTCGCAGCTGGAAGACAAGCGCCGTGAGCGCGCGCCCATCGACCATTTCTTCCGCACGCTCGCCAATACGTTCGATGGCAATTCGGTGGGGGTGATCCTCACCGGCACCGGCTCAGACGGCACGCTGGGCATCAAGGAGATCAAGGCGCACGGCGGTATGACGGTGGTCCAGGACCCTCGCGAAGCGGAGTTCGACGGCATGCCGCAGAGCGCCCTCTCCACCCGGCTCATCGACCGGGTTCTGCCGCTGGATATGATCGCCGGCGAGATCGTGCGCTATGCCACGACGCAGCCCCGGGTCGTGGTGCCCGAGAAGGGCGAAGACCCGGATGAGGCCCAGCGCAACATCCAGCAGAAAATTTTCGCCCAGATTCGTGCGCGCTGCGGGCGCGACTTCACCCGCTACAAGCATTCCACCGTGATGCGTCGCATCCAGCGACGCATGCAGCTTCATCATATCGAGGAGTTGAGCCAATATCTCGACATGCTGCGCGAACAGCCCGAGGAGACCCGCGCACTGGCCGACGAGTTCCTGATCACCGTGACCAACTTCTTTCGCGACCGGGAAGTCTTCGAAGCGCTGGAAAAGGAGGTCATTCCGCAGCTGTTCGCGGACAAGGGACCAGGGGATCAGATCCGCATCTGGTCGGTGGGCTGCGCGACCGGCGAGGAAGCCTACTCGCTGGCCATGCTGCTGCTGGAGGCGGCGGCGCGCCACGACAGCCCGCCCCAGTTGCAGGTCTTCGCCTCCGACCTGCACGATCACTCGCTGAAGACGGCACGCGAGGGGCTGTATACGGGGGACATCGAGATCGACGTATCCGCCGAGCGCATACGCCGCTTCTTCGTCAAGGAGAACGGCGGGTTCCGGATCCGCCGGGAAGTCCGCGAGATCGTCGTCTTCGCCCCTCACAACCTGCTCGGCGACCCGCCCTTCTCCAAGCTCGACATGATCACCTGTCGCAATGTCCTGATCTATCTGCAGCGCGACGTCCAGCAGGATGTGATCGAGGTCTTTCACTATGCGCTGAACCCCGACAGCCACCTCGTGCTGGGCAGCTCGGAAACGGTCGACCGGTCCGATCTGTTTCATGTCGAGAACAAGCAGCTGTGCCTGTATCGCAAGCGCAACGTGCCCACCCATGGCCTGCACCTGCCGGTGTTTCCGTTGTCCCAGAACCGAAGAGGCTCCCAGGATGAGGAAAAAGCGGAAGCCGACCCGCGCACACCCCGCTCGTACGGGGTACTGCACCAGAAGATGGTCGAGCGCTATGCCCCGCCGAGCATCCTGGTCAATCCCGATCACAAGGTCGTGCATTTCTCGGAGCATGCCGGGCGCTACCTGATCCATCCCGGTGGGGAGCCGACCTCGAGTGTGTTCAAGCTGTTGCGCGAAGAGCTGCGCCTCGATCTGCGCGCCGCCCTGGTGACCGCCGACAAGGACAAGCAGCCGGTTCGCTCGAAACCCATTCCTCTGCGGCTGGAAGGCGACCAGAGCAACGTCATCATGCATGTGCGCCCCGCCAAGGAGCGCGAAGACCAGGGCCTGACGTTGGTGATCTTCGAGGAGCGCTCGGAGATGGCCGGAACGCCATCCCATGACCCCGACACATCGAACGAGGCGTCTTCGCGGGAACTCGAGGCGGAGCTGGACCTCAACAAGCAGCGCCTGCAAGCGGTGATCGAGGAGTACGAGACGGGCCAGGAGGAAATGAAGGCGGCCAACGAGGAGCTGCAGTCGGCCAACGAGGAGCTGCGCTCGACGATGGAGGAGCTCGAGACCTCCAAGGAGGAGCTGCAGTCGATGAACGAGGAGCTCGCCACGGTCAATCAGGAAAACCGCCACAAGGTCGAGGAACTCAGCCAGCTTTCCAGCGATCTGCAGAACCTGCTGACGGCCACCGACATCGCCACGATCTTCCTCGACCGCGAACTGCGCATCCTGCGTTTCACTCCCCAGGTCGGCACGCTGTTCAACATTCGCACCGCCGATCGCGGCCGGCCGCTGTCGGACCTGACCCACCGCCTGGGGTACGACCGGCTGACCGACGACGCCCAGTCGGTACTCGACCACCTCACGCCGGTCGAGTACGAGCTACAGGATCAGAGCGGTCGCTGGCACCTGACCCGCGTGCGCCCCTACCGCAACGTCAACGACCGCATCGACGGCGTGGTGATCACCTTCGTCGACATCACCGCTCGCAAGCACTTCGAGGAGGACCTGCGCGCCAGCGAAGAGCGTTTCCGGGTACTCGTCGACACCTCGGCGCAGATCATCTGGACCGCCAGCGCCGAGGGCGCCGTGGAAGAGGACTCGCCCTCCTGGCGAAACTACACGGGACAAACCTACGAGCAACTGAAAGGCTGGGGCTGGGTCCAGGCCATCGAGTCCGACGACCGTGACCAGGCCCAGGCGGCATGGCGGCAGTCCCTCGAGACGGGGGCACCACTGCACAACGAATTCCGGCTTTATCACGCCCCCAGCCAGCAGTATCGCTGGACCGAGGTCAGGGCCAGCGCCCTGCGCGCGCCCGACGGCACGATTCGCGGCTGGGTCGGCATGATGAGCGATACCAACGAGCAAAAGCTCGCCGAGCGGGCCCTCAAGGAAGTCAACGAGACCCTGGAGTCCCGGGTCCTCGAGCGTACACAGCAGGTTCGCGATCTGGCCTCCAAGCTGACCATGGCCGAGCAGGAGGAGCGTCGGCGGGTATCCCAGGTGCTTCACGACGACCTGCAGCAGCTCCTCTATGGCTTGCAGATGCGCATGCGCATGGCCCAGGAGAAGCTTAAGGCGTCGAGCAATAAGGAACTGGACGAACTCCTCGCCGGCACGCAATCTTGGGTGGTTCAGGCCATCGAGACGACTCGCCAGATCACCGTGGACCTCAGTCCTCCCATCCTCAAGAAGGAAGGACTCGCCGATGCTCTCGGCTGGCTGAAACGGCAGATGAAGCAACTACACGGTCTCGAGGTAGACGTGCATACCCTACGTCCACCCGACACCCTCGATGAAAACATGCGCGTGTTGCTTTTCCAGGTCGTCCGGGAACTGCTCTTCAACGTGAAGAAACACTCCAATGTCGACCATGCGCGGGTCGAGCTCGAGCAGACGGGCGAGCAGTTAAAAATTCGCGTCAGCGACTCGGGGAATGGTTTCGATCTCACGATCATGGAGGCGGAACAGGATGAGCATCCCGGGTTCGGGTTGGTCAGCATACGCGAGCGGCTACACTTGCTCGGTGGTCATATGGAGATCGACGCGGCGCCCGGCGCGGGTACTTCTATACTGGTAATGGTGCCGGTGGAACGCGAAGTGGAGAAAGAGACTTCACGGGCGCCTTCCAAATAGTTTCCTGACATTTTCCGGTAATTTCGCCGTAGGTTTCAAAGGATTGAACAATGGCCAAAGAGAACGTGGCACGCATCTTCGTCGTCGAAGATCATCTCATCATGCAGGAGATGCTCAATGAATTCATTTCCCAGGAAGCGGACCTGGAAGTCTGCGCCACCGCCAGTTCCGGTGAGGCGGCTCTGGAAAACCTCGCTGAGGCTTCACCCGATCTCGTGCTAATCGACTTGTCGCTGCCCGGGCTCAGTGGGCTCGATCTCGTCACTTCGCTGAAAGCCCGCTATCCCGAACTGCCGTGCGCCATTTTGTCCGGCCACGGCGAACGCCACTATGCCGAGCAGGCCATGGCCGCCGGCGCCCAGGGTTATGTGCTCAAGGGCGACCCCGACGAGCTGCCGCTGGCCATCCGCCTGATGATGCAGGGCGAGCGCTATATCAGCAAAGCCCTTCAGTATTGAGCAGTTGAGTGTGCGACTGAAAACCCGTAAAACAAAAAACTGCCGGCAGCAGGCTGCCGGCAGCGTATGGTACTTTCTTCGAGGCTTCAATAAGCCTTCTTAGCAAGACTGTCGGTTGGCAAGATTAAGATTTACGACCACCACTGTTGCTGTTCTTGCCGCCCTTTTGGCCGGCTTCAGAAGCCTTTTCAGGATCGTTAGCGAAGTTTCCACCGCTGTTATGGCCACCTTTCTGCCCTGCTTCCGATGCCTTCTCGCGGTCGTTGGCAAAGTTGCCGCCACTGTTATGCCCACCTTTCTGACCAGCCTCGGAAGCTCGCTCGGGGTCGTTGGCGAAGTTGCCTCCGCTTTCCTGACCGCCCTTGTGACCGATCTCTTCGTAGAACTCCTTATCGTGAGTCTTGGAGGTGGTTTCTCCGCCTTTCTTGCCCGCTTCGTTTACCGACATCTTGCCTGACTTTGAATTCTGCTTATCAGCCATTTCCTTTCTCCTTACTACTCGGTTTCACTGACAAGGAGATGTTCACCATTGCGAACCCAACTGGCGTAACAAATCCCTCTATTACGCTAGCGGCACGGCCGTTAGCCAACAGCGTTTCCGTGCTGTCGAATCAAGAGTAGAAGGGTGTTTAACGTTTCGCAAATATGCATCAGGGATGGGCTCAGCTGCTCCGCTTCAGCTTTAAACACAGGTTAAAATGAAGGACGATTATTCTTAATAAATATTAAATAACCATATCAAACGACCAGATTTTTCCATGCACCATCGACCAGAAATGCGCGGCGACCTCGTCCAGACTCGCCGCGTTCAGGCATCGGTCACCACGATACGGTTACGCCCCTGCTCCTTGGCCAGATAACTCGCCTGGTCGGCGCGGCGCATGGGGTGGTCGCTGTCGCTGTCACCGCCATGCAGGTCCGTCACGCCCAGGCTGAGCGTCACGCGGTAGCGCTTGCCCGCATGTTCGACACTCAGGGTTTCCACCGTCCGGCGCAGCGCCTCGGCCGTCTGCCGCGCCTGCTCCAGGCCGCAACCCGGCATGAGCACGGCGAACTCGTCGCCGCCGTAGCGAGCCAGGAAATCGCTTTTGCGAACCTTGGTGGCGATCGTATCGGCAATCATCTTGAGCATCTCATCGCCCAACGCATGGCCGCCTTCGTCGTTGATCGGCTTGAAGTGATCTAGATCGAACAGGATCAGCGCCGCCGGGACGCGCCCCTTGACCCAATCGGCCAGGGCCTCGTCGAGCCGGCGTTCGAAGCCGCGCCGATTGAGCAGGCCCGTAAGCGGGTCGTGCTCGGCTTCCCAGCGCTGGAGCGCGGCGACCTGCTGATGCTCGGTGATGTCCTTGAGGGTGCCGACGAACCCCAGCGGCGCTCCGGACTCCATACGCACCAGCGAGGCATGGGATTCGACCCAGATCACTTCGCCGTTGGCCTTGAGATAGCGGTACTGGCGCTGGAAGTCGCGCCCCGAGCTCAGGCTCGAGCGCCACAGATCGGCGACATCGTCGCGGTCGGCGGGATGGGCGCGCTCGGCGTGTCCCCGCGAGCGGAATTGCTCCAGGCTATACCCGGTCAGCGCCACCATCGCCGGGTTGACGTAGCGAATCTCGCCATCGAGGTTATAGACGAACATCCCCACCGGCGACGACGCCAGCACGGCATCGAGAAAGGCCTGACGGTCGTGCAGCCGGCTCTCCGTCTCGCGCCGGCTTTGCGCCATGCGATTGAAAGTATCGGCGACCCGTTGAATCTCCAGTGCGCGGGTATCGACGTCGACGAAATCCCGGTGCCCCTGGCCGACCGCCTCGATCTGGCACTCCAGGCTGTGCAACGGCCTCAAGGCCTGATTGAGCAGCCACCAGAGCAACGCCAGCATGACCAGCACCGTGATGCCGCCGACCAGCCACAGGTGCCGTACGAACCATTCCAGTGGCGCATAGGCCTGTTCGCGCGGTAGGAATACGCCGACCACCCAGTTGGCCAGCCACACCTGCTCATAGGCCTGCAACGCCATGTTGCCGTCGATGGTGGGCCCCAGCGCGGTGCCCTCCCAGCCGGAGAGCGCGAGATCCAGCCAGGGGTTCTGTTCGGCGGACGGGGCCGACTCGAGAATCCAGCTGCTTTGCGGGTGAACCAGTACCCGTCCCGACGACGTGAGTATCCTGGCGTGACCTTCGCTACCGATACGGATACGCCGCAAGCGATCGAACAGGCTGCCGTCGAGAATATCGATGACACCGCCGACCATGCCCAGAAAATCGCCGCTCGAGTCCTCCAGCGGCACGCCCAGCATGATCAGCGGGGAATCATCGAAGCGGCTGACGAACGGCTCGCTGACATAGGGGCGCCTCACCGAGCGTATGAAACGAAAATACAGCCGGTCCGAGACGTCGACGTCCGCACCACTCCGGGGCTCGGGCCAGCGCGAAACGACCCGCCCGTCGCGACCGATCACGGTCAGGGCATCGAACAGCTCCAGCAAGGGGTCGTTCTGGGCCAGCTTGGCATGCACGTAGGTTGCGTTGTCGACCATGTCCGGATCGAGTATGCCGCCCAGCCGCTGCAGCGAATCGAGCCGCATCGATAATTCCTGTTGGACCTGCTCGGCGATGAGCGTTGCTTCGTATTTCAGGTGGGTGTCGT
The DNA here is from genome assembly GCF_033446685.1 of Halomonas sp. HP20-15. NCBI lineage: Bacteria > Pseudomonadati > Pseudomonadota > Gammaproteobacteria > Oceanospirillales > Halomonadaceae > Halomonas > Halomonas sp. HP20-15. Next base: position 150,008 of record NZ_JAWQLY010000009.1, on the reverse strand, counting down.
TGACTTCGCGGATCTGGCGCTGGCCGGAGAACCAGGTCGAAACCAGCAGGGCGAACACGATCACAATCCAGCCCAGAGCCAGACCGAGCAGCAATCGCTTGTGCATCGACTTGATACCGGCGCCGAACAATTGCAGCACGCGTTTCACTGGTTCACGTTTCCACCCTTTCAACCCGGGCCCTCATAATTCAAGAATTAACTCATGTAAATGCAGAGTGCCAGACTTGGCTATCGTTGGCATAGCCAAAGCCGATTTATCGTGCAACAACGCGTTCAGTACTCTGTAACAGCAGGTAAATGAATACCCAGTTCGCAGAGGAGACGGTTTGCCATGAGCGACCGGAAAACGCTAACTACATCGGCCGGCGCCCCGATCGGTGACAACCAGAACAGCCAATCGGCGGGCCCTCGCGGGCCGCTGCTCTTGCAGGATTATCAGCTCATCGAGAAGCTGGCCCACCAGAACCGCGAGCGCATCCCCGAACGCACCGTGCACGCCAAGGGCTGGGGCGCCTACGGCACGCTGACCGTCACCCACGATATTTCCCGTCATACCAAGGCCAAGGTCTTCGCGCCCGGCAAGAAGACCCCGATGTTGGCGCGTTTTTCGACGGTCGCCGGAGAACAGGGCGCGGCCGATGCGGAGCGCGACGTGCGCGGTTTCGCGCTGAAGTTCTATACCGAGGAGGGCAACTGGGATCTGGTCGGCAACAATACCCCGGTGTTCTTCGTCCGCGATCCCTACAAGTTTCCCGATTTCATTCATACCCAGAAGCGCCACCCGCGTACCAACATGCGCAGCGCCACGGCCGCCTGGGATTTCTGGTCGCTGTCGCCGGAATCATTGCATCAGGTCACCATGCTGATGTCCGATCGCGGCCTGCCCACCGACGTTCGCCACATCAATGGCTACGGATCGCATACCTATTCGCTGATCAACGACGACAATCAGCGGGTATGGGTCAAGTTCCACTTCAAGACCCAGCAGGGTCATCGCCATTATACCAATGCCGAGGCCGAGCGGATCGTTGGCAAAAATCGCGAGACGACCCAGCAAGACCTCTTTACTTCCATCGAAAAAGGCGATTACCCGCGCTGGCGCGTGTGCATTCAGGTGATGAGCGAAGAACAGGCCGAGCAGACCGCCTTCAACCCGTTCGACCTGACCAAGGTCTGGCCGCATGGCGACTTCCCGCTGATCGACGTCGGTACGCTCGAACTCAATCGCAACCCCGACAACTATTTCGCCGAGATCGAGCAGGCGGCGTTCAGCCCCTCGAATACGGTCCCGGGGATCGGCTTTTCCCCGGACAAGATGCTCCAGGCACGGGTCTTCTCCTACGCCGACGCGCACCGCTATCGCCTGGGAACCCACTACGAGGCGCTACCGGTCAACCAGCCACATAGTCCGGTGCATCACTATCACAAGGATGGTCCGATGCGTTTCTTCGCCAACAACCCGCAGCCGGACGCCTACTACGAGCCCAGCTCGTTCGGTGGCCCCCGGGAGCGCCCGGACGTTCTCGAACCGCCGCTACCGCTGGCGGGCGATGCCGATCGCCACGATCATCGTCTCGGCAATGACGACTTCAGCCAGCCGCGCGCGCTGTTTTTGTTGTTCGACGAAGGCCAGCGCCAACGTTTGTTCAGCAATATCGCCGAGCACATGACGGGCGTGCCGCAATTCATCGTCGATCGCCAGCTGGCGCTCTTCGACCGGGTCCACCCCGACTACGGCAAAGGCGTGCGTGCGGCGATCAACGTCAGGCGGACCCTGGTCGAGGCCGAACCGGCCTGAGCCCGGCGGTTCGGTCGCAAGGCCGGTAAAGCGACGCTAACGCGACGGCGACTCCCGGGAGTCGCCGTTCTTGCATCACGCCGGCATCAGGAGAGCGGCGTTCGCACGCGGGTCTCGCGCCTGCGCTTGATCTCGTAGATGACCGCCAGCGCCACGGTGATCAGGATCAGGATCAGGCCCAGCGCATTGACCGCCGGGGTCAGGCCGGTGCGCACCTTGGAGGCGATATACACGGTGAGGGTGGTGTCGTAACCGACCACGAACAGCGAGGTGTTGTAGTTCTCGAAGGATTGCAGAAAGGCGATGACCGCCGCCGACAGGATCGCCGGCCTGAGAAACGGCAACAGCACGCGGTGGAACGCCTGCCAGGGCGACGCGCCCAGATCCAGGGCGGCGCGTTCCAGGGTTCGGTCGAAGCGCTGCAGCCGCGCCATGACCATCAGCATCACGTAGGCCGAGATGAAGGTGGTCTGGCCCAATACCGTGAGCAGCGTACCGCCGGCGACTCCGAACTGACGCCAGAAGATCAGCGTCGAGATACCGATGATCACTCCCGGGGTCAGCAACGGCGACAGGATCAGGCCGTAGACGAACGGCTTGGCGCGGCTCTCCACGGTGGTCAGGAACAGCGCGCAGGCGACGCCGATCGGCACCGCCAGACACAGCACGCCGGCGGCCACCAGCAGGCTGTTGCCAAGTGCCGCCCACATGCCGTCGTCGGCGGCCAGTTCGGCAAACCACTTGAGCGTCGCCCCCCGCCAGGGCGTGATGGTCGGGAAGCGGCTGTCGTTGAAGGTCGCCGTTCCCATGATCACCAGCGGCAGGAACAGATAGACGAAGAACACGCCGATATACAGGCGCAGCCCCCAGTTCAGAAAACGTTGCGCGCTCATCGGACGAATCTCTTATTTCGCAATGTCGGCCAGCCCCACCTTGAACAGGCGCATCACCAGCGACATGAAGCCGATGCACAGCACCAGCAGCAGGAAGGCATAGGCCGCGCCCTGGTTCCAGTCGCCGCCCTCGAAGAACCAGTTGTAGATGATCTGCGTGAACCAGCGGCTACCCGGCGAGCCCAGCAGCGCCGGCACCGCGTAGCTGCCCGCGGCGAGCATGAAGGTCATGATGCAACCGGTGGCGATGCCCGGCTTGGCATGCGGGATGACGATGCGCCAATGGGTCCGCAGCGTGCCGGCGCCTAGATCGCGGGCGGCGCGCACCTGATTGCCGTCGAGACTCTCGATGGCGTTGTACAGCGGAAAGATCATGAACAGGATGTAGGCGTAGACCATGCCCACCAGCACGCCGGCATCGCCGTTGAGAAAGCGCACCGGCCGCTCGATCAACCCCAGCGTCAGCAGCAACTCGTTGAGCGGTCCGCGAAACGCCAGGATGATGAACCACGAGAACGTGCGCAGTATCTCGTTGATCCAGAAGGGGATTATCAACAGCAGCAGGCAGAGCGCCGCCTGCCCCGGGGTGGCGACCTTGGCCAGGTAGTAGGCGATCGGATAGCTGACCAGCAGCGTCAGCACCGTCACCAGCACGCTCGACCACAGCGTCTTGAAGAAGATCGCCAGGTGAATCTGGTTGTTGAACAGCGTGACGTAGTTGGTCAGGCTCCAGTGATCCCGGGGCCCGCCCAGCTCGGCCGGCAGCAGGTTGGGGCGCAGCGAATAGTCGATCATCTGCAGTTGCGGCAACACCACCATGGCGATCAGCCAGATGCACAGCAGGCCGACGATGGCCATGGCCACCGGGCCGCCGAAACGCGCCCTAAGCTGACGCAGCATGGCGGGCCTCCTGCGGCCGGCCGGCAACCACTTCGCCGGTCTCGGCGTCGAGCCGCGGCGAGTCGTCGTCGGCCAGCACGATCGCCTGCTGCGGGTCGTAGCCGAAGCGCCCATGCGCGCCCGGCGCCAGCGACTGCCGGGAGTCGTCGCCCTGGCCCAGCAGGATCCGCAGCCGCTCGCCGGTCTCGCTCAGCCGCGCCTCGAGCATGCGCCAGGCGCCTTCGAAGTTGACCGACTCCACCTCGGCCGCCAGCGTGGCCGGGGCGTTCGCCGCCGCCGTCCCGTCGAGCAGGGTGAGCTGCTCGGGGCGCACGTACAGCGCCGCGCGCTGGCCGACGGCCAACGCCGCCTGTCCGGTGCGCCCGGCCAACCGCCCGAGGCCCGCCACCTCGAGGGTGGTCAGCGTTTCGGTGACCTCGACGACCGTTCCCGGCAGGCGGTTGTTCTCGCCCACGAAGGCCGCCACGAAACCGGTCTCGGGCCGATGGTAGAGCGTCTCGGGATCGGCCACCTGCTGGATGCGCCCCGCCGACATCACCGCGACCCGATCCGACATGGCCAGCGCCTCGCCCTGGTCGTGAGTGATGTAGATGAAGGTGATGCCGGTCTTGCGCTGGATCGCCTTGAGCTCGTTGCGCATGTGCTGGCGCAGTTTCAGGTCGAGCGCCGAGAGCGGCTCGTCGAGCAGCAGTACGCGGGGTTCCACCGCCAATGCCCGGGCGATCGCCACGCGCTGTTTCTGGCCGCCCGACAGCGCCGCGATCGGCTTGTCGCCGCTGCCGGCGAGCGCCACCAGTTCGAGCAGTTCGTCCGAGCGCTGGCGACGCGACGCGCGCCCCACACCGCGCACCTCGAGTCCGAATTCGATGTTCTGATAGACGCTCATCAGCGGGAACAGTGCCAGGTTCTGAAAGATCATCGCCGTGGGTCGCTGATTGACCGGCACGCCGACCATCGGCTCGCCGCCGATATACACTTGCCCCTCGCTCGGCGACAGGAAGCCGCTGACGATATTGAGCAGGGTCGTCTTGCCGCACCCCGAAGGGCCGAGGAAACTGAAGAATTCCCCGGACTCGATGGTCAGCCGAGTCGACTCGATGGCCGTGAAGTCGCCGAAACGCATGACTATCTGATCCAGCGTGACGCTACCGTCCATAGACGCTCTTCTTGTCGGTTATTGTCGTTACCGGGGCCGTCGAAGGGCGCCCTACACGAATGAACCGGCCGAGGCGTAACCGACCGGTTCGTTCGACTGCCTGTCGGCTCGCATCAGGCCGAGAGGTAGCGATCCTGATATTCGTTGCGCAGCGCGACGTACCAGGGCTCCTGGATCGGCCACCACCACAGGTTGGCGAGATCCTGCTTCGAGTAGGAGGCTTCGAAGAACTTGCGCGAGGCCTCGGGCAGCAGCTTCTCGGCGCCCTTCGCCGTGGAATTGTAGCCCGTCGATTCGACGAACATCGCTCCGGCCTCCGGGGTGTAGTACCAGTTGATCAGCTCGTAGACCGCGTCGACGTTCTGGGCGTTGCTGGGAATCACGAAGCCCTCCATCCACGCCAGTGCGCCCTCCTTCGGCGCCCGATAGGCGATATCCATGCCTTCGTTCTGCAGCCGGAAGGCGGTGCTGTCCCAGGTCTGGCCGATCACCGCGCCATTGGTGCGAAACGCCGCCTGGGCCTCGTTCTCGGTCGACCAGAACTGGGCGATCATGTCCTTGTGCTTGACCGCCTCGTCGAGGATCACCTCGAAGTTGGCACGCATCGCCTCCTCGCTCCGGTACGACTCGAGCAACGGGCGCGGCAGCTTGCCCTGGCTCTGCAGCCACAGGCCGATGCCGACCAGCGCGGAATGGCTACGCACGGTGACGCCCTGGCCGTTATCGGGATTCCAGAGATCGCCGTAGCTCAAGTTGTCGGGATCGACGGCCGCATAGCGACGATCGAAGGCGATCGCCTCGGTGCCCCAGTCGCTGGGCGCGAAGTAGCGCTTGCCGTCGACCACGCCGCCGACTTCCGAGCCTTCCAGCGCGCTATCCAGACAACCCTGCCACTGGATGCGCGATTGATCGAGCGGCTGGACGAGATTGTAATCCAGGTAGCCCGGCACCCGGTCGACGGTGGGCATGATGACGTCGAAGCCGCTGCCGTCGGTGGCGCGCAACGAGTTCATCAACTCATCGTTGGTGCCGTAAGGCGTGAACGTGGCATTGATGCCGGTCTTCTCGCGGAAGTCGGCGAGCATTTCATCGCTGAAATAACCGGCCCAGGCGTAGATCCGCAGGGTTTGCTCCTGCGCCAGCGCCCTGTTGATATAGAAGCCGGGGAACGAAGCGGCTGCACCCGCGGCCAGCGAGCCCTGCAGGAAGCGACGACGACTGATCGACATGAACCTTCATCTCCTGATGTGTTTTTACTTCTTGTGTTTTGGCTAGGCGAGATGATGCCGTTGCCGGGTGACGCCCACATGACGCATAGGTGACAGCCCCAGGCTTCTAGATAATAGCAGCCGCCGCCGTTCGCCATTCAACGCTGGACGCCACTACGACCAATTCACCGAATGGCGGCGACCGGGGCGTGCTGCAGAGCGCTCACTAACGCCAACGCCCCGCATCGGCGGGGCGTTGGATGGTGCGTCAGGCGGAAAGCGAGGGGCGCTCGCAGCCCAGGAAAGATCGGTTCAGCCGCCAACACCGGCGACCACCACGCAATCTATGCCTTGCTGTTGCAGATCGCGACAGCTCTGCCGGGCCTGGCTTTCCTGAAGGTCGATGACCCGTGCGCGAAACAGCGGTTGGCCATTCTCGGTCGGGGTCACCGAGACGCTCGGCGCGGCCCCGGCGGCGTCCACGTAACCGGCCGCCCGACTGGCCAACGCCCGCGCCTGGCTGGAATCGCTGAAGGCGCCGACCTGCACGGCCCAGCCGACGGTCCCCGCATCCTGCTTGTCGAGCCCGGCGATCAACTGACCGATCGGATCCTCACCGGCCGGCTGAGCCGGATGCTTGACCACCGCGGGCTCATTGTCGAAGATCGCCGTCTTGGCGACCCAGTCGCCGCGATCCATCAGCGCGGCCCGCGCGAAGCCGCGGTCGAGCAGGTCGATGACGTGATCGTCGCGGGAGCGGGCCGTGAAGCCGCCCATCACCACCGAGACGATACGCCGCCCATCGTGCACCGCCGACGTGGCGATATTGAAGCCCGAGGCGCGGATAAAACCCGTCTTGAGACCATCCGCGCCCGGATAGCGGGTCAGCACGCGATTGTGGCCGCGGTGGACCTTGCCCCGATACGCGAATTGCGTGCTGGCGAAATAATCGTAATAACCGGGAAAATCCTGCATCAGGTGCAGCGCCAGGCGTGCCATGTCGCGGGCGGTAGTGACCTGAACGTTGTCCGGCAATCCCGATGCGTTGCGAAAGGTGGTATCGAGCATGCCCAGCGCACGTGCCTTGTCGGTCATCTGCCGGGCGAACGCCGGCTCGCTGCCGGCGAGTCCCTCGGCGACGACGGCGGCGACGTCGTTGGCCGAGCGCACGATCAGCGCGAGGATCGCCGTTTCCACCGGTATCCGCTCGCCGGGCTTGAGCCATAGCTTGGTCGGCGGCTGAGCGGCCGCATGTGCAGACACCGGCAGGGTGTCATCGAGGCTCAGGCTGCCGCGCTCGATCGCTTCGAACAGCAGATAGAGCGTCATCATCTTGGTCAGCGACGCCGGGTAGCGCGGCTTGTCGGCCCGGTCGGCGTAGAGCACCTCGCCACTGGCGACGTCGACGACGATGCCGGCATAGCGCGGGTTGGTTCCGGCCACCGACGGCGAACTCCAGCCGACAACGGCAATCAACGCGGCAACCAGTACGGTTACCGTGCCACGCCGCCAGGCGGCGCCAAGAAAAGTGGATGGCATGGTTTCTCGTTCCCTGCAGCTATTATTGTGTGTGGTGTCGTGGCGGCGCTCAAAGCCGTTTACGTCTAGACCGATTATCGGCCAGCGACCCCCATCTTTGCAGCCCTCGCAAGAAATTTTTCCGGCAATGCCGGCAGCCGCTTCGAGCGCCCAGAATGGACGACCCCGAGCCCGAGCGACCTGGCATGCGTGCATCTTGGCATGCGCCAGGCTCAAGTTATAGCGATCGCGGCCGTTACTCTTACTACCAAGCGCTGTCCCAGCATTGTGGTGTTGTCATAAGAACAGATACGGAGCCGCGCGCCGGTATGGATACCGGCGATTGCCGTTCCAACCCGTTGGCGTCTACCGTCCGATGGGTGCTTCTGCTATGACTGGATTATTACAGCTTGAGGTAAGACCATGCAGGAGCTCCAGGCGCCTGAGCGATCCGTCGAACATCTGTGCGCGATTTCGGTCGACCACCTGCAGATCGGCATGTACGTCACCGACCTCGATCGCCCCTGGATCGAGACGCCGTTTCTCATCGAGGGTCTGCGCCTGACGGAGGCCGACGAACTGGAGCGGCTGCGTCAATTGTGTCAGCGCGTCTACGTCGATCCCAAGCGCTCGAACCCGGAAGTCCAGTCGCTGCTGCGCGAGCGGGCGATGCCCCTGGAGCGCCCCAGACCCGCTGCCGACCCGACCTATCGGGTCTATCGAATTCACCCCATCGAGCGTCCTGCGGAAGAGGAGCTGCGTCTCGTCAGCCCGGCCTTTACCGAGGCACGCGAGATGTTTCGGCGCATGATGCACGATGAGCAGACCTGGCATCGCAACATCCCCCAGGTCAAGGACACCGTGGGACGCTTCGCCGAGTCGGTGCTCGCCAACCCCAGTGCGCTCAACTGGCTTTCGCGGATCAAGAACGAGAACGAATATACCGCCGAGCACTGTCTCAACGTCGGCGTGATGGCGATGATCTTCGGCCGCCATCTCGGTTATGACCGCAAGCAGATCGAGGAACTCGGCCTGGCCGGCATGCTGCACGACGTCGGCAAGATGAAGCTCAATCGCGAGATTCTCGACAAGCCGGGCAAGCTGACCGCCGCCGAATTCGCGCATATCCGCACCCATGCCCTGCAGGGCTACCAGATGCTGGTCGACGACCCGGAGATACCGCTAGCCGTCAAGAACACCAGTCGCGACCATCACGAGCGCCTCGACGGCACCGGCTACCCGTACGGCAAGCACAGCGAGGAGATCGGCCTGCTCGCCCGGATCATCGCGATCGTCGACACCTACGACGCGATCACCAGCGACCGCCCCTACAGCAAGGCCCGGCCGCCCTCGGAAGCGCTGCGCATTCTCTACAAGGCACGTGGCGACCATTACGACGATGCCCTGGTGATTCGCTTCATCGAATGCATCGGCATCTATCCGCCTGGCTCGATCGTCGAGCTGAGCAACGGCATGGTCGGTATGGTGCTTTCGGTCGATCCCGACAACCGCCTGCACCCGCGGGTGCTGGTGACCCTCGACGAGAACAAGCAGACCATTGCCGAAACGGTCATCGATCTCGCGAGCGCCAGCAACCAGGGCGATGAGACCTTGGAGATCAAGGCGGTATTGCAGCCGGGGTCGTACAACCTGAGCATGGAGACGATGCTTCAGCACATCGTCTGAACCCGGAACAGCGTTACGCAGTCGCCAAAAAACGGGGCGTGAATCAGTCGCGCCCCGCCTTTCTAGATGGCATCCAGCATTCAAATGGCGGTCTAATCGAGAACCACCAGATGATTGGGTAGCTCGTTACGGGTATGGGTCGCCGGCACGTGCTGCTTGAGGTGCTCGCCGCAGGTTTCGATACAGCCCAAAAAGCCCTGCAGCGTCTGTCCGGCCTTCACGTCGCGAGTGAACGTCGCCACGACTGATTCCCAGGTATCGTCGCTTAGCCGACTGGAAATGCCGCGATCGACCAGGATCTCCACGTAGCGCTCGGCTTCCGAAACGAAGATCAGCATGCCCGTTCCGCCATGGGTGTGGTGCAGCTTCTGCTCGAGAAACTGCCGTCGGGCCAGATTGGCGGCCCGCCAGTGGCGCACCGAGCGCGGGATCAGCCGCGTGGTGACGCTCGGCAGGCGAAAGACCAGCCCCAGCACGACGAAGGTCGCCCATTGCACCAGCAGTAACTGGTAGGCATTCAGCCAGCCGGGGAAGTAGTTGATCGCGCCGGGGACCACGAGGGCGAGAATGCCGGCCCATAACAACGGGATATAGGCGTAGTTGTCAGCCTGGGGAGCGAGCACGGTGACCAGTTCGGCATCGGTCTCGCGCTCGACCCGATTGATCGCCTCGGCCACCTGCTGCTGCTCGCTTTCACTCAATAGTGCCATGGATTGTCCGCTCCGAATCCTGAGGTAATCGTCGACGGCGCATCACGCGCCGATAAACACGCCCGATATTTACCAGCCACCGGAGGCGCCGCCGCCGCCGAAGCCGCCGCCACCGCCGCCGAAACCACCGCCACCGAAGCCGCCGCCGGAGCCGCCGCCGGAGCCGCCACGACCCAGGGCGCCCCCCAGCAATGCGCCGGCCAGCAGCCCGGAGCGACCGCGGCCACGACCGCCGCCCCCGCCACTGCGCACCAAGGCCATCACGATCATCAGCATGACGAAGAAGAATATCGAAGCGGGCCCGCGCGGATCCTCGCTTTGCGCGTTGTCGGTCGGACTGCTTGCCATCGGGTCGCCGCCCAGCACCTTGATCATCGCTTCCACGCCCCGGGTGATGCCACCGGCGTAATCGCCCTCACGAAAGGCCGGGGTGATGACCTGGTTGATGATCGCCGAGGACTGCGCATCGGTCAGCCGGCCTTCCAGGCCGTAACCGACCTCGATGCGCACCTGGCGCGAGTTGGGTGCGACGATCAGCAGCGCGCCGTTGTCCTTCTCGGCCTGTCCGATCCCCCAGTGACGCCCCAACTGGTAGCCGTACTCCTCGATCGAGCGCCCCTGCAGATCAGCCACCGTGGCGACCACCAACTGTTCGGTGGTCGCCTCCTCGTGGGCCTTGAGCTTCTCGCTCAGCCGTTGCTCGACCGAGGCATCCAGCAATTCGGCCTGATCCACCACTCTCCCGGTCAGCTCCGGGAACTCGGGCTGCTGCTGGGCCTGGGCGCCCAGCGCCGGGGCCAGCAGCAGCGCAAACAGCGCAACGCGTAGACAGTTGATCATCAAAACTCCACTTGCGGGGCCTGATCGGCATTCTCGGTAGTCGCCTCGAAATTCTCGCGCAGCGGCATGTCGCTGTAGAGCAGGCTGTGCCACAGAAGCCCCGGGAAGGTACGGATCTCGGTGTTATAGCGCTCGACCGCCTGGATGAAATCGCGACGCGCCACGGCGATGCGGTTCTCGGTGCCTTCCAGTTGGGATTGCAGCGCCAGGAAGTTCTGGTTCGACTTGAGCTCTGGGTAGCGCTCGGAAACCGCCATCAGCCGGCTCAAGGCACCGCTCAGTTGCTGCTGGGCCTGCTGGAATTGCTGCACCTTCTGCGGATCGTCCAGCGACGAGGCATCGATCTGGATGGAGGTCGCCTTGGAACGCGCCTCGACCACCGCAGTCAGTGTCTCCTGTTCCTGGGCAGCGAAGCCCTTGACCGTTTCCACCAGGTTGGGCACCAGGTCGGCGCGGCGCTGGTACTGGTTCTCGACCTGCGACCATGCCGCCTTGACCTGCTCGTCGTAGGTAGGAATGTTGCTGATGCCGCAGCCCGACAACAGCATCGCCACGACCATCAGCAGGGCCAGTTGCCAGACGCGCCGGCCGGAGAATGAGGTCTGTCTCGTTAGCATGGTGGCCTTCGTTCCTTATGTTGCGACTTCAGGAGTCGTTGCGACTTCGGATCGACCAAGGTACAGCGCAGCCACCCGCGAGGGAAGCCGGCACCCTCGCCTGGAACGTTAACAGCGGTCATGAATCGCTGCCGCCAAAGAAAGAGGCGACCCATGGGCCGCCTCTTTGCACTATCCCTGCTACCGGCTCGTCGCTTAGAAAAAGCCCAGCGGATTGGTGTCGTAGCTGACCAGCAGGTTCTTGGTCTGCTGATAGTGCTCGAGCGCCACCTTGTGGGTCTCGCGACCGACCCCGGACTTCTTGTAGCCACCGAAGGCGGCATGCGCCGGATACTGGTGGTAGCAGTTGGTCCATACCCGCCCTGCCTGGATGCCGCGGCCCATGCGGAAGGCGACGTTCATGTCGCGGGTCCAGACCCCGGCGCCGAGGCCGAACTCGGTATCGTTGGCGATCGCCAGTGCCTCCGCTTCGTCCTTGAAGGTAGTCACCGCCACCACCGGGCCGAAGATCTCCTCCTGGAACACGCGCATGCTGTTGTTGCCCTTGAGCAGCGTCGGCTGGATGTAATAGCCCTTGTCGTAGGCCGGATCGAAGCTCTCTTTGCCACCGCCGGTCAGGAACTCGGCCCCCTCCTCACGCGCCACGTCCATGTAGGACATGATCTTGTCGAACTGCTCCTGGCTGGCCTGGGCGCCCACCTGGACCTCGGTGTCCAGCGGATTGCCGCGCTTGATCGCCCGGGTGCGCTCCATCACCTTGGCCATGAAGGCTTCGTACATGTCTTCCTGAATCAGCGCCCGCGACGGGCAGGTGCACACCTCGCCCTGGTTGAAGAACGCCAGCACCAGCCCCTCCACCGCCTTGTCGATGAACTCCGGCTCGGCGTTCATGATGTCGGCGAAATAGACGTTGGGCGACTTGCCGCCCAGTTCCACCGTCGAGGGGATGATGTTGTCGGCGGCGCACTTGAGGATGTGCGACCCGACCGGCGTCGAACCGGTGAAGGCGATCTTGGCGATGCGCTTGCTGGTGGCCAGCGCCTGGCCGGCTTCCTCGCCGAGTCCGTTGACGATGTTGACCACGCCCGCCGGCAGCAGGTCGCCGATCAACGCCATCAGCTTGAGGATCGACGCCGGGGTCTGCTCGGCCGGCTTGAGGACCACGCAGTTGCCCGCCGCGAGCGCCGGTGCCAGCTTCCAGATGGCCATCAGGATCGGGAAGTTCCAGGGAATGATCTGCCCCACCACGCCCAGCGGCTCGTGAAAGTGATAGGACACGGTGTTGCCGTCGATATCCGCCGCGGTGCCCTCCTGGGCGCGAATGCAGCCGGCGAAGTAGCGGAAATGATCGACCGCCAGCGGGATATCGGCGTTGAGCGTCTCGCGCACCGCCTTGCCGTTGTCCCAGCTTTCGGCGACGGCGAGCATTTCCAGATTCTGTTCGATGCGGTCGGCGATCTTCAGCAGGATGTTGCTGCGCTCCTGGGCCGAGGTGCGGCCCCAGGCCGGCGCCGCCTTGTGCGCGGCGTCCAGCGCCAGATCGATATCCTCGGCGCCCGAGCGCGGGATCTCGCAGAACACCTCGCCGGTGATCGGCGTGACGTTGTCGAAATACTGCCCTTTGACCGGGGCGACGAACTCGCCGCCGATGTAATTGCCATAGCGCTTCTCGAAGCTGACGACGCTGCCGTCGCTTCCGGGATTGGCATAGATCATGGCGCGTGCTCCTTGTTGTCATCGATGGTTTTGGCGACTGACCATATTAGAGCGTAGCGAAAACCGTCCGTTCTCCCAGCGACCGGGCACGCTGACGGAAAGCTTCTTTGGTCGTAGACGCCTGAAGGCCGCGGCGTCAGCGCTCGCCGCTGGCATTGAACAGTGAATGGATCAGTTCCGGCAGGGAGGGATGGACGTGGATCGTTCTGCGCACCGACTCGGCCGTGCCGTCGCCGGCATTCATCGCCACGATGACCTCGTGGATCAGCGTCGCCGCGTCGGGGCCGATGATGTGAAAGCCGAGGATGCGGTCGGTGTGACGCTCGATCAGCAGCTTGGCGAAGCCTCGCGGCGCGCCGATGATCTTGCCCTTGGCGCTGTCGGCGTAATCCTTGCGCAGGGCCCGGTAGTCCAGCCCCTGCTCGCGGCAGGCCTGCTCGGTCAGGCCGACCGCAGCGATCTGCGGATCGCTGAAGACGGCGTGCGGATTGCTGCGGTAGGAGACGGCCTCGTTGGCGCCCCGCGAATTGCGATAGGCCAGTTGGCCCTCGTAGCTCGCGGTATGCTTGAACATCGCCCGGCCGATCACGTCGCCATAGGCATAGATCCCCGGGCAGGTGGTCGCGAGCCGCTCGTCGACGCGGATCGCCCCTTTCTCGTCGCATTCGACACCGGTGGCCGCCAGCGCCAGCGACTCGGTGTTGGGCTGTCGTCCGGCAGCCAACAGAATCTGCTCGGCGACGACCGTGCGCATCTTGCCGGACTGGTCCTCGACCTCCACCTGGCGGGCCTCCCCGCGCCGACTGGCGCGGACCGCGCGTCCGGTCACCCGTTCGACCTTTTCGCTGAACACCTCGGTGAACAGCGCGCCGACCTCCTCGTCCTCGCTCAACAGCCGCGCCGAGCCGTTGATCAGCGTCACCCGGGTACCCAGCGAGGCAAAGAAATGGCCCATCTCGGCGCCGATATAACCGCCACCGACGATGACCAGGCTGTCGGGTTGCCGCTCGAGCTCCAGCGCCGTCTCGCTGGTCAGGTAACCGCACGCCTCGAGGCCCTCTATCGGCGGCACGCTGGCGCGGGCACCGGTGGCGATGAAGATGCTATCGCCACTGATACGTTCGCCCTCTGCGGTTTCCAGGCACCGCTCGCCGACGAAGCGCACCCGGCTGTAGACCGGGGTCATGGTCGCCTCCACCCTGCGCCGGGGGTCGCTGGCGTTGTCGGCGCGCGCCTGGCGCATCGACGCCATGATCCACGCGAAATCCGCACGCACGGACCCCTGGTCGAGGTGGATGCCGAAACGCTCGGCGTTGCGGATGGTCGTCATCACCTCGGCGGCCTGGATCAGCGTCTTGGTCGGGATGCAGCCGAAATTGACGCAGGTACCGCCCATTGCCTCGGGTCGGTCGGTGACCAGCGCCACCGAGCGGCCGTCGTCCACGGCTTGCGAGGCGGCGGTCAGTCCCGAACCGCCGCCGATCACCACTACATCGAAATGACGCGTCATGAATGAAGCCTCTCAGGATCGTCAAGGGCGGGCCAAGCCGGATCGCTCGCCTGCCGGTCGCTAATCAATGTAGTCGAGTCGCCTCGCTCATTCGCCGCGCGGAAAACGTTGGGACTCCTCCAGGATATTGAGATCCATGTGGTTGCGCATGTAGCGCTCGGAAGCGACCTGCAGCGGCTGATGATCCCAGGGGAAATAAGCCCCGTTGCGCAGCGCCTCGTAGACCACCAGTCGACGCGCCTGGCTCTCGCGCACCTCGGCGTCGAAACGCGCCAGATCCCAACGCTCGCGCACCTTGCGGGTGAACGCCTCGAGCGTCTCGCGGTAGTTGGGGTCCTCGGCGAGGTTGTGCTGCTCGTCGGGGTCGGCCTCGAGATCGAACAGCTGCGGCGGGTCGAGCTCGCAATGATTGAACTTCCACTGCTTCTCGCGAATGGTCACCAACGGCGCTTCGGTGCCCTCGGCGGCATACTCCATGTACACCGGGGCATCGCGGGACTCGCCGCGCGCCAGCGGCAGCAGCGACTGGCCGTCCGTCCAGGGTTCGATCTCGCCGAGGTCGATGCCCACCAGATCGGCCAGGGTGGCGTTGACATCGATCGACGAGACCGGCGTATCGACCCGGCGCGACTCGAGACCCGGCGCGCTGATCATCAACGGCACCCTTGACGAGCCTTCGAACGGGCTCATCTTGAACCACAGCCCGCGCTCGCCGAGCATGTCGCCGTGATCGGAGACGAACAGCACGATGGTGTTGTCCGCCATCCGCGTGCGCTCGAGCACGTCCATGATGCCGCCGACCTTGTCGTCGATGTAGGAAAGGTTGGCGAAATAGCCGCGCCGTGCACGCCGCACGTCCTCGGGCCTTATATCGAACTTGGTGTAGTCGTTGGCCACGTACAGGCGCTGGGAGTGCGAATCCTGCTGCTCGTAGGCCAGCTCGGCCAGCTTGGGCTCGAGATGCTCGCAATCGTCGTAGAGATCCCAGAACCGACGCCGGGCCACATAGGGGTCGTGGGGGTGGGTGAAGCTCACGCACATCGCCCAGGGACGCTCGTCGTGGCCGCGCGACAGGTCGAACAGCTTCTGCTCGGCGTGGAAGGCGACCTCGTCGTCGTATTCCATCTGGTTGGAGATTTCGGCCACCCCCGCCCCGGTCACCGAACCGAGATTGTGATACCACCAGTCGATACGCTCGCCGGGCCGACGATAGTCGGGGGTCCAGCCGAAGTCGGGTGGATAGACGTCGGTGGTCAGGCGCGATTCGAAACCGTGCAATTGATCCGGCCCGACGAAATGCATCTTGCCCGACAGGCAGGTCTGGTAACCGGCACGGCGCAGATGATGCGCCCAGGTCGGCACGCTGGAGGGGAACTCGGCGGCATTGTCGTAGACGCCGGTACGCGAGGGCAGTTGGCCGGACATGAAGGCCGCTCGACCCGGTGCGCACAGGTAGCTCGGCGTGTAGGCGTTGCGAAAACGCACCGAGCGTTCGGCCAGCGCCTTCAGGTGCGGCATGTGCAGGAAGTCGGCGGGACCGTCCTCGAACAGGGTGCCGTTCACCTGGTCAGCCATCAGCACCAGGATGTTGGGTCGGGTCATAGCGCATCTCCGAAGTTCGTGAACCTGACCTCATCTTGATGAAAAAACGAGCTCGCGCCAATGATCCGTGGCTCAGTGCCGGTTCGACGATAGTGAGTGCCGGAATCAAGAAAGCGATGAGTTAACCAACCGACGCCTGGACTATCCGGCATTCGTGCGGTGCTAGCTAAAAAGCCACCGAAACGTATTCCGGTGGCGAAGGGAGAACAACGGTCAGTATCAGGACTTACGGTGCTGCTTGCTGCTACTTGCGGTGGCGATGCCGGCGTAGCCCGGCATGGACGCTAGATCGGTGCCGCTAGGCGACTCGCTGCCCCGGCCCGGAGCTGCCAAATAAGAGATGCCCCTGACTGTCCTGCAACACACGACATTCCGTGCGCTTCTGCTCGATAAAGCTGGCGAGTAGCGCATGCAGTTCGGGCAGTCGATTGCTCTGACATAACTGCAGATAGAAAAGCGCCGACTGACGTTCGCAGATGATCGCATCCGCCAGAACCGATACGGCCATGCTATCGTCGACCACGAAGAAATGACGCTCTTCCCGATAGCTGGTCGGCCCGCCTGCCGGAACGGCCGCCGGCAAGCCACCCATCGCCTGCAAATATTCGGCTAGCTGCATAAGCGCCTGAATTCGCTGCTCGCTTTCATTGGCGAGCACCTCGAACAGACGACTCAGTGCAAGGCTATAGGGTAGAAAACGTAGCGAAAGTAGGTGGTAGCCGTTCAGCGATAGGTGTTCATGCGAACAGACCAGCGTCAATGTATCTTGCTGGGTTAATGCAAGGAGTGTCTCGGTCGATGTGGATTCCTGTTGTGGCATGGTCCTGTCTCCCTTGTGACACGACGCGCGACCTGATTTATCGCCACAGACACCCTCCTGGTTCCGACTAGGCGGCGACTTAAAGCCTAAAAAGAAGGGGTCAGGCTGTAAGCTTTAATCCTGAACACTCAAACTAAATCGAGCCACTTACAGTATCCGTATCGTCCTTGATACCCTGCCCCTTGTTTAAGACTCTAGTTCGGGTTGCAGAAGCTGCACAAAACCTATGTTAAATATTAACGTAATAATTTGTTGCTTTATTAATACAACTGTCTCATTCATGACCTGAAAAAGCGTCACCGACACGAACCCGATGACGCTCCGATGGCCTGCAGCGGCCATTAACCGGTCACGCCGATCGCACTCTCTTCGCTGCCGCGCTTGAGCATCGCGTAGCTCAACCCGGTAATCAGCGAGCCGACCACGATCGCCAGCAGATAGAGCAGCGCCGGCGAGATGGCGTTGGGGATCAGCAGCACGAAGACTCCGCCGTGCGGCGCCATCAGCTTGGCGCCGAACAGCATCGACAGCCCACCGGTCACCGCGCCGCCGACCATGCATGCCGGGATCACCCGCAGCGGATCCTTGGCGGCGAACGGGATCGCACCTTCGGTGATGAAACACAGCCCCAGCACGAACGAGGCCTTGCCGGCCTCGCGCTCGGCGACGGCGAACTTGTTGCGCGCCACGAAACTGGCGACGCCCATGCCGATCGCCGGGACCATGCCGGCGGCCATGATCGCCGCCATCGGCGCGTACGTCTCCGAGGCCAGCAGTCCCACGCCGAAGGTATAGGCGGCCTTGTTGACCGGCCCGCCCATGTCGAAGCACATCATCGCGCCGAGCAGCAGGCCCAGCAGCACGGCGTTGGTCGAGCCCATGTTCTCGAGAAAGCCGGTCAGCCCCGCGAGGATCGCCGCGACCGGTTCGCCGACCACGTAGATCATCACCAGCCCGGTCACCAGACTGGCGATCAGCGGGATGATCAGGATCGGCTTGAGCGACTCGACGCTCGCCGGCAGCTTGAAGTACTTGACCACCGCCTTGGCGACGTAACCGGCCAGAAAGCCGGCGATGATCCCGCCGATGAAGCCCGAGCCGATGTCCGCGGCCAGCCAGCCGCCGATCATTCCCGGGGCGATCCCCGGCCGGTCGGCGATCGAGTAGGCGATGTAGCCGGCGAGCACCGGGATCATCAACTTGAAGGCGCTGCCGCCGCCGATCTTCATCAGCGCGGCGGCCAGACTGCCCTCGTCCTCGTAGGCCTTGATGCCGAACACGAACGACAGCGCGATCAGCAGGCCGCCGGCGACCACCATCGGCAACATGAACGACACGCCGGTCAGCAGATGCTTGTAGACGCCCTTTTCCTTGACGCTCTTCTTGCGCGCGGCGTCGGCGCCGCCCGCCGCGTTCTCGGCACTCTCGACTTCGGCGCCGGCCAACGCCGCGCCGATGGTCTGCTTGGGCTTCTTCAGCGCATTGCCGGTCGAGGTACGCCAGATCGGCTTGCCGGCGAAGCGGGTCGGATCGACCTCGATGTCGCAGGCCAGGATCACCACGTCGGCCTCGCGGATCTCCTCCTCGCTCAGCGCGTTCTGGGCGCCCACCGAGCCCTGGGTCTCGACGCGAATCCGATGCCCCTGGGCGCGTCCGGCCTCGGCCAGCGACTCGGCGGCCATGAAGGTATGCGCCACCCCGGTCGGACAGGCGGTCACCGCGACGATGTTCTTTTGGCCACCCGTGGCGACAGCCTCGGAGGCACCGCTGGCGTCGCCGGCCGAGAAGTGGAACTCACCGGCCTCGCGCTCGGCACGCTCAAGAAAGTCGCGCGGGTCCGGCAACGCCTGGCTGATCGATGCATGAAAGAGCCGCTTGCCGGCGAAGCGCTGCGGCCCGGGTATGTGGTCGGCGGCGACGATCACCAGCTCGGCGGCATCGATCGCCTTCTGATCGACCGGCCGGGTCGGCTCCAGTTCGCCGTGCATCTCGACCGTTGCGCGCCAGCCGTGCTGTTTGGCCGCCTGCTCGAGCCGCCGGGCGGCGAGGAAGGTGGTCGCCATGCCACTCGGGCAGGCGGTAATCAGAATCACGTTCATGCGGGGGCTCCCTGTGCGTCGCTGCCGTCATCGTCGAGCCGGCGCACGCGAGTGTGTTGTTGGAGATCGGCGAAGTCGGCGACATCGGGATCGCCCACGCCGACGTGACGGACCGACTCGGCGGACAGTGCCGTGGCCAGGCGCAAGGCGTCCTCGGCGGGCAACCCGGCGAGTACGCCGTGCAGCATCCCGGCGAGTAGCGTGTCGCCGGCGCCCACGGTGCTCGCCACGTTCATTCTCGGCGGCGTGGCCAGCCAGGCGCCGCGCCGGCTGAACCACAACACGCCGGCCTCGCCGGCCGAGATCAGCGCCTCGGCAATGCCCGCGCGGTGCAGCGCACGCGCGGCGCGCAGCCGTGCCTGCGGGGTGTCCAGCGCTTCGCCCGCCCACTCGGCGAGCTCCTGCTCGTTGGGCTTGACCGCGCTGGGGCCGGCGGCGATCGCGGCGGCCAGCGCCGGGCCGCTGGTATCGACCCACACCGGCAAGCCGTGGCCGCGCAGGCGGGCGATCAGCCCGGCGAGGTCCTCGGGACCGATGCCCGGCGGCAGGCTGCCGGCAATCACCACCGCATCGGGGCGCCGCGTGGCATCCTCGGCGCGGGCGTCGAGTGCTTCGCACAAGGCCGCGAAATCGCCGCCGCCGACCGCCAGGCCGGGGCCGTTGATGTCGGTAATACGTCCGTCGTGCTCGGCGAGCTTGGCGTTGATGCGCGTCTCGCCGGGCACCCGGTGGAAGGCGTCCTCGACCCCCAGTTCGGCGAAGGTGCGCACGAAGGCGCCGTCGTTGGCCGTGCCGAGAAACCCCGAGACCACCACCCGATGACCCAGCGCGACCAGTACGCGGGCGACGTTGACGCCCTTGCCGGCCGCCTCGAGATGCGTCGAATCGGTGCGATTGACCATCCCCGGCGTCAGCTTCGGCAGGCGAATCGCCAGATCCAGCGCGGGGTTGAGACTGACCGTGAGAACCCGCGCCATCACAGCACCTCCAGCGCTTCGCGCACCGCGTCGCTGGTGGCCTGGGTCAGCGCGATCGTGGCGTGGTGGCGGGCACCATCGAGGGTCAGCTCGCGCAACCGCGCCTTGACCATCGGCACCTGACGCAGCGACACCGACAGTTCGTCGACGCCCAGCCCGACCAGCACCGGCACCGCCTGGGGATCGGAGGCCAGCTCGCCGCACACGCCGACCCACTTGCCCTTGGCATGGGCGGCTTCGACGGTCATCTGGATCAGCCGCAGCACCGCCGGATGCAGGCCGTCGGACTGCACGGAAAGCGCCGGATGGCCGCGATCGATCGCCAGGGTGTACTGGGTCAGGTCGTTGGTGCCGATCGAGAAGAAATCGACCTCCTCGGCCAGGCTCGGCGCCAGCAGCGCGCTCGAAGGGATCTCGATCATCACCCCGAGCTGCACGTCCGGCGCCTTGATCTCGGTCTGCAGGCGATCGACGATCGCCTTGGCGGCGCGGAACTCGGCGACATCCTTGACCATCGGCAGCATGATCCGCAGCGGCCGTTCGCCGGCCGCGGTGAGCAGCGCGCGCAGCTGGGTCTCGAGGATCTCGGGACGGGTCAGCGCCAGGCGGATGCCGCGCAGGCCGAGGAACGGGTTGTCCTCCTGGGGCAGCGGCCAGTACGGCAGCGGCTTGTCGCCGCCGACGTCCAGCGTGCGCGCCACCAGCGGGCGACCGGCCAGCGCGTCGAAGGCCTGGCGGTACTCGCCGATCTGGGTGTCAAGGTCCGGCGCCTCGGCGTGGGCCATGAACACGAACTCGGTGCGCAGCAGGCCGACGCCCTCGGCGCCGTACTCGACGGCATCCACTGCATGCGCGGTGTTGCCGAGGTTGGCGGCGACCTCGACGCGATGGCCGTCCCGGGTGCGACCCGGCTCAAAGCGCGCGGCGTAGGCCTCGCGCTCGCGGATTTCACGCTCCTTCATGCGCAGCTCCGCCCGGTCGCGACGCTGCGCCGAGGGCGCGGGGACGATCCGCCCGCGCTCGCCGTCGAGGATCAGCTCGCTGCCGTTCTCCAGCGTCATCACCCGCTCGCCGGCGCCGACCACCGCGGCGATGCCCAGCGCACGGGCGAGGATCGCGCTGTGCGAGGTCGCCCCGCCGCGCGCGGTCAGCAGGCCACGCACCTTGGCGGTATCGAGCCGCGCTACGTCGGAGGGCCCGACGTCCTCCATAACCAGGATGTAGGGCGTCTCCGGCGGCGTCGGCATCTCGACGCCGCACAGCAGGCCCAGCACCCGACGGCCGACGTCGCGCAGATCGGCGGCGCGTTCGGCGAGCAGCCGGTCGGCGAGCACTTCCTGGGCGCGCGCTGCGGTATCCACGGCGCGCCACCAGGCCGCCTCGGCGGACAAGCCCTCGTCGATGCCCTCGTGGGCGGCCTCGCGCAGTTCGGGATCCTCGAGCATCTCCTCGTGCATCGACAGGATCTCGGCGACCTCGCCGCCCTGGGCGCGCCGGATCAGCGCCTCAAGCTGCTCGGCGGCCTCGCCCCGGGCACGCGCGAGACGCGCCTTCTGGGCCTGCGGGTCGCCGCCGCGCGCGCTGTCGAGATCGCGCGCCCGCTCGGGATAGTCGAAGCGTGGCAGACGCATCACGAACACCGGCGCCACCGCCATTCCCGGCGCCGCCGGCACCGCCTGGTGCGGCGTATCTTCCGGCAACGGCTCGAGCACGGACGCCTCCGGCATCGTGGCCTGTGGCGCGGCATCAACATCGTGGCGCTCGTCGAAGGCCACGACCTGCTCGCCGAGCCCGCCGCGCACCGCCTCGGCCATCGCCTGCACGGCCTGCGCCGCGCCCGCGCCCTCGGCGGAAAACACCAGCGTCTGGCCGCGCCGCGCGCCCAGCCCGATGACCTTGGTCAGGCTCGCCGCCGAGACCGTCTCGGCGCTGCCTTCGAGCACACGCACCTTGACCGGCAGGCCCTGCTCGCGCGCCACCTGGACCAACTGCTTGGCCGGACGGGCGTGCAGGCCGTGGGCGTTGAGCAGCCGGACGCGCACGGTTTCGGCCGTTGCGCTTTCCCCGGCCAGGCGCGCCAGCACGGTCGCCGCATCGGCATCGCCCAGCGTCTCGCCCTGATTGGCATCGAGCAGCTCGGCGAGGCGTTCGAGCAGCCCTAGATGGGCGTCACCCTGGGCGGCAAGGCAGAACACGCCATTGACCGCGCCCTTGGGGCCGACGAATGCCGATTCGGGGGTCGCCAGCGACAAGGCCGGGGTTTCCACGCCGACGACAGTGCTGGCCAGCCACAGCCCCTGCCCCAGCGAGACCGGCTCCTGGGCGGCGATCGCGGCGACGAAGTCGGCCCCCACGCAGCCGGCCTGGCGCAGCCGCGCGGCGCCGGCCAGCGCCAGCTCGAAGCGATCCCTGGCCGGGAAACCCAGGCACAGGGTATCGGCGTCGAGGCGCGCGATCACCGGCGCTCTGGACAGCTCACCGATCACCTCGGCCGGGTTCGCGGCATCGGCGAGGCGTTCGGCGACCCCTTCGCGATCGAGAACGTGGGTCAGCGCGCGCAGGATGTCGAGGTGCTCGTCGCTCTGCGCGGCGATGGTCACCAGTACATGCACGCGGTTGCCGTCGTGCCAGTCGACCCCTTCGGGGAATTGCAGCACGCGCACCCCGGTCGCGCGGACTTGATCGCGACTCTCGGGCGTGCCGTGGGGAATGGCTATGGCATTGCCCAGATAGGTCGACGACTGGGCCTCGCGAGCGTGCAGGCCGTTGCGGTACTCGGGCGTGGCGCGCCCGGCATCGACCAGCGCCGCCGCGGCCTGGTCCAGGGCGTCGCGCCAGTCCGCGGCCCGGCAGCCGAGCAGCACGTCCTGCTGGGTGAGCGTCAACATGCGAAAGCCTCCTCGCGATGTGGGTAGCGACAGGCCAGTTCAGCGATGCTTGTCACTATAAGCTGAATCGTGTCACCTTGAAGATAGCGCTATGCTGAAACGATCCACTTGAATTATCAAGCGGATCGCTCTACGACCTTCGCAGGGGATAAGCTCGCCGCCGCGACCCGTAAAATGGGCCTCATGACGTACGTGTCGCCGCAACGACTTCGCCGGTGCCATCAATGATCGACAGGAAGGCCAATGACTCTCGCTGAAATAGCCCGGCTCGCCGGCGTGTCGCGCACCACCGCCAGTTACGTGATCAACGGCAAGGCCGAGGAGCGCCGCATCAGCCGTGAGACGGTCGAGCGGGTGATGGCGATGGTCGAGCGTCACCAGTACCGGGTCGACGCCCAGGCCGCCGCCCTGCGCCGTGGCCAGAGCCGCACCCTGGGGCTGATCATCCCCGATCTGGAGAACGCCAGCTACGCGCGGCTCGCCAAGCGCCTCGAGCGCGGCGCCCGAGAGCAGGGCTATCAACTGCTGATCGCCGGCTCCGACGACGATGCCGACACCGAGCGCGATCTGGCCCTGGCACTGCGCGCCCAGCGCTGTCAGGCACTGATCGTGGCGACCAGTCTGGCCCCCGACGAGCCCTTCTATCGCGAGCTGATGGCCGGCGGCCTGCCGGTGATCGCCGTGGATCGCGCCCTCGATCCGTCGCACTTCGTGTGCATCCTCAGTCACAACGTGACCGGCGCCGAAGCGCTGACCCGCTCGCTGCTCGACGATCGGGTGCGCCGCATCGTTCTGTTCGACGCCGTCGAGGCGCTGTCGATCACCCGCGAACGTCGCCAGGGCTTTCAGCGCGCTCTGGCGGGGCATTCTTGCGAGGCACAAATCCGTACCGGCGAGCGTTACGATCGGGCCGACGGCGCGTTGTTGATGCAGCGGCTCATCGACGAGGACGGCCTGCCGGATGCTCTGGTCACCGCCTCCTATACCCTGCTCGACGGCGCGCTCGACGTGCTGCTCGCCAATGGCGGCCTGTCGGCATCGCTGCGTCTGGCCACATTCGGCGACGACCGGCTGCTCGACTTCCTGCCACAGCCGGTCAACTCGTTGCCGCAGGACCATGCGCGGATCGCCGAGCTGACGCTGGCCCGGGCGATCGCCGCCACGCGCGGCGACTACGTGCCCGGCATCGACACGGTCGAGCGTTCGCTGCGCTATCGGCGCGCCTAGCCCGGGCTTTGCGGCGCTTGCCGGGGGCGCTTCGCTGGCCAGATCGGCGACCGGCAGCCACGCTACAGGCATGGCCACCACGCTGGTTAACGGAGGCAGCATGACCGACCTTCCCTTTCAAGACGACCGCACCGAGCTGCCCTTTCATGACCGCCGCGATGCCGGGGAACGGCTCGCCGCGCGCCTGCTGCAGCGGGCGTATCGCAACCCGCTAATCGTCGGCCTGCCGCGGGGCGGCGTTCCGGTGGCGGCCCGCATCGCGCTAGCCCTCAAGGCCCCACTCGAGGTGCTGATCGTGCGCAAGCTGGGGGTGCCGGGACATGAGGAGTTCGCCATGGGCGCGCTGGCCAGCGGCGACGTCAGCGTGCTCGACGAACAACTAATCAGGCGCCTGGCGATCGACGCTCACGCCTTGCAGCGCGTCATCGACCGCGAGCGCGGCGAACTCAGGCGCCGCGAAGCGCGCTTTCGCGGCGAGCGTCCGTACCCGTCCCTCGCCGGGCGCGATGTGATTCTGGTCGATGACGGCATCGCCACCGGCTCGACGATGCGCGCAGCCCTTCGCGCGGTCCGCAAGCTGGGTGCCGAGCGCTGTATCCTGGCGGTCCCGGTGGCGCCCGCCGATTCGCTGGCGTCGTTGCGCAGCGAGGCCGACGAGACCCTCTGTCTGGCCACGCCGGAGCCGTTCAACGCCGTCGGCCAGTGGTATCGGCGCTTCGACCAGACCGAGGACGCGGAAGTGCGCGCCTGCCTCGCCGAGCAGGCCTATCCCGAAACGCAACACTAGTGCGGCGGGTGGGCGTGGCCAGTAACCGCGCGGGCCGGTAAGCTGGCACCACCACCGCCAACGATGCCACGCCCGCATGGACGACCGCCCCGCGCCACCCCCCGCTACCCTCGACGCATTGCCCGAGGTGCTGGCCGGCCCGCTGTTGCGCCGGCTGGAGCCACGCCGCGTGGTGCTGTGGTTGGCCGCCAGCCGCAAGCTGGATCTCACCCTGACGCTCCATCCGCCCGACGACCGGCCGATCGAGATCGCCCTCGACGCGGCACGCTGCCGGCAACTCAGAGTGGGCCGACACCTCGTGATCCAGTTGATCGACATCAGCCTGGAAGCCCCGCTGCCCAGCGATGCGCTGATCGGTTACGACCTGCATATCAACGATCGCGGCGGGGATTGCGACGGCGCGGGCATCGCCGACTGGGCGCCGCACCTGCTCTATCCCGGCCAGCGGCGTCCGGCGTTCGTCATCAAGTCGCGTATCGATGCGCTCCTGCACGGCTCCTGCCGCCGTCCGCATCATCCCGGCGAGGACGGCCTGGCGCGTGCCGATGCCTGGCTGGCGCCGCGCCAGGAGCAGGCCGAAGCGCGCCCCGCGCTGTTGATGTTGAGCGGGGACCAGATCTACGCCGACGATGTCGCCGGGCCGATGCTGGTGGCGATCCATGCGCTGATCGCCCGGCTGGGGCTGTTTGGCGAGACCCTCGAAGGCGCGGTGGTGGCCGACAGCGAGGCGCTGTACGCCGCCACCGAAACCTACTATCACCGCGAGCGGCTGCTGCCCGAGTTCGAGTCCAACGAGGCGCTGCGCGAGCGCTTCTTCGGCGGCGTGAAAAAGCCCATCTTCACCACCGCCAGCGCCGCCAACCACCTGATCACCTTCGCCGAAGTCCTGGCCATGTACCTGCTGGTGTTCTCGCCGGTTGCCTGGCGGCTGATCGCCCCGGTCACGCCGGCGCTGGGCGACGAAGACGCCGCGCGCTACGCCGACGAAGCCAAGATCATCGACGCTTTCGCCGCGGAGTTGCCGGCGGTCTCCCGGGTCATGGCCCAGTTGCCGACGCTGATGATCTTCGACGATCACGACATCACCGACGACTGGAACCTGACCGCCGCCTGGGAGGAAACCGCCTACGGCAACCCCTTCTCGCGCCGCATCATCGGCAACGCGCTGCTCGCCTACCTGCTTTGCCAAGGCTGGGGCAACGATCCGGATCGCCTGGCGACGCCGCTCGATTCGCTCGCCGACCTGTTCGACCGGGTCGCCGACGAACGCCTGCCGGCTACTCGCCAGGACGCATTGATCGGCGAACTGCTGCATCTGGGCGACTGGGGCTACACGCTGGGCAGCCAGCCCAAGCTGGTGGTACTCGACACCCGTACCCGGCGCTGGCGCAGCGAACGCGCCCGACAGCGCCCGTCGGGGCTGATGGATTGGGAGGCCTTGACCGACTTCCAGCAGGACCTGCTCGACGAATCCGCGGTCATCGTGGTGTCGCCGGCGCCGCTGTTCGGCGTCAAGCTGATCGAGGGGGTTCAGCGGCTGTTCACGCTGTTCGGCAAACCGCTGCTGGTGGATGCCGAGAATTGGATGGCGCATCGCGGCGCGGCGAGCGTGATTCTCAATATCTTCCGGCATACCCGCACCCCGAGGCACTACACGATCCTCTCCGGCGACGTGCACTACTCGTTCGTCTATCGGGTGCGCATCCGCGCCCGCCAGCAGGGCCCGGACATCTGGCAGGTCACCAGCAGCGGCATCAAGAACACCTTTCCCGATACCCTGCTCGACTGGTTCGATCGCCTCAATCGCTGGCTGTACGCGCCCTGGTCGCCCCTCAACTGGTTCACCAAACGCCGGCGAATGCGCGTCCAGCCGCTGACACCCGATCGCGCCAAGGCCGGCGAACGGCTATGGAACGGCGCGGGAATCGGTTACGTGCGCTTCGACGCCGAAGGCCGGCCCAGCGAGATGAGCCAGTTGGGCAGCGACGGGCGCGATACGTGCTTTCGCTGAGGCAGCCTTTTAAGGGTCAGGTGGTCGCGTCCAGGCGCTCCAGCGCCTCGAGCGTGTCGTCCAGCGCCGCCTCGATCGCCGTCACCCGCAGGCGCCGACCGGCGACGTCGAGGTGGATCGCATCGCGCTCGAGCGCCGTCGCCAGCGTCGCCACCCGATTGAGCCCCAGCCCGCTCGACTCGCCCTTGAGCCGATGCGCCTGTTCGGCCAGCGCCACGCCGTCGCCGCCCACCTCCGCATCGAGCTCGGCCAGCCGCTCGGGCACCTGCTGCCGGTAGAGCTGCACCAGCTCGTCGATCATCTTCGCCCCCAGGGCGCTTTCGATCTCGGCGAGCACCCCTGAGTCGATCAGCGCCTCGTCGGAGCCGCTGGGCCCGGTGGCGGTGGTGGCCTGTTGCTGCCGCGTTGCCGGCGTCCCCGCCAGGAAGCGACTCAGCATCCGCTCGAGCTGGCCGGGCAGGATCGGCTTGGTCAGGTAATCGGTCATGCCGGCCGCGATGGCCCGCTCGCGCGCGCCATCGAGTACCCCGGCGGTCATCGCCACGATCGGCACCTCGGCCAGGGCGCCACCCGCCGCGCGAATAGCGCGGGTGGCCTCGATACCGTCGAGCTCGGGCATCTGCATGTCCATGAAGATCAGGTCGTAGTCGCCGGCCAGCGCCCGGGACACGGCCAACCGGCCATTCTCGGCGACATCGATCGTGAGCCCGAAGCGTTCGAGCAGCGCGATCGCCACCCGCCGGTTGACGGCGTTGTCCTCGACGACCAGTACGCGACCGTGGAACGGCGTCTCGCCGAGCGTCGGGAAGGGAATCTGCGACGGCGCCTGCACGACCACCCCCTCGGCGCGCGAAAGCGGTACCTCGAACCAGAAACGACTGCCCTGATCCTGCTGGCTGACGAAACCGATGGTCCCGCCCATCGCATTGACCAGGCGCTTGCAGATCGCCAGGCCCAGCCCGGTGCCGCCGTAGTGACGCGCCGTGGAGGCATCGCCCTGGCGGAATGGCTCGAACAGCGTCGGCTGGCGCGACTCGGGAATGCCGCAACCGGTATCGCTGACCGTGAAGCGCACCTGCCCCGCCTCGCCCGCGGCGACCGACAGCACGACCTCGCCGACCGTGGTGAATTTGAGCGCATTGGACAACAGGTTGAGCAATACCTGGCGCAGCCGGCCGGGATCGCCAATCAGCTGGGCGGCCACGCCCGGCTCGATGCGCCACTCGAGTTTCACCGGCAGGCCTTCCACACGCGGTGCGAGCAACTGCACGACG
The DNA here is from genome assembly GCF_033446685.1 of Halomonas sp. HP20-15. Taxonomy (NCBI): domain Bacteria; kingdom Pseudomonadati; phylum Pseudomonadota; class Gammaproteobacteria; order Oceanospirillales; family Halomonadaceae; genus Halomonas; species Halomonas sp. HP20-15. The sequence goes on along the minus strand of NZ_JAWQLY010000009.1, from coordinate 121,771 downwards.
CTGTCGATGCAGCGTTCAAGATCGAAGGCCTCGACCTCGAGATCGAGCCGTCCGGCCTCGATCTTGGAGAAGTCGAGGATATCGTTGATCAGGCTGAGCAGGATCTCGGCGCTCTCGTGGATGGTCAGCGCATAGTGTCGCGACTGGGCGTCGCGCTGACGCTCCATCAGCAGCGCGCTCATGCCGATCACGCCGTTCAGCGGAGTGCGTATCTCGTGGCTGACCACCGCCAGGAAGTCCGACTTCGCGCGGCTCGCCGATTCGGCGCGATGCGCGGTGACCTCGAGTTCACGGCTGAGCACCTCCAGGGTTCGGCGGGAGGCGTCGTTGGCGCGCGCCTCCTGGAACAACAAGCGCACCACGCTGACGGTCGCCAGGCTCATCAGCACGATCAGCGCGAGCAGCGCCGTGTACAGCTGAAACATGGTCTCGCGCGCCGCGGTCTTGGTCTGGGCGAAGTGCTCGTTGATCGCCATCACCAGCCGCTGGGTGCTATTGCCGAGCGACTGGAAGCGCGCCTGCAAGCGCTCGACGGCCGCGGCATCGAGGCTGTTCAGGCTTCGAATGTCTTCGTCGAGCGCCTCGACCTGATCGAGAATCGGCTCGATCAGTCCCTGCACCGTCGGAATCGAGCGAATCAACTCGGCGATCTGGCCGTCGCGAAGCAGATTAGTGCGGCTGTACAGCAGGTCGAAACTCAGTTGCAGCTCGTCGAGTGCCTGCGGCGGGCCATGCTCGCTACGCAATAGCTGGCTGCGCAGTTCGATGGCTTCGCGATCGAGCTTGTAGGCGACCCAGGCGGCGTCGCTGCCGATCGTCGGAACCAGGCTGCCCTGCCCCCAGAAGATCAGGCTGACGACCACCAGCGCGGCGATGAAAAAGAACACGGCCGCCGCCGTGGCCCACTTGAGCCGTAATGGATAGCGCACGCTATTGTCCTCGCCTCGACGGATGCACGTCGGTCATTGGATCTCGATGCTGGCGACCTGCCAGACGCTGCGAAAGCGGATCTTCTCGGTCTGCAGTGCGGGGTCCTCGTCGAACGGATAGAGTATGAAGATCGGTCCGAAGTCGCGCACCGTCAGGCGCTCGCCGTTGCGCATGATCGCCAGGATGACGTCATGGGCGATGAAGTCGCTGACCGGAATCTCGGCGACGTAGTCGTTGAGCGCCTTGATGATCAGCGTATCGCCGCTCGCCCCCACCGCCTCGAGCAGATCGCGCCCCAGCGGCCCCGAGAACTGCGAGACACCTTCGGTCCAGGGAGTGTGCGTCGCCACCGTATGCATTCCCAGCGCCTTGAGCATCTCGGCGTCGAAGTGCGCGGCTTCGCCGACATTGGTATGGCTCAGCTTGCCGGTCACGCTGAGAATCACCTGTCCCTCGGGAAGGGGTAGTTGTGCGTCCGCCCAGAGCATCGTCGGCATCGCCAGCAGCAGTTTGAACATCGTCAGTGACAGAAAGTGGCGCATGGTTAAAACCTCTCATCGAAGCACGTGCTTCATCTATGAGGGCATGCCACGTCCTGTTTGCTTGCCCGGTGGGTCGCGAAAGCCGTCAGCGCGTCACTGGTTGGGTCTCCAGCACTTCCAGCGGGGCATCGAGCGTTAGTTCGCCCTCGTTCAGCGCGATCAGGTTCTGGCCGAAGTAGATCTTGCCCTGCGCACCGCGCCGATACCCGGCCAGCGTGCGCAGCGGCTCGCCGCGCGGCATGAACTCACCACTCGCCGGGTCGACGGTAATCATCTTGCAGCGCGAGCAGGGCTTGTCGACGGCAAACTCCAGCTCCCCGATGCGGATGCGCTTCCAGCCGTCCTCGGCATACGGTTCGGTGCCCTCGACGACCAGGTTGGGGCGAAACTGAGCCATGCGCTGTTCAGTGGCCATGCGCGTGTTCAGATCGTCCAGCGAGGCCTGCGAGATCAGCATCAGCGGATAGCCGTCGGCGAAGCTCACCCGGCGCGCTATCGCGCTACGATAACGCGGCGAGCGCCGCCCCAACCATAACAAGCGCACGGGCTCGTCGAGCACGGCGCCAAACCAGTCGTCGAGACGCTCGGTGGTGGTCAGCGCGGCGAAGTCGTCGCCCCACACGCCGGTCGCGAACGAGGCCGCCGAGAAATCCGCCTCGCGCGCCTCCAGCGCGCCCAGACCCGGTGCGCTCAGCGCCAGTCCACCCTCGAACGGCAGCGCCACGACGCGCTGCAGCCGGGGGTGACTGCGTGCGGTAATGAAGGTGCCGTCGGGTTTGGCGAGCATGTAGCGCCGATCGCCGACCAGCCCCTCTTCGGTGACCCGGGCGCGCTCGAGCGCCTGCCCGGCGGTGGACTTGACGGGATAACGGTAGAGCCCCGCAAGCCGGGGTTGGGCAGTACCGGAAAGCATGGCCTGGGATCCTTGTGTGACAGGGTCATGATACCCGACGAGACAGCCGTCAAAGCGTCGAATCGAGCATCAACATGACCGTAAAACCGGCGAGTACGCCGGTCGTGGCGTAGTGTTCGTGGCCCTGACGATGCGACTCGGGGATGATCTCGTGGCTGATCACGAACAGCATCGCCCCGGCGGCGAACGCCAGCCCCCAGGGCAGCAGGGTCTGGGCGAACGACACGGCAACCGCCCCCAGCGCGCCGCCGAGCGGCTCGACCAGGCCGCTGAGGAATGCCAGCCAGAAGGCCGTCCTGCGCCCATAGCCGGCGGTCAGCAACCCCAGCGCGACGATCAGTCCCTCGGGCAGATTCTGAATGCCGATGCCCAACATCAGCGGCACCCCGGCGCTGGTGTCGCCGTTGCCGAAGCCCACGCCCACCGCCAGCCCTTCGGGAAAGTTGTGGATGGTGATGGCGAAGATGAACAACCAGACCTGCTGCAGCTTGGTGGCGTCGGCACCGCTCTGCTTGCCCAGCACGAAGTGTTCGTGCGGCACCCACTGCTCGATGGCCATGATCAGGCCCCCGCCGGCGGCGATGCCCGTCGCGACGAGAAGCAGTGCCGGCAGCGTTCCGCCGGTCAGTCGCTCGGCCTCCTCGATGGCCGGCAACGCCAGCGAGAAGGCGCTGGCAGCCAGCATCACGCCGGCGCCGAAGCCCATCAGCGAGTCCTCGAGGCGCTGGCTGACACGCTGCAAGAGCAAGATCGGCAGTGCCCCGAGCGGCGTGAACAACCCCGCGGCGAGACTGGCGAGGATGCCCGCCTGCACCGCGCTCAATGATTCCAGCCAGGCCAGCAGACCCGGCAGGCGCTGCACGACAAGCGCGGCGGCCAGCCCGAGCAGCAACAGCCCACCCAGCGGTAGCCACCACAATCGGCGCGTTGCGCCGACACCGTTGCTCATAACGGTCCTTGTCGTATCACTTCCGGCCGCAGGGTCCCGGCTCGCCAACCGCCACCCGGCACTAGCGCACCACCATCACGGAAATATCGGCATGATGGACGACGTGTTCGGCATTCGGCCCCAGCAGCCGATCGGCAAGCTTGCGCTTGTTGTGCGAAGCCATGACGATCAGGTCGCCATCGACCGAACGCGCCGACTTGATGATGCCTTCATAGGGCGAGCCATCGGCGATAATGCACTGGGCGTGCACGTCGTCGGGAATGTGCTCGGCGACGAAGCGATGCTGGGCATCGGAGAGCGCCTGGCGCGCCTTGTCACTGAAGTCGGCGGGGAAGAAGCTGCCGACCAGCGGCATGTGGTAGTCGGGCAGCACGGTCACGATATGCAGCGAGGCTCCGAAGGTGCGGCACAGCGCCAGCGCCGTGGGCAAGGCGCGCTCCCACGAAGCCGGCTCGTTCATGTCGACGGGCAAAACGATCTTCTTGTACATACGGCGATCCCCTTTGGGCGGTTATGCCGCCGACGCAGTGGTAGACGACGCAATACGCCGACGACGTTTCTGCATCAGCACCACGAAGCAGAAAATCAACAATGCCGGTATCCAGATCCACTCCTTGGCCGGGCGTCCTTCTTCCGGCACCTGGACCGAAACGATCTGCTGATCGAAGTCGAAGCCAAGTTCCTTGGCCGGGCTACCGAAGGTGGTCATGTCGACCAGCGTCTCGCCGTCCTCCTGCATCAGCATCAGCCCCAGGTTGTCCATTCGCTCGCTCGGGGTCGCACCCGGCTGATAAGGGACGCGGACGAAGAAGCTGATCGGATCGCCGTAGTTGTCCAGCCCGGCCACCTTGACGCGCAGATTCTCGCCCTCATCGATATCCGCCAGGGCCTGTGCGAACTGGGCCGGCGGCACGTCCCGATAGGGGTCGTCGATCATGTCCATCCAGTACCCCGGGCGGAACAGCGCAAACGCCACGACCAACAACAGGAGACTCTCGTACCAGCGGCTTTTCACCAGCATGAAGCCCTGCGTCGCGGCCGCGAAGATCAGCATCGCCACCGTGGCGATGACGAAGATTAACAACCCGTGCCAGAGGTCGACATTGATCAGCAGCAGGTCGGTATTGAAGATAAACAGGAACGGCAGCGCCGCGGTGCGCAGACTGTAATAGAATGCCTGAAACCCTGTTTTGATAGGATCCCCACCCGATACCGCCGCCGCCGCGAACGACGCCAGCCCCACCGGTGGTGTGACGTCGGCCATGATGCCGAAATAGAACACGAACAGGTGCACCGCGATCAGCGGTACCAGCAAGCCGTTCTGCTGGCCCAGCGTGACGATGACCGGCGCCAGTAGCGCCGAGACCACGATGTAGTTGGCGGTGGTCGGCAGTCCCATGCCGAGGATCAGGCTGAGCACCGCGGTGAGCATCAGCATCAGCATCAGGTTACCCATCGACAGCGTCTCGACGAGTTCGGCAAGCACCAGTCCGACGCCGGTCTGCGAGACGGCGCCGACGATGATCCCGGCCGCCGCGGTGGCGATGCCGATACCGATCATGTTGCGCGCGCCGTTGACCAAGCCATCCCAAAGATCCTGAAACCCGGCACGAATGTCAGCCGCCATGTCGCTACGTCCACGGAAGATCGCGATCAGCGGGCGCTGGGTGACGATGATGGCGATCATCAATACCGTTGCCCAGAAAGCCGACAATCCCGGCGACAGCCGTTCGACCATTAGGCACCAGACCAGCACGATCACCGGCAGAATGTAATGCAAGCCGACCATTAACGTCGGTCGGGTCTGGGGCAGGATGATTTCTGCATTGGGATCATCCTCCTCGAGTTCCGGATAGCGCGCGCTGACCTTGAGCAGCAACACGTAGACCACCGCCAGAACTACCGCCACCACCCACGGCGTGGCCTCGCCGAGTACCGGCTTGAGCCAGCCCAGGCCGTAATAGACCACGAACGACAGCGCCATCAATAGCAGCAGCCCGGTCAGGAAGCCGATCACTTTATTGAGCAGTGGCTTGACCGGATTACTGCTCTTCAGCCCCTGCATACCGGCCTTGAGCGCCTCGAGATGAACGATGTAGACCAGCGCGATGTAGGAGATCAACGCCGGCAGGAAAGCATGCTTGATGACCTCGACGTAGGAGATGCCCACGTATTCGACCATCAGGAAGGCGGCAGCACCCATCACCGGCGGCATGATTTGCCCATTGACCGACGAGGCCACCTCGACGGCACCGGCCTTCTCGGCCGAAAATCCCACACGCTTCATCATCGGCACGGTAAAGGTGCCGGTCGTCACCACGTTGGCGATCGATGAACCGGAAATCAGCCCGGTCATGCCCGAAGCGACCACGGCCGCCTTGGCCGGCCCCCCGCGGTAATGACCGAGCATCGAAAAGGCCAGTTTGATGAAATAGTTGCCGGCACCGGCCTTGTCGAGCAGGGCACCAAACAGTACGAATAGAAAGACGAAGCTGGTCGACACGCCCAGCGCGATACCGAATACACCCTGAGTGGTGATCCACTGATGATTGGCCAGACCCTCGAGGCTGACGCCCTGGTGCGCCAGCATGGCCGGCATGTAGGGGCCGGCCAGCGAATAGACGAGAAATACGATGGCCACGATCATCAACGGCGGTCCCAGCGCGCGCCGTGTGGCCTCGAGCAGCAACAGAATGCCCGCCACGGCGACGATCACGTCCTGGAGGATCGGCGCTCCCGGACGCTGCGCGAGCTGCTCGTAGAATACATACAGATAGGCCGCGGTACCGGCCGCGACCAGCGCCAGCACCCAATCGACCGCCGGCACCCGATCGCGCGGCGAGCGTTTGAACGCCGGATAGGCCAGAAAGGCGAGGAACATGGCGAAGGCCAGATGAATCGATCGCGATTCGGTGGCGCTGAACACACCAAAGCCGACCAGGAACGGCAACGGCGAGGCGATCCACAGCTGAAACAGGGACCAAGCGGCCGCCGTACCCAGCAGAATACGATTGGGGGTCCCCCCCAGTTTGCGCGACCCGGTATCGCTGGAAGCGACCAGATCGTCCAGCTCGCTTGAGCTGGCCGCGGGCTTGTCTTTTTCAGCCATGAGCAGTGCCCTGTTATTCGAGGTTGGCCAGCCATCGGCGCGCACGGCCTGGCTGACTCTGACTATCAGTGTAGGCCGCCGCATGGACGCAGCGGCCCGCAAGAATCAACGATGCGCGACCACCCTCTCGGGTGGCCGCGCATCAGGTCATTGCAGGATCTCCCGATGAATCAGTCGATCCAGCCCTGCTCCTTGTAGTAACGCGCTGCGCCTTCATGCAACGGTGCGGTCAGGCCGTTACTGATCATCTCTTCGGGTTTGAGGTTGGCGAACGCCGGGTGCAGTTTCTTGAAGCGATCAAAATTCTCGAATACCGACTTGACGGTCTGATAGACGGTATCGGCATCGGTGTCGGCGTCGGTCACCACGGTCGCCATCACGCCGAAGGTGGTGACGTCATCCGGGTTGCCCTTGTACAGGCCACCGGGAATCGTGACCGTTGAGTAGTATGGGTATTTCTCGACCAGCGAATCGACCGCCTCGCCCTCGAGCGGTACCAGCTTGGCATCTACGGTGGTGGTGGCTTCCTGGATGGAACCATTGGGGTGGCCGACCACGTAGACCATGGCATCGATGTTGTTATCGGCCAGCGCGGAAGCCTGCTCGGCGGCGGTCAGCTCGGAGGCCAGCGAGTAGACGCTGGTGTCCCAGCCCTTGGCATCCATCAGCACTTCCATGGTGGCACGCTGGCCGGAGCCCGGGTTGCCGATATTGACACGCTTGCCCTTGAGGTCGTCCAGCTCGTCGATATTGGCGTCGGCGCGCGCCAGCACGGTCAGCGGCTCGCCGTGCATCGAGAAGACCGAACGCAGGTCCTTGAACGGTTGCTCGAAGGTGCCTTCGCCGTTGTAGGCGCGATAGGCGACGTCCGACTGGGCGACGCCCATGTCCAGTTCGCCGGACTTGATGCCGTTGATGTTGGCCACCGAGCCGCCTGTCGAAGGCGCGTTACACTTGATGTTGGCGTCTTCGACCCGGTTGACCATGCGACATACCGACTGGCCGACGACGTAATAGACGCCGGTCTGGCCGCCGGTGCCGATGGTGATGAAGTTCTGTTGGGCCTGAGCCGGCGTTGCGAGTGTGGCAGCACCGAGGATGGCGCCGGAAGCCATAGCGGCGGAAAGTAACTGGCGTTTCATGCAAGACACCTCATTTGGGTTGTTGTCACGTTTTCGGTCCCTGGCCAACTCATCTCGACGTAGATCATCGGACTGTACCGGGCATGCCGGCAGGCGAACCGATCCTGCGCATTAGCCAAGCGCGTCGTCAATGACCGATCGCTTGGCTGAAAATAGCCGTCGCCCTGTCAAGATACGCACTGTCACACAGGGCTGCAAAAGTGTTCGTCGTTCGTCGGAGCGACGATCAGGCACTCGACGACATGGGCAGTGCGGCTGCGGCTCGGCAATCTTACCCAAAGCCGTCAGCGGACGACAGACCCTTGAATGACTAAGTCGTTGAAATGGCACACTGCGCAAGGGGAAAACGCCGGGAGACAGAGCCCTCCCGGCGTTGCTCATTCTAGCCCATGGCGCTGGTGGCTCGACCCGGGCTCAGAGGTTGTAGCCCAGCACGCCGGGCAGCCACAGCGCGATGGGCGGAAACAGCGCCACCAGCAGCAGGGCCGCGGCCATCGCGACGACGAACACCAGCGCCCAGCCCAGGGTCTGCTCGAGGCGGATGCCGGCCACCTCGGTGGTCACCATCAAATTGACCGCCACCGGCGGCGTGAACTGGCCGATGGCGATATTCATCGCCAGCAGGATACCGAACCACACCGGATTCCAGTCGAAATGCTGCATCACCGGAATCAGGATCGGCATCAGGATCAGATAGATGGAGATCGCGTCGAGCAGCATCCCGGCGAGCAGCACCGCGATCATGATCAGCAGCAGCATTACCGCGCCGTTGTCGGACAGCGCGATCAGCCACTCGGCGAGATGCCGGAAGGTGCCCAGCATGGTGCCCGCCCAGGCGAAGATGCCGGCCAGCGCGATGATCAGCATCACCACCCCCGAGATCGTCGCCGCCTCGCCGAACAGGCGCCACAGTGCGCGCCAGTCGAGTTCCCGAGTCAGCAAGAGTCCGACCACCACGCCATAGGCGACCGCCGCCACGGCGGCCTCGGTCGGGGTGAACAGCCCGCTGCGCAGGCCGCCGAGGATCAGTACCGGGGCGAACAGCGCGGGAATTGCCTGGCGGAAACTCTCGCCCAGGGGCGGGCGCGCGACTTCGTCGGGCGCCTCCCAGCCATGGCGACGCGACAGCCAGAACGCCGGCACCAGCAACGCCAGGCCGGCGAGCACGCCGGGAAACAGCCCGGCGGCGAACAGCGCGCGCAGGTCGACCCCGGGCACCACGATCGAATACAGGATCAGCGCCACCGAGGGCGGGATCAGGATCGCCGTCGAGGCCGAAGCGGCGATCAGCGTCGCCGAGAACGGCTTTGGATAGCCGGCGCGGGTCATGCTCGGCAGCATCACCATCGCCACCGCCGCCGCATCCGCCGGGCCCGAACCGCTCATGCCGCCCATGATCATGCACACCAGCACCGCGACCAGCGCCAACCCGCCGTGACGCGGTCCGATCAGCGCCTGGGCGAAGCGCACCAGCCGCGCGGCGACGCCGGCGCGCTCGAAGACCAGGCCGGTAAGGATGAACAGCGGTATCGCGATCAGCGGGTACTTGGCGATGCTGTTGTAGGTGTTGGTGCCCAGCGTCGCCAGCATGTCGGGCGAAAGGCCGGTGACGATGCCCACCGCGCCGGCCAGGCCCAGCGAGAACGCCACCGGCACCCCGGCCAGCAGCAACAGCAGGAAGCTGGCGATCATCCACAGGTCAGGACTCATCGTCGAGCTCCCCACGCAGGCGATCGCGAGTCTGCTGGACGAGCCGCACCAGCATCGCCAGCGCCAGCAGCGGCAACCAGACCAGGTACCACCACTGCGGCACGCCGAGGCCCGGCGACAGCGACTGCCAGTGGTATTCCTGCCAGGCCAGTTGCGCCCCGTAGCCCACGATCAGGCCCAGCACGGCCAGTCCCGCCAGGCCCTGAAACAGGATCAGGGCGCGCCGCGGCCCCGGCGGCAGCGCGCGTTCGACCAGGCTAATGCGAATATGCCCGTTGCGCCGCACGGCCACCGCCGCGCCGGCGAAGGTCACCACCACCAGCAGGAATACCGAGAACTCCTCGGTAAAGGCGAACGAGGCGTCGGTCACGTAGCGCACCACCACGTTGGCCAGGCTGATCAAGGCGATGATCATCAGCCCGAGACTGGCCAGCAGGCGCTCGAGCCGCGCATCCGGTTGCGGTTTCATGCAGACCTCGTGAAAAAGCCGGCCAGCGCCGAGGCGGCTGACCGGCGATGCGACAAACCCAGGATTAGTGGTTAGAGACCGCCTCGCGTGCCGCGGCGACGATGTCCTCGCCGATCTGCGGGGTCCATTGCTCATATACGCTCTGGGTCGCGTCGACGAATGCCTGACGCTGCGCATCGCTGAGCTCGACCACCTCGACGCCGCGCGACTTGATGTCGGCCAGACGCTGGTCTTTCTGACCGCGCGACAGCTCGATCTCCCACGCACCGGCATCGACCGCCGCCTGCCGCAGCAGTTCGCGGTCGTCTTCCGGCAACTGCTGCCAGACGTTGCGGTTGACGGCGAAGATCAGCGGATCGTTCATGTAGTGCCACAGCGTCAGGTACTTCTGGCCGACCTGGTCGATACGCGCCACGTCGAACACCGACAGCGGGTTTTCCTGGCCGTCGACGGCGCCGGTGGTCAACGCCGGCTTGGCATCGGCCCAGCTCATCTGGGTGGGATTGGCGCCCAGGGCGGTGAAGGTGTCCTGGAACAGCGGCGAACCGACCACGCGGATCTTCAGCCCATCGAGGTCGTCGGGCGAATCGATCGCCAGCTTGGAGTTGGAGAGTTCGCGGAAGCCGTTCTCGCCCCAGGCCAGCGGCTTGACGCCGCGCGACTCGATCGCCGCGAAGATCTTCTCGCCGGCCTCGCCACCGGTAATCGCATCGACTGCGGCGTAGTCCGGCATCAGAAACGGCAGCGAGAACAGGTTGAGCTGCGGCACCTGCGGCGACCAGTTGATGGTCGAGCCCACCGCCATGTCGATCAGCCCCTGTCGCATCGCCGAGAACTCGCGGGTCTGGTCGCCATTGACCAGCTGCGAGTTGGGATAGACGCGCAGGGTGATGCGCCCCTCGGAGCGCTGCTCGACCAGTTCGGCCCACTTCATCGGCGGCCTGGCCCCAGGGGAAGGCGTCCGAGAGTACCGTCGAGACCGAGTATTCGCGAGCCTGGACGGTTAGCGCGGTGCACAGCAAAGCGGCTCCTGCGATAGCGGCAGAAAGGCCGGTACAGCGGCGTGTGATCATAGATCCGTGTCCTTGCATGCGCCAGCCGGTGGACCCGGCCTGGCTTCGTTATGAGTAGCGAGAAATCATGGCTTCTAATGCATCCAGGGCCCTGGAGGGTAGGCGGGCCTTTGCTGGCCGGCTTCTGGCCGGCGTCGATTCTGGCGTACGAGGACGGATAGTCCACAACGTCGCACCCGGCTGGCCGAGCGAGGCTTCATTGTAAGGCGCCGGTGAGCGAATGAAAGTTACCGTGCGTGCGCCATTAGGCGTATTCGTTCAGGGCGATACCGGTAGCGCGACACGATCGCCGACCTCTATATCGCGCGCGGCGAAATAGCCGTCGTTGACCTCGAGCGCCGCGCGAAAGGCCACCCCCGCCGGGTACGAGGGGCAGTCGCTGGCCCGCTCGCTGAGACACGGCGGCATGTGCCTGATGGCGAGAATCTCGCCATCGCTGCCGAGAAAGGCGATCGCCAGCGGAATCAGCGTGTTGTGCATCCAGAATGCCCCCTGGGGCGATTGCTCGCGGGGATAGACGAACAGCATTCCGGCTTCGTCCGGCAGCGTCTCGCGATTCATCAGGCCGCGCGAACGCTCGCGCGGTTCGCGGGCGATCTCCACGCTCAGCGCATGGCGGCGCTCGCCGTTGTCGATGATCAGCCGCGAGCGCTCCAGGCCACCCTCGTCGCCCTCGGCGAGGGCGAGGCTCAGCGCCATGCCCAGCGCAACCAGCGGCGCCCAGCGCCAATGGCGCGCCGCTTGCCGTGAACCGTCCTGCATTGTCGCTCCTCGATGCTCGCCTCATGCCCCGGCGATACGGTTGCCTCGCTGCGATCGCCCCCCTTCTTTATACTCGTGGCTCGCCCTTTAGTCAGGCCCTCCGCCGCACACTCAGGATGTCCCGTGCCACTACGTGATCTAGCGCTCGGTCTCACCGTCATCGCCATCTGGGCGCTCAATATCATCGTCATCAAGCTCGGCGTCGCCGACATGCCGCCACTGCTGCTGATGACGCTGCGCTTTATGCTGGTCGCGGTGCTGATCGTGCCCTTCACCCGCATCACCCGCCGCCAGCTCCCCTGGTTGCTGCTGCTCTCGGTCACCTTCGGCGGGCTGCATTTCCCGCTGTTGTTTCTGGGACTGGGTGAAGCCGAGGCCGGCACCGGCGCGTTGCTGGTGCAAATGGGTACCCCCTTCGCGACCCTGCTCGCCGCGGCCTTCCTCAAGGAGCGCCTCGACGCGCGCCGCTCGATCGGCCTGCTGCTGTCGTTCGGCGGGGTGGTGATCATCGCCGGCGGGCCATCGCTGCCTGCCGCGCTGCCCACCACCCTGCTGCTGGCCAGCGCGCTGTTCTGGGCGGTCTCCAACCTGTTGATCAAGGCGGCGCCGTACATTGCGCCACTGACCCTGGCCGGCTGGATAGCGCTGTTCGCGATTCCCCAGGTGGCGCTGGAAAGCTGGCTGTTCGAGAGCGGTCAGTTGGCGGCGCTGAGCGCTGCCGGACCGAGCGGCTGGGGGGCGGTCGTCTACACCGCCGTAATGTCGTCGATCGTCGCCTACGGCCTGTGGTATCGGCTGCTGCAGAAACATCCGGTCAGCCGCGTCGTGCCCTTGTCGCTGCTGATGCCGGTGTTCGCGGTGCTCCTCGGCGTCTGGCTACTGGACGATTCGCTGGGCGTCAACAAGCTGGCCGGCGGCACCCTGGTGGTCGCCGGGCTGGCAGTCATCAATCTACACCTGGACACGTTGCTGCCCTGGTTCGGCAAGCGCCGCAGCGGCACTCAAAACCGCTGACGGCAAGCCGCGGCCTATCGGGCGGTCGTCAACCGATCCTGTGGCCGATGCCGATCGCATGGTACAAAATGGTTTCATTTCGCCCCCGGAAAACCCATGACACGCACCCGACACGATCGCCCCGGCTTGCAGATCCGCCTGGTCGCCGACCGGGACGTGGTGCTGGGCCCGGGCAAGGCGGCGCTGCTCGAGGCGATCGAGGCCAGCGGCTCGATCGCCGCCGCGAGCCGCACCCTGGGTCTGAGCTACAAGAAGGCCTGGCAACTGATCGACACCATGAATCGTCATCTGCCCCAGCCGGTCGTGACCACCGTCACCGGCGGCAACCAACGTGGCGGCGCCGGGCTGACCCCGCTGGGCCGCGAGGTGATCGAGCGCTATCGCGCGCTGCAACGCAAACTCGATCCCGCCGACTGCGAGGAAGCCAGGGACTTGCTGGCCCTCGTCGGTCAGTGCCACGACACGCCCCGCTGAGCGGTGCCCTGCGCGGCGCTTGGCAAGTCGTCATCCGGCCTCTACAGTGAAGCCGTTATATCCATTCGTACATAACGGAATTCGCGATGGCCACCCTCCCCGTAGAAGCCGCCACCCCCCGTTCCTGCCGTTCGCCGCTGCGAATGGCCGCCCCGTGGCTGCTCATCGCCGTGCTCCTGACGGCGCTCGGCCAGCCGCCGCTGGCGCGGGCCGCACCGAGCGTACACATCTATGCCGCGGCATCGCTCAGCGACGCGCTGGACGCGGCCATCGCACGCTACGAGGCCAGCCATGCGGCGCGTATCGTTCCGGTCTATGCCGCCTCGTCGACTGCCGCCCGCCAGATCGCCCACGGCGCGCCCGCCGAGCTGTACTTTTCCGCCAACGAACGCTGGATGAACTGGCTCGGCGAGCAGGGCATCACCCTCACCGAGCGCAGCGACCTGCTGCACAACCAACTGGTGCTGATCGCCCCGCGCGACGGCGACACCCGGCCCATCACCCTCGACGGCAATCACGAACTGGCGGCGCGGCTCGGCGACGGGCGGCGCCTGGCGGTGGGCGATCCCGCCCACGTCCCGGCCGGTATCTACGCCAAGCAGGCGCTGCACGCGTTGGGTGAATGGCAGGCGCTGGAGCCGCGTCTGGCGCGGGCCGACAACGTGCGCGCCGCGCTGGCGCTGGTCGAGCGCGGCGAGGCGCCGCTGGGCATCGTCTACAAGACCGACGCGCGTGCCAGCAACCAGGTGCACGAGCTCGCCACCTTCCCCGCCGACAGCCACCCGCCGATCAACTATCCGCTGGCGCTGGTCGGCGCCTCGCCCAGCGAGGCGGCTCGGGCTTTCCGCGAGTGGCTGGCCAGCGAACAGGCCCTGGCGATCTTCCACGATTTCGGCTTCACCGCAGCCGCGCCGGGCGCGCACTGACCCGCCATGCCCATGCTCTCGGAGATCGAGCGCGAAGCCATTGCCATCAGCCTCAAGGTCGCCGGCAGCGCGGTCGGTTGGACCCTGATACCGGGTATCGCCCTGGCCTGGCTGCTGGCGCGTCGCGAATTCCGTGGCAAGGCGCTGCTCGACGGTTTACTGCACTTGCCGCTGGTGCTGCCACCGGTGGTGGTCGGCTACCTGTTGCTGATCTCGCTCGGCCGCCAGGGCTGGCTGGGTCAGTGGCTGGATCGGCTGTTCGGGATCGGCCTGCCGTTCACCTGGCAGGGCGCGGCACTCGCCGGCGGAATCATGGCGTTTCCGTTGCTGGTGCGCGCGGTACGGCTCTCGCTCGAGGCCGTCGATCCCAAGCTCGAAGCCGCGGCCAGCACGCTGGGCGCCAACCGCTGGCGGGTGCTGGCGACGATCACCCTGCCGCTGGCACTGCCCGGGGTGATTACCGGCACCCTGCTGGCCTTCGCCCGGGCGCTGTCGGAATTCGGCGCCACCATGACCTTCGCCGCCAACATCCCCGGCGAGACGCGCACCCTGCCGCTGGCGCTGTACAGCTTGATCCAGACCCCCGGCCAGGAGGACGCCGCCGCGCGACTGTGCGCGCTGTCGATCGCCATTGCCATGCTAGCGCTGCTGGCCTCGGAATGGCTGGCCCGGCGCGCCCGGCGGCGCATCAGCGAGCGTGACGGATGACCCGCCTGCATAAAACCGACTCGCACGGGCTCGCCCTCGACGTGACAAAGCGTCTCGGCGGCTTCGCGCTGTCCGCGGAGCTGACCTTCCCGGCCACCGGCGTCACCGCGCTGTTCGGCGCCTCGGGCAGCGGCAAGACCAGCCTGCTGCGGCTGATCGCCGGCCTCGACGGACCCGATGACGGCAGCATCCGCCTCGCCGGCGAAACGCTGGTCGATACGCGCCGTGGCGTGTTCGTCGCTCCCCATCGCCGCCGCCTGGGGGTGGTCTTCCAGGAAGCCCGGCTGTTCCCGCATTACCGGGTGCGCGGCAACCTGACCTACGGCATGCCGCGCGCGAAGCGCAAGCGAGACACCGTTAAGGGCCCCGGCTTCGATGCCGTCGTCTCGCTGCTGGGTATCGAGGCGCTGCTGGATCGCCTGCCCGGCACCCTTTCGGGTGGCGAGGCACGCCGTGTGGCGATCGGCCGGGCGCTGCTGAGCGAGCCCCGCATGCTGTTGCTGGACGAGCCGCTGAGCGGGCTCGATGCGCCGCGCAAGCGCGAATTGCTACGCTACATTGGGCAACTGGCGAAGCGCATCGACATTCCCATCCTGTTCGTCAGCCATGTCCCCGAGGAGCTCACCGCGATCGCCGATCATCTGGTCGTGCTCGAGCACGGCCGGGTTCGCGCGCACGGCCGCCTCGAGGAGCTGCTGTTGCGCTTCGACCTGACCGAGCAGTTGGGTGGCTTCGATGCCGCCTCGCTGCTCGAGGCGCACCTGGTCGGCCACGACGAACGCTACGCGCTGAGCACGCTGCGTCTCGCCGACGGCCAGACGCTGGCCGTGCCCAGGGTCGATGCGCCGCTGGGGGCTCGCCTGCGCCTGCGCGTGCCGATCCGTGACGTCGCCCTGGCCCTGCTCCCCCCCGAGCGCACCAGCTTTCGCAACCAGCTCGCGGCCACCGTCGCGCGCATCGACGCCACGCCCGGCGGAACCGGGATCGGTAATGACGAGGTCGCTGAGAACAGTGCCGTCGAGGTGGGCCTGCGCCTCGGCGACCAGCCGCTGCGCGCGCGCTTGACGCGCAAGTCGCTCGACGAGCTGGGGCTCAAGGAGGGCATGTCGGTCATCGCGCTGGTACGCAGCGTCGCCTTCGCCGAAGTGATGGTGTGACGCGCCGCGCGCAGCCAAACCCTGCGCGGCGAACGGCCATGCAAAAAAACGGCCGCCGGGGTTACCGGCGGCCGTTTGGAGTCGGCTGCGGCGCGAGTGCCGCAGTCGATTCAGCAGCGCTTACTTGGCCTTGCTGGCGGCAGTGCGGCTGGCGGTCTTCATGTTGTCCTCGACCAGCTTCTGGCTCTTCTGAGCGAAGTCCTGGTTCAGGGCAACGACCTTCTCGGCGTCATCCTTGAAACGCTCGCCGAGATCCTTCGCCGTCTTCTGCTGCTCTTGGACGTAGTTGCGAAGGCCTTCGGCATCGCGCACGTTGAGCATAGAACGCGCCTGACCCATGTAGGTGTCGGTGCACGCCTTGGCGAAGTCGAGCTGGGTGTGGAGCACCTTCTCGCTGTAGTCCACGGCCATGGCGGCGTAGGCGCGCGCCGGGCCGAAGAACATGGATTCGAACTGCTGGGTCGCCTGGTCGAAATTGGTGCTAGTCGCCATGATTCACCTCCGTGAGTGATGGTTGGCTAAACTCGGAGGGCTCCTCTCAAAGGGCTTTGACCTCCGCTGCAATGCAACATAGCAAAGCCATTGCTGCATTGCAACATGAGACGTGAAATCGATGCCTCGACTATCTTGACGATACGACCCTGACAGCTCGAACACGTTGCGCGACTCAAGGAATCGGCATGTCTCATCAACACCTTACGCTCGACTCGCTGCATCGGGCCCGCGAGCACATCCAGCGCACGCTGGCCCCTTCCCCGGTCATCGACGACATCGAGCTGTCCCGGCAGTTGGGATGCCCGGTGCGTCTCAAGGCCGAGCTCTTCCAGCCGACCGGCTCCTTCAAGCCACGCGGCAGTCTCAACTGGCTGGCCACCGCCAGCGACGCAGAACTGGCCGCCGGGCTGGGCGCGGTGTCCGCCGGCAATCACGCCCTGGGGTTGGCCTGGGCCGCCTCGGAGCGCGGTGTGCCGGTGACCATCGTGATGCCCGAAAACGCCAGCCCGTATAAGGTCGAGGGCAGCCGTGCGCTGGGCGCCGAGGTGATTCTCCACGGCGACATCAACGACGCCTGGACGCATATGCATCAGTTGGTCGCAAGCCGCGGGCTGACCCTGGTCCATCCCTACGACGATCCGCGCATCATCGCCGGCCAGGGCAGCGTCGGCCTGGAGATTCTCGAGCAGATCCCCCACGCCGCCATGCTGCTGTGCCCGATCGGCGGCGGCGGGCTCATCGCCGGCATCGCCGTCGCCGTCAAGGCGCTGCGCCCGGATATCCGCCTGATCGGCGTCGAGCCGACCGGCGCCGCCAGCATGCAGGCCGCCTTCGACTACGGCGGCCCCTGCCGGCTGGGCTCGGTCGAAACGCTGGCCAAGAGCCTGGGCGCGGCGATCGTCGGCGAGCATACCTACCCCCTGGTACGCCGCTGCGTCGATGCGCTGATCGGCGTCAGCGAATCGGCGATCGACGCGGCCATGCGTCACCTGCTGTTCGACGCCAAGCTGCTCGCCGAGCCCGGTGCGGCGGTCGGCATCGCCGCCCTGCTGGAGGGCCAGCTGGCGCTGCCTCAAGCGGGCGATATCGTCGTGGTGGTCACCGGCGGCAACCTGGGTGGCGATGAGCTCAGTCGCTGGTGTTGAACGTAAAGGCAATGCCATTGGCCGCCGATACAGCGTTTAATCATCGCCATGACAAGCGCTTGTCGCCCATACGCGCCACGCTGTAAGGTCTGGCGACGACTCTCGTCACACCAATCACACCGTGAAAAGCGTTGCCGGCCAAGGCGGGTGGAGCCCAGCCATATCCGCCCTATCCGCATGCGCATAACCACAACAAGACGCTTACGAGGAACTCTTCCTTGATTCGAATCGACAACGTCTCCAAGGCGTTCGGCGGCCTTCAGGCGGTACGGGGCGTTTCCTTCGAGGTTACGCAGGGCAGTATCACCGGGCTGATCGGTCCCAACGGGGCCGGCAAGAGCACGCTGTTCAACATCGTCGCCGGACTCTTCCCCCCTTCCAGCGGCCGCGTGCTGCTCGACGGCCAGGACATTACCGGCCTGCCGCCGCACAAGCTGTTTCACCGCGGCCTGGTGCGCACGTTCCAGATTCCCCATGAATTCTCGCGCATGACGGTACGCGAGAACCTGATGGTGGTCCCGCCCGACCAGAGCGGCGAGAACCTGTTCCAGAGCTGGCTGCGCTGGGGCAAGGTCAAGCAGCAGGACAGCGAAGTGCTGGATCGCGTCGACGAGGTACTCAAGTTCCTCGAGATCACCCACGTCGCCGACGAACTGGCCGGCAATCTGTCGGGCGGTCAAAAGAAGCTGCTCGACCTGGGCCGCACGATGATGACCGACGCCAAGGTGGTGCTGCTCGACGAACCCGGCGCCGGCGTCAACCGCACCCTGCTCGGCAAGATTCGCGAAGCGATCCTGCGGCTCAACCGCGAACGCGGCTATACCTTCTGCGTCATCGAGCACGACATGGATCTGATCTCGGCGCTGTGCGAACCGGTTCACGTGATGGCCAACGGCGCGCTGATCGCCTCCGGTTCGATGGACGTGCTGCGCCAGAACGAGGAGGTCCGCGAGGCCTATCTGGGCGGCGGTGCCAGCGGCCGGATGGGCGAATCGACCAATAAGCCTGCTGCGGATCAAGGAGAGCCCTCATGAGCAGTCTGCTCGAAGCCAAGGGCCTCTACGGCGGCTATGGCGGTGCCGATATCCTCAAGGGCACCAACCTGCGCGTGGAGACCGACGAGATCGTGGTCATCGTCGGCCCCAACGGCGCCGGCAAGTCCACCGCCATGAAGGCGGTGTTCGGCCTGCTGCGGATTCGCGAAGGCGAAGTCCTCTACCGCGGCGAGGCGATTACCAACGCCAAGCCCGAACAGATGGTCCGCCGCGGCATCGCCTACGTGCCCCAGGAGAAGAACGTCTTTCCGTCAATGACGGTGCGCGAGAACCTCGAGATGGGCGCCTATCTGATGAAGGGCGACCTGACCGAGCGCCTCGACAAGGTCTATACACTATTCCCCAAGCTCGCCGAGCGGCGCCGCCAACAGGCCGGACTGATGTCCGGCGGCGAACGCCAGATGGTTGCCATGGGCCGCGCGCTGATGATCGATCCGCAGCTATTGATGCTCGACGAACCCACCGCTGGCCTCTCGCCGCTGCTGATCGACGAGACCTTCGAACGCATCCAGGAGATCAATGCTCAGGGCATCGGCGTGATGATGGTCGAACAGAACGCCAAGCAGGCACTGGCCATCGCCAGCCGGGGCTATGTGCTGGCCACCGGCAGTAACCGCCACGAAGACACCGGTCCCAACCTGTTGGCCAACCCGGAAGTCGCTGAAATGTTCCTGGGAGGCTGAACCATGACCGATATCCTGCAACTGCTCGTCTACGGCCTGGTTCTGGGCAGCGTCCTGACCATGGGTGCGATCGGCGTGTCGATGATTTTCGGCATCCTGCGCTTCGCGCATTTCGCACACGGCGATTTCATGACCCTGGGCGCCTATCTGGGACTGACCTTCATCTCGGCCTTCGGGCTAAGTTCCTGGTGGGCACTGCCCGCGGCGATGGTCGGCATGGCGGTGGTCGCGGTGTTCATCGACCAGGTACTCTACCGGCGGATTCGCCGCACCCAGCCGGTGATCCTGCTGATCGCCTCGTTCGGCATGGCGCTGATCCTGCGCAGCCTGGTGCAGCTGATCTGGGGCTCCGACAACCAGACCTACGCCTCGGGCATCCAGTTCCCCTGGCGGCTCGACTGGCTGGGCGGGCTGCGCCTCAAGCCCGACCACCTGTGGATCATGCTGATCTCGCTGGGCCTGGTCGCCAGCGTGCATCTATTCCTGACCCGCACCCGGCTGGGCAAGGCGATGCGTGCGATGTCCGACAACATGGATCTGGCGCTGGTCTCGGGGATCCCCGCCGAGCGCGTGATCATGGTCACCTGGGTGATCGGCGGCGCCCTGGCGGCCGCGGCCGGCGTGTTCCTGGGCATCGACACGCGCCTGCACCCGGTGATGGGCTGGACCACGCTGCTGCCGATCTTCGCCGCGGCGATCCTCGGCGGCATCGGCCGACCCTATGGCGCCATTGCCGGCGGCATGATCATCGGCGTGTCGATGGAGATGTCGACGCTGCTGATCCCCGCCGCCTACAAACCCGCCGTGGCCTTCGCGATCATGGTCGGCATGCTCATCCTGCGCCCGCAGGGCATCTTCAAGGGGACTGTGTGATGGAACTCACCGGCATCGCCTCGTACCTGATCTCGTTTCTGACCTTCGCCGGCATCTATGCCGTGCTCGCGCTGGGCCTCAACATGCAGTGGGGCTTCACCGGCCAGTTCAACATCGGTATCGCCGGCTTCTTCGCGGTCGGTGCCTATACCAGCGCGATCCTCACCACGCCGTCGAGTCCCGCCTACCTGGGCGGCTTCGGCATGCCGTTTTCGGTCGGTCTGGTCGGCGCGGTCATCGCCTCGACGCTGCTCGGCCTGGTCGTCGGCCTGATCACCGCGCGGCTGCGCACCGATTACCTGGCCATCGCCTCGATCGGCATCGCAGAAATGGTCCGCCTGTTCGTCAAGAACGAGGACTGGCTGACCAACGGCGTGCGCGGCATCGCCGGCATCGACCGGCCGCTGGCCGGCACCGCGCTGGATAGTGGGTTCACCTACCTGGTGATCGTGGCGCTGTTCGTCGGCCTCGTCTACTTTCTGGTCGAGCGCGCCTACGCCTCGCCCTGGGGCCGTGTGCTACGCGCCATTCGCGAGAACGAGCCGGCCACCGCGGCGGCCGGCAAGTCGATCGCCGGTTTCCGGCTTCAGGCGTTCGTGCTGGGCTCGGCGATCATGGGCCTGGGCGGCGGGCTCTATGCCCACTTCTTCGGGTTCCTGAGCCCCGAGGCGTTCATGCCGCTCTACGGCACCTTCCTGGTCTGGGTGATGCTGATCGCCGGCGGCAGCGGCAACAACCGCGGCGCGATTCTCGGCGCCATCGTGGTGTGGGGCGTGTGGTCGGGCACGGAGCTGCTCACCGGATTGCTGCCCTCCGAACACGCCACCCAGGCCGCGGCCCTGCGCGTACTGCTGATCGGCGTGCTGCTGCAGCTCATCTTGGTGCTGCGTCCCGAGGGGATCCTGCCCGAGAAGCCGCCCAAGCTGATCGTCAGGAAGCGCTGAGCGTCTGCGTCGCTCCACCGGCTTTCCCCCGTAACGACAACGCCCGGCCTAGGCCGGGCGTTGTCGTTGCTGATTCGAGAATCGTCGCGGCGGCCAGGCGATGCTCGATCGCCTGGCACGCGTTGCTTACATCTTGGGTTCGAAGATCCGGTTGGTGACCACTTCGCCATCCTTGAAGGTCCACTCGCCGAAGGTCCCCGGCACGTCGCCGTTGTCGTCGAAATTGACCGAACCGGAAGCGCCTTCGTAATCGATATCCTGGCCTTCCTTGAGCAGCTTGACGGCTTTCTCGAACTCACCCGGGCCGACCTGCTCGCCCGGCGGGTTGGCGACGTCGCGCAGGTGATCGCGAATCGCCACGCTATCGGTGGTACCGGCCGCCTGAGCCGCCAGCGAAAGCAGGTAGAAGGCGTCGTAGGCGGTATCCAGGTAGGGCTTGGGCGGCAACGAGCCGTATTCGCTCTTATAGGCGCTACTGAAGTGCTGAGCCCCCGGCGAATCGGCGCGAGCCTGCGGTACGGTACCCACCGAGCCCTCGAGGTATTTCGCGCCCAGATTGTCGACCAGCTCGGGAGCCTTCATGCCATCGGTGAAGACGAAGTTCTTGAAGAAACCGCCCTCCAGCGACTGACGCAGAATGGTCTGGCCGTTCTCCGGGTAACCGATCAGTACCAGCGCCTCGGCGTCATCGTTGGCGGCCTGCTGCAGCTCGCCGCGATAGGCCGCCTGGCCCTGCTCGTAGGCCACCGACGCGGAGACCGTGCCGCCGGCCTTCTCGTAGGCCTGGGTGAAGGCATCGGCAAGCCCTTTGCCGTAGTCGTTGTTGATGTAGATGATGCTGACGTTTTCGTAGCCCTTCTCCTGGGTCACTTCGGACAGCGCCACGCCCTGGAAGGCGTCCGACGGCACGGTGCGGAACAGGAAGTCGCCATCGTCCAGCGAGGTGATCACCGGCGAGGTCGAGGCGCTGCTGATCTGCGGCACCTGCTCGGGCTTGGAGACGCTCTGCGCCACGGGGATGGTCACCCCACTGGAAAGCGCGCCGAAGATCGCGTTGACGCCTTCGATGTTGACCAGCTTCTGAGCCGCGGCGACGCCCGGCTGCGGCGAGGTCTGGGTATCGCCACTGCTGATCGCGACGTCTTCGCCCAGTACGCCGCCGGCGGCGTTGATCTCCTTGGCGGCGAGTTGCGCGGCCTTGAGCGCGGGCTCACCATAGCTTTGCAGATCGCCGGTCAGCGGCACCAGCACGCCGATCTTGAGCGGCGCAGCCAGGGCGGAAATACTGGTGGCCAAGGCCACCGCGGAAATGGCACCGATAAGCGGTTTCTTGACGGTCATTGCAGAGACTCCTTTGCTGACCTTTGATTGTTGGTTGATCGGTGGGCGTGACCCTTCATTGACATCAACCCGTGGTCCAGCATAAGCGGGTCACTGGCAATAGACAAAGTGCCGCGTAGCGCGACAGTCAACGCTCGATCGACAGAGTGGCGAAGGAGACGTACATGGTCACATAATTAGTTAGCATGTTAACATTAATGGCCATTATCCCGCCGCATAATCAGCCAAGGACTCGCATGGGACTTAAGGAAATCGCGCTCGGCGGCATCTATCTGAGCCCAATGCTGGGCTATGCGCTACTCGGCTTCATTAGCGCCGTCGTCGTGCGCAGTTGCCTGCATCGCTTCCTGCGCCAGCAGATCCTGTGGTACGAGGCGTGGTTCGATGCCGCCCTGTTCATCATTCTCACGGCGCTCGCCGCCTTCCTTTTTTCCGCTCCCGGTGAGGCTATCTAGTCGATGCGCAAGTCGTTACGCATTCTCGTTACTCTGCTGGTCGTCGCCGCCGCGGTCGCCGCCGGGCTATGGCTGTGGCATTACTATCTGTATACGCCGTGGACCCGCGACGGCCGCGTGCGCGCCAACGTGATCACCATCGCCCCGGACGTCTCGGGCTGGGTCGATACGCTGGCGGTGCAGGACAACGCCAGCGTCGACCGGGGTGAGGTGCTGTTCACGGTCAACGATACGCGTTACCAGGCGGCGCTCGAGCGCGCCCAGGCGGTGGTCGATCAGCGCCAGGCGACGCTCGATCTCAAGCGCCACGAACAGTCGCGGCGACAGCGCCTGAGCCGCCAGGCGATCAGCGCCGAAAACCAGGAGATCGCCCGCATCGACACCCGTGTCGCCGAGGCCAATCTGGCCCAGGCCCAGGCCGACCTGGAAAGCGCGCGCATCGATGTCGAGCGCACCGTCGTCAAGGCGCCGGTGGCCGGCCACATCCTCAACATGCATCTCAACGCGGGTAACTACGTCAACGCCGGTCAGGCGACGATGGCATTGGTCCAGGCGGATTCCTTCTACGTCACCGGCTATTTCGAAGAGACCAAGATGCCCTTCATCGACCTCGGCGACGCCGCCGTGGTCACGCTGATGAGCGGCGACACCCGCCTGCGGGGGCATGTCGCCGGCCTCGGGCGGGGCATCGCCAACACCAACACCTCGACCAATACCGAGTTGCTGCCCCAGGTCCAGCCGACCTTCAACTGGGTGCGCCTGGCCCAGCGCATTCCGGTGCGCATCGAGCTCGACGCGATCCCCGAGGGCACCCTGCTGAGCGCCGGTATGACCGCGACGGTGCGCATCGTCGACGCAGCCGATCAGTGAGCGCGGCCTGATGTCGGCTTTCCTCGATGCCTACCTGACGCCCTCGGCGAGTGCCGTCAAGTTCGCTATCAAGGCCACCCTGGCGATGTTCCTGGCGCTCTATCTGGCGCTGTGGTTCAACCTCGACCGCCCCTACTGGGCGCTGATCTCGGCGGCCTTCCTGCAGATTCGGCCGATGAGCGGCATGGTCGTCGAGAAGGGGCTCTGCCAGATCGGCGGCACCGCCATCGGCGCGCTGGCGGGCATCGTTATCATGGCGCTGTTCGTTCAGGCGCGCGTCCCGGCGCTGATCGCGCTGACCGCCTGGATCATGCTCTGCACCTACGGCAGCTCGCTGCTGCGCAACAACTTCTCCTACGGCTGCATCATGGCCGCGGTGACCGCGATGCTGATAGTGGTGATCGCCGGCAGCAACCCGGCGAGTGTCTTCGACGTGGCCGTCGCGCGGCTTTCCGAGCTCGGCCTGGGCGCCGTCTGCGCGACCCTGGTCAGCTCGCTGCTGTGGCCTTCGCAGGTCAGCGACCATCTGGCCGCCCAGGCCGACAGCGTGGTCAATCAGGCGTTCGTCCAGGCCGCGCAGCGCCTCGAGGCCAGCGACGACGAAGCAGCGCTGCAAGCCTCGCTGACCGGCAGCCTGGGGCCGCTGACGATGCTCGAGACCGACAGTCAGGCCGCGCGCTACGAAGGCCCCGAGGGCAAGGGCCGGGTGCGCGCCACGCATGTGCTGACCCGGCGTACGCTACGCTTTCTGGCCACGCTACAGGCCATGCAGCGCCTGCTGCGCGATCACAACGCACGAATCGATGGCGACATACGCCAACTCATCGCCGAGATCGCCGAGGGCTTTCGCCAGGCCGAGCAGGTCAGTGGCGTGAGTGCGGCCCGTGAACGGCTCCAGGCCCTGCGCCACCGCGCCCACCAGCAGGACACCGCCAGCCTCGCCCCGCTGCAGCTGCGCATCGTGCTGGGGCTGCGCGAGACGCTCGGTCACGCCATCGTGATGCTCGACGCACGCGAGGCGGTAACCCGTCCCCGCGGCCGCCAGTTGCGCAGCGGCCGACTGTCCTGGCACCGCGACCATCTCGCCGCCGGCGTCAACGCCCTGCGCGCGGGGATCGTGTTCGTCGGTCTGGCGACGTTCTGGGTTCTCACTCACTGGTCCAACGGCCAGGTGGCGATGCTGCTGGGCACGCTGTTCTCGGCGTTCTTCGCCAGTCGCGACAATCCCGTCGCGCTGACCCTGACGTTCTTCAAGGGCATGCTGTTCGCCATTCCCAGCGCCTTCCTGTTCGGCCACGTGCTGCTCTCGCAGGCGTCGGGATTCCCGCTGCTGGCGTTAGTGTTCGGCACGCCGTTGTTCCTCGGCCTGCTCGGCGCCGGCAATCCCAGGACCATGGGCCACTGCCTGGCGTTCACCATCTTCAATATCCTGCTGACCATGCCCGGCAATGGCATGGACTTCTCGTTCGACAGCTTCGCCAACCGCGCCATCAGCGTGATCATCGGGCTCAGCGCGGTGGTCATGAGCTTCAGGCTGCTCCCCGGGCTGGGAGCGACGCTGCGCCAGCGGCGGCTGGTCTCCTCGATCACCCGCGACCTGCGGCGCATCGATCGCCACTCGCGCCACGATACCGAGGCGCGCTTTGCCGGGCGCATGGCCGATCGCATCCTGTCGATGGCCCGCCACGACGACACCCTGCCGGAAAAGCAACGCCACCTGCTCGCGCTGGGCCTGACCGGGCTCGACATGGGCAACAGCAGCCTGCGCCTGCGTGGGTGGCTGGACGACACGCCCCATCCCGCGGTGAAGCGCGCCCAGCGCCAGGTGCACGAAGCGCTGGCCGAGGCGTATGCCGAGAGCGCCGCCGGGCGGCCCATCGGTAACGCGCTGTCCCGGGCCGCCCATTCGCTGTACGACGCCGTCGCCCACCATGACGCCCTGCCCCAGGAGAGCCGGCCTCTGTTACAGGGCCTGCTCGAGCGCCTCGAACTGACCCTCAGCCAACAGGCCGAGCGCCAGGCGGCGACCGATACCGCAGGGTGAGGCCAGCGCTGCGACCGGTTACTGCAAATCCGGTCACGTATTTGCGTTCCCTCTGCATGATGACAACACTTGATTAACCGCCTAAGGATTGAAAATACCCCGCTCAAGGTCGGCGACGATCTCTATGTGTGCACCGGCCACGACATCCTGATCTCCCTGGATGCCGCCACCGGCGAGGAAAACTGGCGCTACGATCCGCAAGTACCCGACGAGGCGATTCCCTATACCGCCGCCTGCCGCGGCGTCACCTATTACCAAGTGCCGCGGGATCGCCTGGCTTCATCTTCAGCGACCACCGACCAGGCTGGCAACGAACAGGCCAGCGACAATGCTCGGGGCAACGACTCGAAGCCGGCCCCGAGTGGCTCGGAGAGCAATCAGCAGGCCGCCGCCGTCAGCGACCAGCGCTGCCGCGCCCGGATCATCGTCGGCACGCTGGACGCGCGACTGATCGAGGTCGACGCGCAAACCGGCAAGCCTTGCAGCGGCTTCGGCCAGCACGGCCAGGTCGATATTACCGGCCACATGGGGTCGACCCCGCCAGGCTACGTCGCCATCGACACCGCCCCCGTGGTGGTCCGCAACGTACTCGTGACCGGACACGAGGTGCTAGACGGCCAGAGCACCGACGAACCCTCCGGCGTGATCAAGGGCTGCGACGTCGTCACCGGCGAGCTACTGTGGGCCTGGGACCCGGCCAAACCCAGGCAGAGCCGCCCCCTGACCGGCGACGCCATCTACCCACGCGGCTCTCCCAACATGTGGACCACGGCCATTGGCGACAGCAAGCTGGGCATGGTCTATCTGCCGATGGGGAACGCCCTGCCCGATTACTGGAGCAGCAACCGCAACGAGGCGGAAAAGACCTACTCCAGCGGTGTCGTCGCGCTCGACGTGGAGACCGGCCGGCCCGTCTGGCATTTCCAGTCGGCGCACAACGACGTATGGGACTACGATCTCGGCGCCCAGCCGACGCTGATCGACTTTCCCACCGATCACGGCGAGGTGCCGGCACTCATCCTGCCCACCAAGCAGGCCGAGATCTATATGCTCGATCGCAAGACGGGTAAACCGCTTGGCGGTGGCGTGGAAGAACGCCCCGTGCCCCAGGGCGGCGTCGAGCCCGAGCAGCGCTCGCCGACCCAGCCGCGCCGATCTGCGCTTCCCGCCGCTCACACCGCGCGATACCTGGGGAATGAGCCCCTTCGATCAGCTCTATTGCCGCATCCAGTTCCAGCGCGCCCGCTACGACGGCCCCTATACGCCACCGATGGCGGACCAGCCGTATATCCAGTACCCCAGCTATAACGGCGGCTCCGACTGGGGCAGCGTGGCGGTCGACCCCACGCGCGGCGTACTCATCGCCAACTACAACAATATGGCCATGTACAACCAGCTGCTGTCGCGCGAGACCGTGAAGAAGCTCGGCTGGCAGACCCGCGCGGAGAAGCACCAGGGCGTGACTGCCGTGGAGGGCGCCGGAGCGCCGCAGGTCGGCGCTCCCTACGGCGTCGATGTCAACGCCGGCTGGCGCAACCCCTACACCGGCCTGCTCTGCACCCAGCCGCCCTACGGCGGCATTCGCGCCTTCGACCTCGCCAGCGGCAAGACGCTGTGGGATCGGCCGCTGGGAACGGCACGCGCCAATGGCCCCTGGGGGATCGAATCCCATCTACCAATCAATATCGGCACCCCCAACAACGGCGGCGCCGGGGTCACCGCCGGCGGTTTGGTCTTCATCGCCGCGGCGACCGACAACCTGTTTAGAGCCATCGATATCGAGACCGGCAAGACGCTCTGGAGCGTACCGCTGCCGGCCGGCGGCCAGGCCAACCCCATCGTCTACAAGGCCGATGGCCACGAATACGTGATGATTCGCACCTCCGGTCATCATTTCATGCACACGCCCAAGGGCGACTCGGTCATCGCCTATGCATTGCCGGAGAATAGCGGCTGAGGATCAGTCATCAGACTGACAGCGAGAAAGCGCCGCCTCTCGGGCGGCGCTTTTTTATGTCCGGGCCGTTTCGCCCCGCGATGGCGTCGCGCATGGCAGAATGGCGGCGAGCGCCGAAGGAGAAAGAGATGCAGATCCGCCCGTTTCAACACGCCGACGAGGATGCCGTGATCGCGCTGTGGCAGGCCTGCGAGCTATCGCGCCCCTGGAACGACCCGCGCCGCGACATCGCCCGCAAGCTCGCCGAGGATCCCAGCCTGTTCCTGGTCGGCATCCTCGATGGCGAGTTGATCGCCAGCGCAATGGCCGGTTACGAGGGCCATCGCGGCTGGCTGCACTATCTGGCGGTGGCGCCAGCGCATCAGGGTCGCGGCCACGGCAAGCGGATGATCGCCGCCGTCGAGCGCGCGCTGATCGCCCGGGGCTGTCCCAAACTGATGCTGATGGTGCGCCACGAGCGCCCCGAACTGCTCGAGCTGTATGACCGGCTCGGCTACACGCAGGGCGAGTTCGTCACTCTCGGTAAGCGGCTGATCGCCGACGATTGACGCTCGACCGGCGTACCATCATGAAAAAGCCCGGCTTCAGCCGGGCTCTTGCGTTGCGAGGGGATGGCGTCATTTCTGGCCGAACAGATGCTTGCGCGCCTCATCGTCCATGGTCACTCCATCTTCCGGATTGACTTCCTCGGCACGTGCATAGGCGCGCTTGATGCCGTCACGCCGAGCGATCTTCTCGAACCAGCGCTGGACATTGGGAAAGTCCTCGATCTCCTGGCCCTGCTTGGCATACGGCTTGATCCACGGCCAGATCGCCATGTCGGCGATGGTATAGTCGTCGCCGGCCACGTAATCATGATCTTCCAGACGCTTGTCGAGCACGCCGTAGAGCCGCGCGGTCTCATTGAGGTAACGCTCGATGGCGTAATCGATCTTCTCCGGCGCGTAGTTGCGAAAATGATGGTTCTGGCCGGCCATCGGCCCCAAGCCGCCCATCTGCCAGTACAGCCACTGCAGCGTCACATAGCGCTCGCGACCGCTTGGGGCGAGGAACTTGCCGCTCTTGTCGGCCAGGTATTCGAGAATCGCCCCCGACTCGAACAGCGACAGCGGCTGGCCGCCATCGGCCGGATGCCGGTCGACGATCGCCGGGATCCGATTGTTGGGCGCGATCTCCAGGAACTCGGCGCTGAACTGTTCGCCCTTGCCGATATTGATCGGATGCAGGGCGTACTCGAGCCCCGCCTCCTCGAGAAAGATGCTGATCTTGTGGCCGTTGGGCGTTGTCCAATAATACAGATCGATCATGGAACCTCCTGTGTCCTATGACTTTCTGTGACGGCAAGCTGTGACGGCGAGCGGCGCACCGCTCGCCCGGGATCCGGCGTCAGTTGGCGTAGGCGCCCTCGATATCGACGATGCGCTTGGTGTTGCGTCCCAGGCCGTCATGCAGGTCGAGCATGCGCTCCATCCAGGCGTAGACCGGGTCGGCGTTCGACACCAGATCGGCGGTCGATACGCAGCGCGCCCACATGAAACTGCCGAACAGCAAGTAGTCGGCGGCCGCCGGCGCCTCGCCGTCGACGAAATCCGCTTCGCCGAGCCGGCCGCGCAGCGGCTCCAGCGCCTGGTCGAGCTGGCTCAGACCGCGGCTCGGGGCATGGACCTCCTCGAGGGCGCGACCGAATGCCTTCTCGCGGGTCTCGCGGAAATACTCGCGGTCGCACGGATCGATGGCGTTGTACAGATCCATGATGATGGTCTTCATCATCCCCGGGGCCAGGCTGCGTTCGGCATAGAACTTGAAGAAGCGCGCCCGCGACTCGGCCTCGCCGCTGCCCAGCAACGGCTTGTCGGGGTAGGTGCGGTCGAGATAGCGGAAGATCTCGTAGCTGTCGGTCGCCGTGGTCTCGCCGTCGACCAGCACCGGCACCTTACCCTGCTCGGAGAAGGCGATCGCCTGCTTATCGGTGAAGTACCAAGGCCGGGCCTCGTAATCCAGCCCCTTGTGGGCCAGCGCGTACTTGACGCGCCAGCAGTAGGGAGAAAAGCGCAGATTCTCGTCGATACCGCACAGGTCATACAGTACACGTGGCATAGCGTCCTCGGCGTCAGAAGCGTTGTTTGCAGACGCTACCATCATGCCCAAGATGCCACCAAACCGACAGCGACAGTCGCTGGTAACGGCATCGATGCGCTGCGTTGAATCGAAGGCGTTTCATCCTGGCGGCTAGCGGCCGGATACTAGACGCAAACCGAGCGGACGCCTTATAGACGCAGCAGAGCGACCGCCGATAATCAACGGGGCGCCGTTGTCGCGCCCCACCCTCGCCCAGCGAGGGTTATAACCGACGGACGCAGCGGATGCCCTGGCGCCTTCTGGCGGGAATCGTAGCGCTATTCGCAGGCTTGCTGAGCGGGCCGGACGATGCGCGCGCCCATGCAGGCCCGGTGCGCGAACCCGAGTCGCTCAAGCGCGTTTCACTGCAGTTGCTGTGGCACCACCAGTTCCAGTTCGCCGGCTACTACGCCGCCGTCGATCAGGGCTATTACCGTGACGCCGGGCTCGAGGTCGAGATTCGCAGCGGCGGCTACGACGCCCAGGGCCACGCTCCCGATCCCGTGGAAGAAGTCGTGTTCGGGCGCGCCGACTTCGGCACGTCGCGCGCCGACCTGCTGATCCACCATAGCCACGGCCTGCCGGTCGCGTTGCTGGCCAGCATCATGCAGCGCTCGCCACTGATCTTCCTGACCCTGAAACGCTACGGTTTCAACCGGCTCGAAGCGATCGGCGACCGGCCGGTATCGTTGACCCTGCCCAGCCTGGGAAGCGGTACCCGGGTCAGCGCCGAGACGCTGGCCGCGCTCGAGCGCGCCGGGGTCGACTATCGCGCGCTCGACAATTCCGCGCCCAGTTGGCAACTTGCGGACCTACTCGACGGCACGACCCAACTGATCCCCGCGTATGTCACCGACACCCCTTACTTCGTGCGCCAGGCCGGCGCCCGACCGGTGGAAATCAAACCCACCGACTACGGCATCGACTTCTACGGCCAACTGCTCTTCACCAGCCAGCAGCTACTCGACGAAGCGCCCGAGACCGCCGCCGCGTTTCGCCGCGCTTCCCTCCAGGGCTGGCGCTACGCCCTCGATCACCCCCAGGAAATCGCCGAGCTGATCCTGCGCGATTACGGCACTCGCGGCCCCGGCTACGACAAGGCCTTCCTGCTCGCCGAGGCCGAGCGTATCCGCGGACTCATGCAGCCCGAACTGATCGAGATCGGCTACACCAACCGTCAACGTTGGCAGCAGATCGCCGATACCTATAGCGAATTGGGTCTGATCGGACACTACGAACTCGACCGTTTCCTGCAGGCGGCTTTGCCGCCTCGGCCTCAGCTCGCCAATCTCTGGGCCTGGTCGCTCCCCGGGTTGAGCGTACTGTTGGGGATCGCCGGAATCGCCGGCTATCTGTACGCCACTAACCGCCGGCTAGTTACCGAGGTGGGGCGGCGCCAGCATGCCGAGCAGGCGCTACGCCACCATGCCGAACGCGACGGGCTCACCGGCGCCCTGAACCGGCGCCTATTCGACGAGAATTACCAGCACGAGATCGCCCGCGCGCATGCCGGGGGCCGCGCGTTGAGCCTGATCATCTTCGATGTCGATCACTTCAAGCTGATTAACGATCACTTCGGCCACCTGGCCGGCGATCAGGTATTGATCGACATCGCCGCCGTCACTCGACCGCTGCTACGCGCGACGGACTATTTCGGTCGTTATGGCGGCGAGGAGTTCGCCTTGCTGCTGCCAGACACTCCGCTCGACGAGGCCTGCGAGATCGCCCAACGGCTGAACGAAGCCCACCGCGCCCATCGGGTCGTCGATGGCGCCAGCACCATCCATTACACCGTCAGCCTGGGTGTGGCGGCGCTGCGGCCCGACGACGGTTCGTCCGACGCGCTATTGCGACGTGCCGACCAGTTGCTCTATCAGGCCAAGCGCGCCGGGCGCGACACGCTGATGAGTCAGGGGGTGGATGGGAGCGCGACACCGGTGGGCTGAGAAGGCACGCTCACTGCCATGCTTCCAGACGCATCGCCGCTCGCACTAGCCGCTCATTCTCGGCCTCGATCTCGCGCAGGCTGTCGCCGATACTCTCGAGATGTTCCAGGGCCGCTCGCTGGGCGCCCTCGGCGTCCTGGTCGATCACCGCGCGATACAGCCGCTCGTGCTGGCGGTTGATCCGCTCGCGCGATGCCGGGCGGTGATAGAGATTCTTGACCGAGGCGAATACCGAGCTCAGCAGCAGGTCGGTCAGGCTCTGCAAGGTGTAGACCAGCACCGGATTGTGCGAGGCCTCGCAGATCGCCAGATGGAAGCCGTGATCGTAGCGCGCCAGGCGTTCGACATCGATCTCGTCGGACTGGCTCACATAGTTCGCCATGGCCTCGTAGCGATGCCCGATGACCACGCGATCGGCAGGAGTGCCGCGCATCGCCGCCAGCCGTGCCGACTCGCCCTCGAGCAGGGCCCGCACCTCGAGCAGGTCGTAGAGCGTGCGCGGATGATCGCGGAACAGATGCATCAACGGACTGTCGTCGCGACGCGGAATCAGCCGTGCGACCACCGAGCCACGGCCCTGGCGGGTCTCGATGATGCCCTTGCCGCGCAACACTCGCAGCCCTTCGCGCAACGAGGCCCGCGATACCCCCAGCTTGTCGCACAGACGACGCTCCGAAGGCAGCAGCTGACCGGGGCGGATGACCCCGTCTAGCACCAGCTGCTCGAGTTTGGCGGCCACCGCATCCGGCATTCGGGTACCGCTCGGCATCGTGGAATGCGCAACCATGCTGGCTCTCCCCGGACGCTCGCATGGCGTCCTTCATGCGGTTTTATGTGGGCGAATCGGCCCAGCACATGGCTTCATTGAAGACCTGGAAAACCATTTCATAAATACGACCAATGGCTGGTCTGACCAGCGAACCAATGGCTGGACAGCGCCGTCCTGAAAGACCAAATTAAAAGGCCAGATCGAAGGACCAACCGGACCACTCGTGCGGCGGCGGCCCAACTCGGGACCGCGCCCGGACAACGGGAGCACGCCATGAACATTCTCTACGACGAGCGGCTCGACGGGGCCCTGGCCACGCTCGACAAGGCCAGCGTGCTCGCCGACCTGCAGCAAGCGCTCCCCGAGATGACCCTGCTGCATCGCGAGGAGGACCTGCGTCCGTTCGAGTGCGACGGCCTCTCGGTGTATCGCGTGCTGCCGATGCTGGTGGCCATGCCGCACACCCTCGAGCAAGTCGAGACATTGATGCGGCGCTGTCATGCGCTCGACGTGCCGGTGGTCACCCGGGGTGCCGGTACCGGCCTGTCGGGCGGCGCACTGCCGCTCGAAAAAGGCGTGCTGCTGGTAATGTCGCGCTTCGCGCGGATTCTCGGCGTCGACCCCCAGGCACGCACCGCCCGCGTCCAGCCCGGCGTGCGCAACCTGGCGATCTCCGAGGCCGCCGCGCCTCATGGGCTCTATTACGCACCCGATCCCTCGTCGCAGATCGCCTGCTCGATCGGCGGTAACGTCGCCGAGAATGCCGGCGGCGTACACTGCCTCAAGTACGGGCTGACCGTGCACAACGTGCTGCGCGTCGAGGTGATCACCATCGAGGGCGAGCGCATGACGCTGGGCTCGGATGCCTTCGACGCACCCGGCTTCGACCTGCTGGCGCTGTTCAACGGCTCCGAGGGCATGCTCGGGGTGATCACCGAGATCACCGTCAAGCTGTTGCCCAAGCCACAGAGCGCCAAGGTGCTGATGGCCAGCTTCGACGACGTCGGCAAGGCCGGCAAGGCGGTCGGCGACATCATCGCCGCGGGAATCGTCCCCGGTGGCCTGGAGATGATGGACAAGCTCGCCATCCGCGCCGCCGAGGACTTCGTCAAGGCCGGCTATCCGGTCGAGGCCGAGGCGATCCTGCTCTGCGAGCTCGACGGCGTCGAGGCCGACGTCGACGACGACTGTCAGGCGGTGCGCGGCGTGCTCGAGGCGGCCGGTGCGACGGCCATCGACCAGGCCCGCGACGACGCCGAGCGCGCACGCTTCTGGGCCGGCCGCAAGGCCGCCTTCCCGGCGGTCGGGCGCATGTCGCCGGACTACTACTGCATGGACGGCACCATCCCGCGCCGCGAGCTGCCGCGGGTGCTCAAGGGCATCGCCGAGCTTTCGGCACAGTATGGGCTGGCGGTGGCCAACGTCTTCCACGCCGGCGATGGCAACATGCACCCGCTGATCCTGTTCGATGCCAACAAACCCGGCGAGCTGGAGCTTGCCGAGACCGTCGGCGGCAAGATCCTCGAGCTGTGCGTCGAGGTCGGCGGCAGCATCACCGGCGAGCACGGCGTGGGTCGCGAGAAGATCAATCAGATGTGCAGCCAGTTCCGGGCCGACGAACTGAGCGTCTTCCACGCCGTCAAGGCCGCCTTCGACGAGTCGCGCCTGCTCAATCCCGGCAAGAACGTGCCGACACTGGCCCGCTGTGCCGAATTCGGCGCCATGCACGTGCACAACGGGGAATTGCCGCACCCCGATCTGCCGCGTTTCTGAGGAGCGACGATGAGCCACGATCCATACGATGCGAACCGACCCGATCCACGTCGTCGTGACCCGGATCGCCATGAGCAGGATCGCTACCCGACCCACGCCGAACCGGACCAGGCGGCGGGCCATGACGCCAGCGAGGCGCTCGCCGAGCGCATCCGCCGGGCGCATGCGAACAGAACGCCGCTGCGCATCGTCGGCGGGGACACCAAGGCTTTCTATGGTCGCCGGGTGGATATTTCAGGCGGCGGCGAAGCGCTTTCGACCACCGAGCATCACGGCATCGTCCACTACGATCCGGTCGAGCTGGTCGTCTCGGTGCGTGCCGGAACCCGCCTGGCCACACTCGAGGCGGCGCTCGACGCCGAGGGCCAGCAGTTGGCCTGCGAGCCGCCGCATTTCGGCGCGGCCGCCACGGTCGGCGGCATGGTCGCCGCGGGACTGTCGGGGCCGCGTCGCCCCTGGGCCGGTGCGGTGCGCGATTTCGTGCTCGGCATCCGCATGATCGGCCACGACGGCACGCAACTGCGTTTTGGCGGCGAGGTGATGAAGAACGTCGCCGGCTACGACCTGTCGCGGCTGATGGTCGGCGCCCAGGGCTGCCTGGGCGTGCTCACCGAAGTGTCGTTCAAGGTGTTGCCCAGGCCCGCCGCCACGCGCAGCCTGCGCCTGGCGATGCCCCTCGAGACCGCGCTCGAGCGCCTCGCCGAGTGGGGGCGCAAGCCGTGGCCGCTGAGTGCCGCGAGTTACCATGACGGCGCGCTCAACCTGCGCCTGGAGGGCGGCGCCGGTTCGGTCGCGCAGACCGCCGGGCAACTCGGCGGCGATGCTCTCGAGGATGACTACTGGACAGCGCTTCGCGAGCAGCGCCTGGCACTGTTCACCAGCGACGATCCGCGCCCCCTGTGGCGCCTGTCGTTACCCAACAATACGCCGCCGCTGGCCCTCGACGGCGACGTGCTCTACGACTGGGCCGGCGCCCAGCGCTGGCTGAAGAGCGACGCCCCCGTCGCGAGCATCCGCGGAGCCGCGGCCCGCGCCGGAGGCCACGCCAGCTGCTTCCGGGCGCAGCACGGCGCGAATCCCGACGAGCCTTTCACCGCGCTGACGCCGGTGCTGGCCAAGTATCACCAGCGCCTCAAGCAGCGGCTCGACCCGTACGGCATCTTCAATCCCGGCCGGCTCTACGAGGCCCTCTGACATGCAGACCCACTTCACCGACGCCGACCTACAAAAGCCGCATCTGCGCGAGGCCGATCGCGTGCTGCGCACCTGCGTACACTGCGGCTTCTGCAACGCCACCTGCCCCACCTACCAACTGCTCGGCGACGAGCGTGACGGTCCGCGCGGGCGTATCTATCTGATGAAGGAGTTGCTGGAAAGCCGCGACGATGACGACCAGGTGACCCGCGAGACCCAACTGCACCTGGATCGCTGCCTGACCTGCCGCAACTGCGAGACGACCTGCCCGTCGGGGGTCGAGTACCATAAACTGCTCGACATCGGGCGCGCCGAAATCGAGCGCCGGGTGGGCCGCACGCCCAAGGAGCGCGCGTTGCGCTTCGGTCTGCGCCAGGCACTGGTCGAGCCACAGCGCTTCAAGGCGCTGCTGGCACTCGGCCAGACCTTTCGTCCCTTGGTGCCCGGCACGCTGCGCGACAAGCTGCCGGCCAGGCCGACCGATCCCGGGATCAGGCCCGCGCCCGAGGTTCATCAGCGCCAGATGCTGATTCTCGAAGGCTGCGTCCAGCCCGGGCTGTCACCCAACACCAATGCCGCCACCGCGCGGGTTCTGGACCGCCTCGGCATCGGCCTGACCCCGGCGCCCCAGGCCGGCTGCTGCGGCGCCATCGACTATCATCTCAACGCCCAGCAGGCCGGACGGGCGCGCATGCGCGCCAACATCGACGCCTGGTGGCCGCACATCGACAAAGCCGGCGATGCGGGGATAGAGGCAATCGTCCAGACCGCCAGCGGCTGCGGCGCGTTCGTCAAGGAGTACGGCGAAATGCTCGCCGACGACCCCGACTATGCCGAAAAGGCCATGCGGGTCAGCGAACTGGCCAGGGATCTCGGCGAGATCCTGCGCGACGAGGATCTCGCGCCGCTGGCGATAAACGGCGAGCGGCGGCTGGCCTTTCACTGCCCCTGCACCCTGCAGCACGCCCAGCGGCTCAATGGCCTGGTGGAAGGCGTGCTCACCCGGCTCGGCTTTGCGCTGACCCCGGTGCGCGACGCCCACCTGTGCTGCGGCTCGGCGGGCACCTATTCGGTGACCCAGCCCGAACTCGCCACCCGATTGCGCGACGACAAGCTCGACGCGCTCGAAGCCGGCGAGCCGGAGCTGATCGTGACCGCCAACATTGGGTGTCAGACGCACCTTAATGGGGCTGGCCGTACCCCGGTCCGACACTGGATCGAGATCGTCGATGAGGCATTAAAACCAGCAACGAGCAACGGGCCGCGAGTAGCGAACAGCTCGTAGCCCTTTGCTCGTGGCTCGTAGCCCGTAGCCCGTAGCCCGTAGCCCGTAGCCCGTAGCCCGTAGCCCGTAGCCCGTAGCCCGTAGCCCGTAGCCAAATACTAACCAAGGAGATGTCATGCAAACCAAGGCCGTACTCACCCAGAGCGACGTCAACGCCATCCTCGATGCCGCGCAGCAGGAAGCCGAGGCCAACAGTTGGGCGGTGACCGTCGCCGTCGCCGATGACGGCGGCCACCTGCTCGGTCTGCGCCGGCTCGACGGCGCCGCGCCCTTCTCGGCCGGCGTCGCCGGCGAAAAGGCCCGCAACGCCGCCATCGGACGCAAGGAGACCCAGGTCTTCGAGGAGATGATCAATAACGGTCGCACCGCCTTCGTCACCGCGCCGCTGCAGGCGCTGCTTACCGGCGGCGTTCCGGTGATCGTCGACGGCCAGGTGATCGCCAGTGTCGGCGTTTCCGGCGTCAAGCCCGACCAGGACGCGCAGGTCGCCAAGGCCGGTGTCGCGGCCATCGGCTGAGTGCCGCGGCACGACGCGCTGGCGTCGGCCCCGACCGGATTCCTATACTGATTGAATCAGCCCGATCAATTGGTGGCTCACCGGAGCCGAGGAGACGACATGGCCGGCGGATGGTCGAGAGATGGCGCCGTGCAGGACCAGATCGACAGCACGGTCGAGGATGCCGTGCAGCGCTCGCGCAGCCAGTTGCCGCGCGGCGAGAGCCTGACCCACTGCGAGGAGTGCGACGCGCCGATTCCCCAGGCGCGCCGCGAAGCGGTGCCCGGGGTGCGCCTGTGCATCGCCTGCCAGGGCGAGCGCGACAAGCGCCAAGCGGCGTTCAGCGGCTACAATCGTCGCGGCAGCAAGGACAGCCAGTTGCGCTGAGCGAGTGGTACGTTTCTTCTGAATGCCTTCCACACGGCGCACTGACGCTGTGCGGAGTGATCATGGCCCAGACGCCAACCCAGACGCTGTTGCGCAACGCCGCCAGCAACGGCTGAACGAGCCATGCACTCCTCCCGGCATTGCACCCGCGGAACGGGCGATCGTCCGAACGTTTCGCAAGGCCTACGATTAGCCGGCAAACGTCAGCGTCGCTGCGACTTTGCCTGCCAGGCCGGCGTACCACGAACGACACCATCACGGAGGACCCATGTCGCAATCACCCGTTACCACCCAGTGGATCGATATCGCCAGCCACGACGGCCAGACCTTCAAGGGTTACCTGGCCCTGCCGCCGGCCGGCAAGGGTCCCGGTATCGTGTTGATCCAGGAGATTTTTGGCGTCAACCGGCATATCCGCAGCGTCGCCGAACAGTACGCGCTGGACGGCTACGTGGTGCTCGCCCCCGATGTTTTCTGGCGCCAGGAACCGGGCGTCGAGCTGACCTACGAAGGCGACGATATGGACAAGGCCCGCGAACTGGTGGGCGAGATCGACTTCACGGTCGCCGTCAAGGACCTGGCCAGCACCACCCAGACACTGCGCCAGCGCCCCGAGTGCGAGGGCGAGGTGGCGTCGTTGGGCTACTGCATGGGCGGCATTCTCGCCTACCTGGCCGGCATCGAATCCGGCGTCGACAAGGCGGTGTGCTTCTACCCCGGCGGCATCGCCAAGCATCTCGACAAGGCCGACGCGCTCAAGGTGCCGACGCAGTTCCACTTCGCCGGCAACGACGGCCATATCACCGACGACCACATCGGCCAGGTACGCGGCACCTTCGCCCGGCGCGACGACATCGAGATCCACGTCTACGACGACGCCGATCACGGCTTCAATTGCTGGGCACGCGGCGCCTACCATCGCCATGCCGCCGCGCTGTCCCACGGTCATGCGCTGACCTTCCTGGAAAACGCCTGAAGCCATCGCCTCGCCCCGGCATCACTACACGGGGCGAGGCAACTGTCAGAAATCGTGCGATGTCCTCTTGCTGATTCGTTGCCAACTAGCATCACTCGTCCTGGTCGATGCGGCCCTAGGGGTTGTTGGAAGCGCCGACGTCCCTTTCGCGGAGAGGGTGCAGTCAATTCGGCGCTTGTCGTTTCCGCCATCCACGACTAGCTTCCAGAGGGCATGTCAGGAAGGCATGCCCAGACCATGAATCAACTAGGGATAGAAGCGATGGGAATTATTGCGTGGATCATCTTCGGTCTGATCGCCGGTGCTATTGCCAAGCTGATCATGCCGGGTAAAGATCCGGGTGGCTTCATTGTCACTATCATCATCGGCGTCCTCGGCGCCGTCGTCGGCGGCTGGATAGGGACCGCACTGGGCTTCGGTGACGTCTCCGGCTTCAACATCGGTAGCTTCATAATCGCGGTGCTCGGTGCTATCGTGCTGCTGATCATCTATCGCGTCGTGCGTAAATGAGTTGTGCGTAAATAACCAGCGACTAGATAGCCGGTCCGGCGGCTCAGTCCGCCGGGCCGCCGCGCTGTCCCACGGCCATGCCCTGACCTTCCTGGAACCCCACTGAAGCCATCGCCTCGCCCCAGCCCACCATGGGGCGAGGCAGTCACGCTCGTGCCGTGGATTCCGCGACGGCTATCGTCTGTTCAGCGCCAACAAGCACGCTCAGACCTGCCCATTTCAGGCAGTACCGGTTCAACGAATCCCCGCCCTGAGAAACGACTGCACGAACTGACGCTGGAATAACAGGAAGGCCACCAGCAACGGGGCGATACTGAGCAGCGTGGCAGCGCTGACGGTGGCCCAGTTGACGCCGGTTTCCGGCGCGGAAAAGATGCCGAGCCCTACGGTCAGCGGACGACTTTCCACCGAGTTGGTGACCACCAGCGGCCACAGGAAATTGTTCCAATGGTGGCTGATCGACACCAGCCCATAGGCGAGATAAGTGGGCTTGGCCAGTGGCACATAGACCTTGAGCAACACCGCCATCCAACCGCAGCCCTCCACCCTGGCGGCGTCTTCCAGCTCCCGGGGAATCGTCTTGAAGGTCTGCCGCAGCAGGAATATCCCCAGAGCACTGGCTACATAGGGCAGCCCGATGCCGGTAATCGTGTCGACGAGTCCCAGCGAACTGGCGATGCGATAGTTCTCGACGATGAGTACTTCGGGGAAGACGAAGAGCTGGATCAGCACCAGCATGAACAACACGTTCTTGCCCGGGATCGGAAAGCGGGCAAAGGCGAAACCGGCCAGGGTGCACACCACGAACTGGGCGATGACGATACCCGTCACGAGCATGAACGTATTGAGGTAGTAACGCGCGAACGGCGCCTGGGCCCAAGCATCGGCGAAGTTATCCCAGGTCAGCGGCGACAGAAGATCGAAGCGCACCATGAACTCGGTGGGATGAAAGGCGGCCCACAACGCATAGAGCAAAGGGGATACCCATATGATTCCCAGCAGCCACGCCGCCACCGTTTCGAGCCCCGGCACATGGATGCGCTGTCGCTTGATTGGCGAGAGTGCCGGAGTACTCATTGGTAATGGATCCGACGATCGAGCACGACGAATTTGACCGTGGCCACCCCTGCCAGCACCACTAGAATCACCACGGTGATGGTCGCGGCGTAGGTACGGTCGAAGAAAGAGAAGGCGTTTTCGTAGACGTAATAGAGCAGCAAGTTGGTAGCGTTGTTGGGCCCGCCCTTGGTAAGAATGAATAGGTGATCGATTACACGCACGGCATTGATCAGCGCATTGATCAATACGAACAGCGTGGTCGGCATCAGCAGCGGGAACGTCACGCGACGAAAGAAACGCCAGCGGCTGGCGCCCTCCAGATCGGCAGCCTCCTTGAGCTCGGGCGGAATGCTTTGTAGGGCCGCCAGGTAGAAGATCATGAAGAAGCCGGCCTCTTTCCATACCGCCATGGCGATGACGGAATACAGGGCTACGCCGGGATCGCCCAGCCAGTTGACGCCGGGGATGCCGAACGTGCCGAGAATCGTATTGAACAGGCCGATTTGGGGGGCATAAAAGAACATCCAGATATTCGCGGCGGCGATCATCGGTAACACGGTGGGTGTGAAGTAGGCCATGCGCACGAAGCTACGCCCCGGCAGCCGACCGTTGACGAACAGCGCCATGCCCAGCGCCAGGGCCATCGAAGTGGGAACGGTGCCCAGCGCATAGATCAGGTTGTTGCGTGCCACTTTTCGGAACGTGGCATCCTCGAACAAGAGCGTGTAGTTCTCCAGGCCCACGAATTCGGTGGGGGCACCACCAAAACCGGGCAGGAACAGGCTGCTGATGACCGTCGAGACGGTCGGCAGGTAGGCGAACGTGGCCAGCAATACCGCCGCGGGAAGCAGCAGCAGTGCGCCATATATCTGCATCCGACGATTGTCGTTCATGATCGGCGTACCTCTTGCCGTAGCCAAGCCGGGGACAGATCAAAGAGCCTCCTCACCTGACCTGTACCCGGCGAGGCCATGTGCACCTGTCAGTCAGCCGGCCGCAGCTTCAGCGGGCGTAGCGGCGCAGCGCTGCATCCGCCTCCGCCTGGGCCTGCTTGAGCGCCTCCTCGGGGCTCATCTGGCCGGTGAGCGCGGCCTGCACGGCGTTATCCAGCGCCCGCCGTACGCGTCCACCCTGATAGGTCGCCAGTTCGGCCGTACTGTGCTCGAGCTGGTCGCGGGCCACCGCCGCCGCAGGGAACTCCTCGACATACTGCTGCAGCGCCTCGGTCTCGTATGCTGCGGGGCTCACACCCATGTAGCCGGTCTCCATCGACCATGCCGCCGCGCGCTCGGGAGCCGTCATCCAGCGAATGAAGGTCATCGCCGCGCGCTGCTCCTGCTTGCTGGTGTCCTTGAAGACGTAGAAGTTACCGCCTCCGGTCGGGCTCCCCCGCTGGGTCTTCATCGGCAGCATCGCCACGCCGAAGTCGAAACCGGCCTCATCCTTCACCGCGGTGAGGTTACCGGTGCTGTGCCAAATCATGGCGGTGGACTGCTCGATGAAATTCTGGCGCAGCGTGCCCCACTCGATGATGCCGTCGGGCATGGCGTCGTGCTCGTCGGCCAGCGATACCCAGTATTCCAGTGCTTCGATGGCGGCGGGGGCATCGAAATAGACTTCGGTGCCATCATCGCTCATGAGTTTGTGACCGTTCTGAAAAGCGAAGGCCTGGAACATCCAGTAGGGATAACCGGTCGAGGGAACCATCACGCCCCACTGGTCACCGCCGCTGGCCTCGCGAATCGCGGCGCCCATTTCGGCCATCTCTTCCCAGGTTTGCGGGGGCTGTTCGGGATCGAGTCCGGCGGCCTCGAACGCGTCCTTGTTCCAGTAAAGGACGATCGTCGAGCGTTGGAAGGGAATGCCGTAGGTCTTGCCGTCGACACGTCCGTTCTCCATCAGGCCCGGATAGAAGCTATCCAGCCATTCACGCTCGGCGTCACTCTCGACGATATCGTCGAAGGCCACGATCGCGTCCTGCTCGAGCAGTTCATAGATATCGATGGAGAACAAAACGGATAGCTGAGGGGTATCTCCCGCCTCGATGGCCGACATCGCCCGCACGCGGGTATCGTCGTAGTTGCCGGCGTAGATGGCTTCAACGTCGATATCGAGATGTTCTTTTTCGAAATCGGCCACCAGGCCGTCGATCACCTCGGTCAAGGCACCGCCGACGGCGACCGGGTAGTACATGGTCAGCGAGGTCGGCTCCTGCGCCTGGCTCGGACCGGCCGTCATCAAGCCACCAAGGGCCAGGCCGCCAAGCATGCTCAATTTGGAAGTACGCGCGTTCATCGGTTCACTCCCGGACGCTGGGTCCCAGTTTGAGGGGGCGGGGTTTGCGCCTCGCTTTCCCGGTAGACGCGACCCACGGTCGCGGAAACGTCATGCCCACGGAGGACGAGCCGTTGCCCGCCGTCCCCGTCGAAGAAGTGAGCCGCCTCGGCCGGCCACTGCAGGCGGCATTGGCCCGGCGGTTTCTCGGGGGCCGGGCCATCCAGCCGGGCGCGCAGCGCATGCTCGCCGACTTTGAGGCGTACGATGCTATCGGCCCCAAGGTACTCGGTATCCTGCCATTCGGCCGGCACCCCCGGAGCATCCCAAGCGGCAATATGGATATCTTCCGGGCGCACACCAAGTTGTCTTCCCACTGCCTCGTGGCTCGCCAC
Organism: Halomonas sp. HP20-15; assembly: GCF_033446685.1. NCBI lineage: Bacteria > Pseudomonadati > Pseudomonadota > Gammaproteobacteria > Oceanospirillales > Halomonadaceae > Halomonas > Halomonas sp. HP20-15. The sequence continues at coordinate 78,849 of NZ_JAWQLY010000009.1, read as the reverse complement.
GGCGCAGCGTGGTTCGCCTTCGATCACCGCGCCGTCCGAGGCCGCAGCCAGCGGCAGCAAGTTCATGGCCGGGCTACCGATGAAGCTCGCGGCAAAAGCAGTGGCCGGCCGTCGGTAGAGCTCGCTCGGCGTGCCGTCCTGAACGATGCGTCCACCCTGCATCAGGATCACCCGGTCGCCCATGCTCATGGCCTCGACCTGATCGTGGGTGACATAGATCACCGTCATGCCCAGCCGACGCTGCAGGGCCTTGATCTCACGTCGCATTTCGCCACGCAGACGCGCATCGAGGTTGGACAGCGGCTCATCCATCAGGCAGATCTGATGTTCGGAAATGATGGCTCGGGCCAATGCCACGCGCTGGCGCTGCCCGCCCGAGAGCTGCGCCGGCTTGCGGTCGAGGTAGGCTTCGAGGTCAACCAGCTTGGCGACGCTGGCGAGTCGCTCGCGGCGCTCGGGACCCGCCACCTTACGGCTGCGCAGGCCGAAGACGATGTTCTCGGCCACGTTGAGATGGGGAAACAGGGCATAATTCTGGAAGACCATGCTCAACCCGCGATCGCCGGGCGGCAGCGAGGTGACGTCCCTTTCACCGATATGGATGCGCCCGCCCGAGGCCTGCTCGAGGCCGGCGATCATGCGCAACGTGGTTGACTTTCCGCAGCCTGACGGGCCGAGCAATATGACGAACTCCCCCGGCGCGACATCGAAGCTGATGCCGTCGACGGCGGGGGTGTCTCCCCACTTTTTGCTGACGTGTTCCAGGCAAATGCGCTTGTTGTTATCGGACATGACGTTCCCGGGCAGGCGAAGGCGGCGTGGGCCGAACGTGAGCGTCGAAGGTTGTCATCCCTGTTTTCCAAGCGTAGCCGCTGTCGTCTCCTTTTCATCATGTTTATGGTCGGTCCGTTACCGCTGCGTGATCGTCGGGTGACAGGGTCGTGACAATCTTCTCCGAGAGGGGAAGGCCCGACGCCATGCTAGAATGGGACATTCATTTTTCGCTCAGAAACAACAGGCCCTAATGTCCCTCGACGATCTTCACCTTAACCTGCGCAACCTGGCCCCCGACGACTATCCCCAGTTGAAGACGCTGATGGATGCCGTCTATGACGATATCGGCGGGGCCTGGCCGAAACACACCATCGACAAGCTGATCGGCGAGTTTCCCGATGGTCAGATCCTCATCGAGGACGACGGCCGCATCGTCGGCGTGGCGCTGACCGCGCTGGTCGACTACGACGAATTCTCCAATCCGCACAAGTACGACGACCTGATCGGCCATCGCGAGGTGATTCTCAACGATCCCAACGGCGATGCGCTGTACGGCCTCGACGTGCTGATCGACCCGGCCTACCGCGGCCACCGCCTGGGCCGGCGCCTCTACGAGGCGCGCAAGGAGCTGTGTCGCTCGATCAACCTGCGCTCGATTCTCGCCGGGGGGCGGATCCCCAACTATCACCAGTACGCCGCCGAGATGTCGCCCACCGAGTACCTGGAGAAGGTCGCCCGCAAGGAGATCCACGACCCGATCCTGTCGTTCCAGTTGGCCAACGATTTCCAGGTCAAGCGGCTGTTGCGCAAGTACCTGCCCGAAGACGAGAAGTCCCAGGGCTACGCGACGTTGCTGGAGTGGAACAACATCCTCTTCGAGCCCGCCGAGCGGGTGCTCGAGACGCGCAAGACCCAGGTGCGCGTCGGCGCCGTGCAGTGGCAGATGCGCGAGTTCGCCTCGGTTGAATCGGTGCTCCAGCAGGTCGAGTACTTCGTCGACGCGGTGGCCGACTACCAGAGCGACTTCGCGGTACTGCCGGAACTGTTCAACACGCCGCTGATGGGGCTCACCGACCAGTCCAACCAGATCGAGGCGATCCGTTTCCTGGCCGGCTTCACCGAGCGCTTCAAGAGCGAGATCTCGCGCATGGCGGTGTCGTTCAACATCAATATCATCGCCGGCTCGATGGTCGAGATCGGCGACGACGGCAAGCTCTACAACGTCTCCTACCTGTGCCACCGCGACGGCGAGATCGATCGCCAGGCCAAGCTGCACATCACCCCGCAGGAGCGCCGCGACTGGGTGGTGGAAGGCGGCGACGAACTGCGCGTGTTCGATACCGACGCCGGCCGCGTGGGCATCCTGATCTGCTACGACGTGGAGTTCCCCGAACTGCCGCGGCTGCTCGCCGATCAGGACATGGACATCCTGTTCGTGCCGTTCTGGACCGACACCAAGAACAGCTACCTGCGGGTGCGTCACTGCTCCCAGGCGCGCGCCATCGAGAACGAATGCTACGTGGTGCTGTGCGGCAGCGTCGGCAACGTGCCATCGATCGAGAATCTCGACATCCAGTACGCCCAGTCGTCGGTGTTCTCGCCGTCGGACTTCGCCTTCCCCCACGATGCGGTGCTCTCCGAGACCACCCCCAACACCGAGATGGTGATGTTCTCGGATCTCGATCTGACCCGGCTCAAGGTGGTGCGCAGCGAAGGCTCGGTGACCAACCTCAAGGATCGCCGCCAGGACCTTTACGACCTGCGCCTGCGCGACTGGTCATGGAAGTCCGGTGGCCGGCAATCCGGTGGCCGGGATGCCGATGGCCGCCTCGACGAAAGCAGTTGACGATAGCTTGGCGCAAATAGCCAAGGAACGCCCATGAACCTGTGGAACGAACTCAAGCGCTGGGGCGGCGCGCACCGGCCCGGCCGTCAACCTTTCCCCGAGGCCGAATGGCAGCGCGCACGCCGACGGCTGCCGCTGCTTGCGGCGCTCGACGACGCCGAGGCCGAGCGACTCGGTCAGCGCGCCTGGGCGTTTCTGCATCGCAAGCGCCTGACGCTGCCCGACGACGATGCCTTCGACCTGGCCGCGCGCCTTGCACTGGCCGCCCAGGCCTGCCTGCTGACGCTCGGCTGGGACGATAGGGAGGCCCGCGAGGCGTTCGCCAACGTCCATCAGGTCGTGGTGGTCCCCGACGCCTTCCGGCGCCATGTGGAAGAGATGGACGAGGCCGGCGTGGTCCATGAGTACGAGGACGAGCGGGTCGGCGAAACCTGGTATCAGGGGCCGATCGTGGTGTCGCTGGCCGACCTGGCGGAAAGCGGCGACTGGACCGGCTTCAACGTGGTGATCCACGAATTCGCGCACAAGCTCGACATGGGCAATTCGCAGGATGTCGATGGTTGCCCGCCGCTGCCGCGAGACATCGCCGCCCAGGAGTGGCACCGGGTGTTCACGGCGGTATGGGACGATCTGCAGGCGCACCTCGTGCGCGGCGAGCCCACGCCGATCGACGACTACGCCGCGACGCATCCCGGCGAGTGCTTCGCGGTGTGCTGCGAGACCTTCTTCAGCGCCCCCGACCTGCTCGACACCGCCTACCCCGAACTCTACGCCTTGCTCGCGCGCTACTTTCGCCAGGCGCCGCTGGCTCGCCTGCCGCACTGAGCCTTCATGAAGCTTTGCGGCCTGGCATGCTCGGCCAGGCCAGGCTCACCTCGAGTCCGTGCGGCTCCCGATTGGTCAGGATCAACCGTGCCCGCTGGCGTTGTGCCAGTTCCAGGACGATCGACAGGCCCAGGCCGCTGCCGGTGATGCGCTGATCGGCGGCGCGCCGGAAGCGCTCGGTGACCCGCGTGAGCATGGCCTCGGGGATTCCCGGGCCGGTATCGCTGACTATCAGCCGGGCTTCACCCTCGGCGCTCGACAGCTCGAGCGTCACTCGTCCGCCGTCAGGGGTGTAGCGCAGCGCGTTATCGACGAGATTGCGCACCAGGATGCCCATCTCGACCGGATCGGCGCGGACCCGAAGCGCCGTCAATCCGGTCACTTCGAGCGTCTGGTCGCGCGCCTGGGCCCAGGGCCAAAGTTCGGCGATCAGCTCCAGCACCAGCGGATAGATATCGATGTCCTTCGCCTGCTGGGCGTCGCCCCGGTCCAGGCGGGCCAAAACCAATAGCTGTTCGACGACCCGCTGCAGGCGCGCCACTCCGGTATAGGCCTTGTCCAGCGACGCACTTTCGCCGGCGCGGGCGTTGTCGAGATGGATCTTGAGCCCGGCCAGCGGGGTACGCAGTTCATGGGCCGCATCGGCGGTGAAACGCCGCTCGCGCTCCAGCGTCTCGCGCAGGCGGGCGATGAAATCGTTGATCGAAGTCTGCAGACCGTTCAGCTCACGCGGCACGGCGGCATCGATGAAGCTCAATTGCCGGTCGTTGCGTCCGGCGACCTGGCGCGACAGGCTGCCGATGGGCTTGAGACCGCGCTTGACGGTCCATGCCGTGGCCAATAACAGTAGCGGCAAGGCGATCAGCATCGGAATCAGGTTGCCCAGCATGACCTTGCCGCCGAGCTCATCGATGAATTCCTTCTGGATGCCGGCGCGGATCCAGGTCTCGCTGCGTGCGTCGAGCAACGAAAACACCCGCCAACGCTCGCCGCCATAGTCGACCCAGCGATAGCCCTCGGCCTCGGGCGGCGGAAAGGGACCATGGTCGTTCCATCCCGCGCCCAACAGCAGTGGCGTCGCGTCGCCATTCCAGAAACCCATTGCAAGCATGCGTTCCTCGTGGTGGTAACGCACGGCGTCGTCGGGATCATCGGGCGGCTCGGCTCGGCCATCGGTATAACGCCGCGCCAGGTGACCGGGCTGATTGAGCCGTGCGGCGATCGCGCGATACGCCGCGGGGGACGTATCGGCACGAATCTGGGCGGCGATCAAGCGACCCTGCAGGCTCAGTTGAGCATCGAGGATCTCTTCCATCTCGTGCTCGGTGATTATGTAGGTGGCGGTGACGGTGAGCGCCGTGGCCGCGGCCAGTACCAGCGCCAGGGAGCGGGTGAGATAGCGTCTGATCGAGATCATTCACGGTCCGGAGTAAGCCGATAGCCGATGCCGCGCACCGTGGCGATCAGCCGCTTGTCGAGTTTCCTGCGCAGATGATGAATATGCACCTCGACGGCGTTGGAGGCCACCTCTTCGTTCCAGCCGTAGAGCAGGCTCTCGAGATGCGGCCGGGTCATGACCTTTTCCGGATGGCGGGCGAGTTCGAGCAACAGTGCGTACTCGCGTCGCGCCAGGGGCACGACCTGGGAATGCCAGGTCACTTCGTGACTCGCCTCGTCGATCCGCAGCGGGCCGATCTCGATGATCTGCGAGGCCCGCCCCTGGGCGCGACGCATCACCACACGCAGGCGTGCCAGCAATTCCTGCAGATCGAAGGGTTTGAGCACGTAGTCGTCGGCCCCGCCATCGAGCCCGGCGATACGCGCCTCGATGTCGTCACGCGCAGTCAGTATCAGCACTGGCATGGCGCTATGGCGGCGAACACCCTTCAACACTTGCATGCCATCGATGTCCGGCAGCCCAAGGTCCAGCACCATTACCGAGAAGGTATCGTAGCGAACCGCGGCTAGCGCATCGTGGCCGTTTTCCAGCCAGTCGACCGCATAACCCTCGCGCTGCAGGGCCGTCTTGATGCCGTCGCCCAGCAGTGGATCGTCCTCTACCAGTAATACACGCATGCCGGCCTCTTCGCTCTGCCCTAACGACCTTCACTATCCGCGCCCTTTCTTAAGGACACCTTAAGGCGAAATATTCAGAACAGTAAACCGGACAGTTCCAAAAATCGACAAAACAAAACACCGGTAAAAATTAACAGTTCATTTCTTACTTTCGACTTTTCAATTAAGTCTTCGTTAAGCAATGACAGCAAGAATAGGCTCAATAACGACGATCACAGGGTCATTGTTTATCGGTAAAAAGCCCACTTACCCGTCCCTATCGAAAAATTGAACTGACCGATGTCTATCAACACTTATCCGCTCAAGGCAAAGAGTAAACGATGATCCAGCCTTCGTTAAAAGACAACGCAACGCCAGGCACCCGCAGGGTTTTTAGAGCCCATTGCCTGGCGTTCATGGCAAGCATTTGGTTATGTACCCGCGACTGAAAAAGGACCGCCCTTGGCTGGCACTGGGCGCGTCCTGGGCCAGTTTCATCGCCTTGAGTATTCCCTATCGTCATTATGCGGTCGACTTCACGGTTGCCGACTATCTATTCAATAGCGAAGGCAACGACTGGACCCTGCAACATGCATGGGTGACCGAAACGCTATTGCACGAAGGCGGAAGATCTTTCAGTGAGCTGCTCGCTTTCCTCGCCATAGGCGGACTGATCACCAGCTTCATCCGGCCTTCGCTTCGTCGCTGGCGTCGCCCGTTGAGCTATCTGGTAATCGCGATAGCCGCCTCGACGATCAGTATCGCCACACTAAAACAACTGATCAGCATGGATTGTCCCTGGGATCTGGCGCGCTACGGCGGTGAGCTGCCATTCATCGGCTTGTTCGAAATGCGGCCCGGCAATCTGCCGGATTCCGCCTGTTTCCCGGCCGGACACGCCAGTGCCGGCTACGCCTGGTTGGCATTGTATTTTCTCTTCAAGGCAACCCATCCCCGCTGGCGCTGGCTCGGGTTGGCGATCGGTCTGGCGATGGGAGTGGCCTTTGGTTTCGCTCAGCAACTGCGTGGCGCTCACTTTCTTTCGCATGACCTATGGACGCTCCTCATCTGCTGGACGATCAGCGCACTGCTGGCCCGCGCCCTGCTGCCTCTACCTGAACCAACCGTGGCTGTAACGCGACCACTGGCTCATCCGCTGAATTCCAACGCGAGACCTTCATCATGACGTCGCTACTTTCGCGCTTGCCCAGCTCCGCGGCAGGCATCGTGGCAGGATCCTGGCACTACCGGCCCCGGGTAAGCACCGAATGCCTCACCCTGATCGTCACCGTGGTCTTTACGCTGTTGTATAACATTCCCTTCTGGCAAGGCGCCCTCGATGGACACGCCTGGTCCGCCCCCGGCACCTGGCTGTTGATTGCGGGATATGCGGTGGTACTGACCAGCCTGCAGTATGTGGTCTTCCTGCTATTCGTGAGCCGCTGGACGGCCAAGCCATTACTGGCGCTGCTGATCCTGGTCGCCGCCACGGTGAGCTATTTCACCGGCACCTACGGCACGTATTTCGACACCACCATGATCACCAACGTGTTGCAGACGGACAGCCGCGAAGCCGGCGAACTGCTGACCGAGAGCTTCGCGCTGCATATGGCCGTCTTCGCCCTACTGCCCATCGCGCTGTTGCATCGAGTGCGCATCCCGGCCATTTCCTGGCGCCGCGCTGTCCTTCGCCGCCTGGGCTATCTATCGCTCGCCGCCATCGCCCTGATCGCCTCCGTGCTGCTGACTTACCACAGCCTGTCGCCATTGATGCGCAATCGGCCCGAGCTGCGTTATCTGGTCACGCCGGGCAATTACCTGGTGTCGATGGGACGGGTCTTGACCGCCCACGACAGTGTCGAACCACAACAGCGACTGCCGCTTGAAAGCGACGCCAAGCTCGCCGCTCACCCCGGCCACAAACCGGCACTGCTGGTGATCGTGGTCGGCGAAACCGCACGCGCTGCCAACTGGGGGCTGAACGGCTACCATCGGCAGACCACGCCGCAGTTGGCCCAGCGCGACGTGATCAATTATCCGGATGTTTCCTCGTGCGGCACCAGTACCGCCGTTTCGGTGCCTTGCATGTTCTCCCCCCTGGGCCACGAGGATTACGACGAATCCTACATAGACAGCCACGAATCGCTGCTCGACGTGCTACGACATGCCGGCGTCAACGTGCTGTGGCTGGACAACCAGTCGGGTTGCAAGGGCGTGTGCGACGGCGTCGCCAGCGAGTACATCGCGCCCGACGACTATCCTGCGCTCTGCCAGGACGGGCGTTGCCTGGATGGCGCCCTGGCGAAGGAATTAAAACGACGCGTCGAGCGAAGCCACGGCGACACGGTGATCGTGTTGCATGAATTGGGCAATCACGGGCCCAGTTACTACCAACGCTACCCCGAGGCGTTTCGGCGTTTCACACCGACCTGCGACAGCGCCGACCTGAGCCAATGCTCCCAGCAACGAATCGTCAACAGCTATGACAATGCCATTCTCTATAATGATACGGTACTCAGCGACATCATCGACTTTCTCGCCCGGCAACAGCGCTTCGCGGCCTCGATGGTCTACCTGTCCGATCATGGCGAGTCGCTGGGCGAGCACGGGCTGTACCTGCATGGCCTGCCTTACGCCATCGCGCCGGACGAACAGACCCATGTGCCCATGATATGGTGGCTGTCCAAGGCCATGCAGCGCCGGGCGAGCATCGATTCCAGCTGTCTCAGATCGAACGCCGACCGGCCCCACAGTCATGCCAATCTGTTTCATAGCGTATTGGGGATCATGGGCGTAACGACGCAGGTGTACCGCCCCGAGTTCGATATCGTCAGTAGTTGCCGCTAAAGTACTCTCGAGGCACTTAAGGATTGCTTAAGAAATGCCCGTCAAACTGGACGGCTCGTGATAGAACATAGGGCTTCATCGTGACAGCACCGCAGCTTTCCATTGTAATTCCCGCCAAGGACGAGGCCGGCAACCTGCCTGCGTTGCTCGACGAGATCCAGGCCGCCCTGCCGGATACCGACTACGAGATCCTGGTGGTCGACGACGCTTCGAGCGATGGCACCTGGGAGCTGCTGTGTCGGCGTGCCGCGGGCGACGCACGAGTGCGTCCGTTACGCCATGCCGAGAGCGCCGGTCAGAGCACCTCGATCTGGCAGGCCGCCCACGCGGCGCAGGGTATCTGGCTGGCGACACTGGATGGCGACGGCCAGAACGACCCCGCCGACCTGCCCAGGCTTTTCGAACGCGCCCAGCGTGGCGACGTGACGCTAGTCATCGGGCAACGCACCAACCGTCGCGACGACTGGCTCAAGCGTCTGTCGTCGCGCATCGCCAACGGCGTCCGCGCGGCCCTGCTCAATGACGCGACACCCGATACGGGATGCGGCATCAAGGTCATCCAGCGTCGCGCCTTCCTAGCGCTGCCTTACTTCGATCACATGCATCGCTTCACGCCCGCGCTGGTGCTGATGCAGGGCGGAAGCTGCCTATCGCTGCCGGTCAATCACCGCCCGCGCGGCAGCGGACGCTCGCATTACGGGCTCAACAATCGGTTGTGGGCCGGGTTGGTCGACCTGCTGGGCGTCATGTGGCTGCGGCGTCGTTCGCGCCTGCCGTCGCCGCTGGAGAGCGTCAGCGGGCCTGCAGCGCTGAGCGAGGGCGAGGAGGCGCCCCGGCCCGAGCAGGCCGAAAGCGGTACGACGGCCCTGAAGGGACTGTCGCGATGAATCAGGAGTGGCTCTGGATTGCCATTGGCTTCCTCGGGCAGGCGCTGTTCTCGGCACGCTTCATGGTCCAGTGGATAGCTAGTGAGCGCGCCAAGCGCAGCATCGTTCCCAAGGCCTTCTGGTTTTTCAGCCTGGGCGGCGGCGCCACGCTGCTCGCCTATGCGCTGTATCGTCAGGACCCGGTGTTCATCGTCGGCCAGGGGACGGGGCTGTTCATCTATGTCCGCAACCTGATGTTGCTGCGTCGCGAGGAGCGCAATACCGCACAGAACGCCCCGCATGAGCCTTGAGCTTGCCTGGGGCCGTCATTCGCTAGGCCGTGAGTGATTCATGCAACGACCCGTCTACCTGCGCGGCAACCAGCGACTGATCTGGTTGCTGCTGCTGATCGCCGCCGTGCTCTTGCTGGCCCTGGGCATCGGGTTACGCGACCCGTGGCCGGCCGACGAGCCGCGTTTCGCACTCAATGCCCAGGAGATGCTGGAGACCGGTAACTTCTGGATCCCCCACCGGGGTGGAGAGCCCTACCCCGACAAGCCGCCGGTCTTCATGTGGGTCTCGGCGGCCTCGATCGCCCTGACCGGCTCGGTGCGGCTGGGCTTTTTGCTGCCCTCGCTGATCGGCGCGCTGGGCACGCTGGGGCTGGTGATGGACCTTTCGCGACGGCTCTACGGCCGGCGCATCGCCACGCTGGCCGGCATCGCACTGCTCACCACCCTGCAGTTCGTGCTGCAGGCCAAGACCGCCCAGATCGACATGCTGGTGACGCTGTGGACCACGCTCGGCGCCTACGGATTATTGCGTCACGCCCTGCTGGGGCCGGCGCGGCGCTGGTGGTACATCGGCTGCGTGGCGATGGGGCTGGGCGTGATCACCAAGGGCGTGGGATTCCTGCCGCTATTGATGCTGCCGGCCTGGGGGCTGCTGGCACGGCGCGGGCAGGCCGGCCGCCTGGCCTGGAAGGACCTGGGATTGGGCCTGGCGGCGCTTCTCGGAACCATTGCGCTGTGGGTAGTACCGATGGCACTGATCACCACCCTGGGTGACGATCCGACCCTCACCGCCTACCGCGACAATATCCTGTTCAAGCAGACCGGCGAGCGCTACGCCGAGTCCTGGCACCATCTCAAGCCCTGGTACTACTACCTCGTCGCGGTGATTCCCTGGGCCTGGCTGCCGCTGGTCCTCGGGCTGCCCTGGCTGATACCCGCCTGGTGGCATCGCGCCCGCCGGCTCGACGCCCGGGTACTGCTGCCGCTCAGCGGGGTGATTCTGCTGGTGATGTTCTTCTCGCTGTCGCCGGGCAAGCGTGGCGTGTATGTACTGCCGGGTATTCCACTGCTGGTGCTGGCCATGGCGCCATTGCTGCCGGGCCTGCTGTGCAAGCGCTGGCTGCACTGGCTGGGGACCGCCCTGGTCGCGGTGCTGGGCGGCATCTTCCTGGTTGCCGGCGTGCTCGGTGCCGTCGGCCTGCCGGCACTCACCGACCTGGCCACCAAGTATGGCGTCTCGCCGTGGCTGTGGTGGATCGTGCTGGGGCTGAGTGCGGGGGCATTGCTCTATTGGCTGCGGCCACGCCAAGGCATGCTGGCCCTGGCCGGCTGGCTGGCGGTGTTCTGGTGCCTGTGGTCGACCTGGGGCTACATCCAGCTCGACGCCACCCGCTCGCCGCGCGACATGATGCAGCGTGTCGAGCGGCTCACCGGCGACGATGCCTGGCTGGCGATGCCCGCCTTCGACGAGGAGTTCCTGCTGCAAACGCGTCAACCGACCGTGCACTTCGGCAACGCCACGCCGCTGGAGCGACAGCTACAGCGCGCTTTCGCCTGGATCAACCAGGCACCGCACAAACGCTGGCTGTTCATCGATCAAGGCAAGGCCGACGAATTGCAATGCGCCGAGCTCTCAAGGGCGCTCGATCTGGGCTTCCAGAACAGCGATCGCTGGTGGCTGATCCCGGGCGAGGCCTTCGACGCCTGCCGGGGGGACGCACAGGCGGCACCGCTGTATGTCGTGCCGACCAGCCTGGAGGCGTCGGCACACGGCTGAGGCTGGCTGAGCGGCGGGCCTCACTGCGAACTCGACCAGTCCTGGCTGCGCGAGGGAGGATTGGGCTCGGGGCAGTCGAGGCTACCCGTCGACCAGCTATCGCTGCGCAACTGATGGCAGCGATCGGGACCTTCCCGCGGATCGCGTGGAAGCCGACGGCCGTCGCTCGAGACGCCGTCGACGATCACTTCGACATTGGGCGTCCATGCGCCGGGACGCCCGTGATGGCCATAACGATCCCGATCCCGACCCCAGCCATCATGATGGCGCCCGTCATGATGGCGACCGTCATGGCGATCACGATAATCATAATCGTCGCGTCGGTAATGCCAGCGTCCGTCCCGATAGGGATCGCGGTAATCGCGTTCGTAGTCGCGGCGTTCACGGTCGCGTTCGTAGTCGCGGCCATCGTAGCCACGCCCATGATCGCGGCCGTCTTGCCAACGCATTCGCTCGCCGCCGCGGTGCATGTCGCTGCCGAACGTCTGGTTGCCGAACGTGATGTCATAGCGCCGCTCGTCGGCGACCACCGGCAGCGGGGTCGCGAGCAACAGGTACCCGACGATCAGCAGGCCCCCCGCCAGCGTCGGCTTGTCCGTGAGTCGCATCGGATTCTCCCAGTCAGGCTTTCTTTCAGCTTTCTTTCAGAGTAGTTCGCTATTCGTCTCCCCACCCTGAACCTAGCCACCCTGCGCCACCAGCCAATCCCACAGCAGCAATGCCTCTGGGCGCGGTGAACGGCGTGCCGGACGCACCAGCCAGAAGCCCTCGTCGCTGGGCACGCTCAAGGCGAACGGCGCCACCAGGTCGTGACGCTTGGCCAGCAGGCTGCGATGAACCAGCGCCACGCCGCCGCCGCGGGCCGCCAATGACAGCGACATGACCTGGCTGTCGCACATCAGCGAGCCACACTGACGATCAAGCCCGGGCACCCCGGCGCGCTCGAGCCAGGCCGGCCAGCCCACGGCAAAGCCCATCGCATGGATGAGCGTCTCGCCGGCCAGCGCCTGCGGCGTGGTGAGGCGTTCGGCCGTTCCGGCCGAGCAGGCCGGCAAAAGCTCTTCGTCGCCCAGCGAAAAGGCCACCGAGCCCTCCCATTGGCCGAGCCCGTAGCGGATCTCTATATCGGCGCCTTCGGGGCCGAAGTCGTCGCGCCAGATCGCGCTGACCAGGCGTACCACCACCTGTGGATGCTGGCGATGAAAGTCGAGCAGCAGCGGCGCCAGCCAGGTCTGCTGCATCACCGGCGTGGCGCGCAGCGTAACCGGAGCCTCGGCGCGGGGGCCGAACACCTCGGAGGTGCCCTCGGCGAGCCGCGCGAAGCCTTCCTGTACGCTCGGCAGCCAGGCTCGGCCGGCCGGGGTCAGCGTCAGACTGCGTGCATGGCGGATGAAGAGCTTCTGGCCCAGGCGATCCTCGAGCAGGCGGATGCGCTGGCTGACCGCCGACTGGGTCACCGCCAGCTCCTGGCCGGCCTGGGTGAAGCTCAGGGTACGCGCGGCGGCTTCGAAGGCCTGCAGCCATTGCAAGGGGGGAACGGCGCTCATGGGAAAGTTACCTATAAGCCATGCTTGGTCATTGGTCCTAGATTAATCGTTTGTCGAAGTCCCGTGCAAACTCCATGCTGTGTTCGTTCAACCGATACAGACGTTCGCAACAGGAGGCCACCGATGACGACCGCGAGTCCCGATCGCACCCAGCAGACAACCGCTCGCCAGCGCTACGACATGGGCGAGTTGTCGGCTTATGACGACGGCCCGACCCTGAACGATGCCGTGGCGACCGGCGCGCGCGTCACCGTGACCTGGGACGATGGCGTCCAGGGCCATTTCCCGCTGCTGTGGTTGCGCGATCATTGCCCGTGCGCCGCCTGCCGCCACCCGCTAACCCGCGAGCGTCTCTACCTGCCGCTCGAGAGCATTTCCGGCGCGCCGGGCGTTAGCCTGGACGGTGGCATCCTGCGTCTGGAATGGGCCGACGGCCATCTCAGTCATTACGATCCGGTATGGCTTCATCAGCGCCGCCTGGAAGAGGCCGGCACGCAACCGGCGCAGGCGCTGCCGGCGCGCCGCCCCTGGACGCGCGACTTTCGCCCCGCCCGCGTTCGCCACGCCGACTTCCTCGCGCTCCAAGGCGAGCGCGAATGGCTCGAAGCGCTGCTGCGCGACGGCCTGGTGCTGCTCGAGGACGGTCCGCTGGCCGACGAGGAAGTCAGCCGGCTGGCCGGGCGCATCGGCCCGATGCGCGCCACCAACTTCGGTGCGCGTTTCGACGTTCGCTCCAAGCCCAACCCCAACAACGCCGCCTACACGGCCATCGGCCTGGCGCTGCACTCCGACCTGCCCAACTGGCGCCAGCCGCCGGACATCCAGATGCTGTATTGCCTGCAGAACGAAGCCGAGGGCGGTGAATCGATCTTCGCCGACGGTTTCGCGGTGGCCGAGGCCTTGCGCGACGTCGATCCCCAAGCGTTCCGCGTGCTCGCCGAGACGCCCATCGACTTCCGCTTCCAGGACGAGGAGCACGACATCGCCGTCCGCGCGCCGGTGATTCAGCTCGACGCCGACGGCAACCCGCTTGAAGTGCGCTTCAACAACTGGATCCGCGACACCCTGCGGTTGCCGCTGGACAAGGTCGAAGCCTGGTACGCGGCCTACCAGCGCTTCTGGCAGATGCTCCACGATCCCCGGCATCAGATCGAATTCGTCCTCGAGCCGGGCCAGATGGTCGCCTTCGACAACCGCCGCGTACTACATGGCCGGCGCGCCTTCGACCCCAATACCGGCAAGCGTCACCTGCAGGGCACCTATCTCGATCTGGACCTGCTGGAGTCGCGCCTGCGCGTCCTCGCGCGTTGATCGACACTGCGTGTCTGCGCGCACCCATCGAAGATTACGCCGTTACCGTGCCCGGGCCCTGCGCCCGGGCATTTTGCCTGGCGGCCGTTGGCCGCCGGCGCTTATGCCAGTATCCTGAACGCGAATCCTTTCGCGACGAGCTCTGCCCCATGAACCGCTCCCTGGGCCTCGTCATCGCCCTGCTGCTCGGCCTGATCGGCCTGGGCCTGCTCTGGCAGTGGCTGGCGATGAACGATGCGCTGACCCCGCAACGGCTGATGGAAACCACCCGATACGCACTGAGCTGGCGTGATTCGCCATGGGCGGTGCCGGTGGTGATGGGCGTCTACGTCGGGGCGACACTGATGGTCTTTCCGCTGAGTATCCTGGTGGCGGTGACCGGGTTGCTGTTCGGTCCGCTGTGGGGTTTCGGCTACGCGCTCGCCGGCACCCTGCTGGCCTCGGCCGTCACCTACTGGGTGGGCCGCAAGCTCGGCCGCGAGGTGCTGCTGCGTCACGGTGGCAAGCATCTCAATGGCCTGGCCAAACGGCTCGCCGGGCGCGGCATACGCACCATGACGGTGGTCAATCTATTACCGCTGGCGCCGTTCACGCTGACCAACATGATGGCCGGTGCCTTCCATCTGCGCTTTCGCGATTACATGGTCGGCTCGCTGATCGGAATCATCCCCGGACTGGTCGGGGTCACGTTGCTGGGCAGCCAGCTCAAACAATTGATTACCGCCGAGAATCGCGGCGAGCTGGCGTGGGCATTGGGCGGGATCACGCTCGGCGTGCTGGTGCTGGTCGCGCTCAAGCGTTATGCGGATCGCAAGCAGCGCTCGCGCCGCGCCCCCTGAGCGTTGCCGGTCATTTCTGCGAGGCTTCCGGCTCGTCCGGCCTGACCAGCGGCAGGCCGAACATCGGCTCGTCCTGCAGCACCGAACGCAGCACCCGGCCGCGATGGCGCAGCAGCTGCCATTCCGCCTCGAGCCGTCCGCGCACACGCTCCCAGGCACCGTCATCGGCATGGCTGACCGGGCCGCCGGCGGCAATCACCCGCCGATAGACCGCCAGGCATGAATCGGCGCAGCAGCCCTCGTCGCACGCGTCGGCGGTCGCCAGCGCGCCTTCGCGCAGCGCATCGCGCAACGCCGGGTCGATCAGCTTGTCGAGCGCCTCGCCGAACGCGGCGACATCGTCACGCGCCAATGACAGTCCATTCTTGCCGTCGCGCAGCACCTCGCGCACCCCCGAGGCGTCGATCGCCACCACCGGCAACCCTGCCGCCATCGCCTCGACCAGCACCATGCCCTGGGTTTCGCTGTGCGAGGCGAAGGCGAACACGTCCATGGCGTGATAGGCGTCGATCAGCGCCTGATCGTGCAGCTTGCCCGAAAAATGGAAGCGATCGGCCACGCCCTGCTGGGCCGCCGCGCCGTGCATGGCGGTACGCGCATCGCCATCGCCGACGATCAGGAAATGCGCCTCGGGGTGGTCGGCCAGCCAGTGGGCCACCGCACGGGCGAGGAACGGCAGATTCTTCTCCTGGGCCAGGCGGCCGACGTGCCCCACCAGGTAGGCCGACTCGGGGATCCCCATCCGCCGGCGCAGCGCCAGGCCGTCGCCGTTGGCGAAGCGGCGCGTGTCGACGCCACTCGGGACCACGTACACGGCGCTGTTGGCGCCACGCTGGAACAATAGACCGCGGATGCTTTCGCTGGGGGCGATCACCGCATCGCAGAGATGGGTGTATTCGGTGGACAGCGCGACGGCGAAACGTTGCATGCGCGGCGAATCGCCCGGCACGTAGTGGGTGTAGTGCTCGTAGAGCGTGTGATGGGTGAACACCAGCGGCAGGCCGTAGGTCTCGGCGGCGCGCGCGGCGGTATCGCCGAGCAGGAACGGATGGTGCGAATGGACGATGTCGGGTTCGAAGGCCTCGATGGCCTCGTAGAGCTGGCCGGGAATCGGTACCGGTAGCGAGAAGTCGCTGCCGTTGAAGTGCTGCACCGCCGCCACGCGGATCACGTCCGGCTCATGCCGCGGCTGTCCCTGCAGCTTGGGCGCCACCACCAATACCCGATGCCCTTCGGCCTGCAGGCGCCCCTTGAGTCGCTGGACCGACTCGCTGACGCCGCCCACGATTGGCCGGTAAGTATTGGTAAACATGAGGATATTCAAGCCATCGCCTCCCTTGGCACTCAGGACGCCCACTTGGGGGTGCACATCATATCAGGCCGAGCCGTGCTTGCCTGCTGTCGAGGTGCCCACATCCTGGGGTGGCACGCGTCCGGGCAGGTTGTCTTCAAGGTAGGCGATAAAGGCCCCTAGCCGCGCCGGTAAATGTCGACGCGGCTCGTAGACGGCGTAGAAATCGGCAGCCACGCCTTGCCAGTCCGGCAGCAGGGCCTGCAGCTCGCCACGTTGCAGGTAAGGGTAAACGTCCCACCATGAACGCAGCATGACGCCGTGGCCGTCCAGCGCCAGGCGCGTGACCACCTCGGCATCGTTGCTTGCCAGCCGCCCACCGACCTTGATCGCCGTCGTCTCGCCGTCACGATCGAAGCGCCACAGTGCATAGCCGCTATCGTTCTCGCGCACGACCAGGCAGTCGTGGCCGGCCAGCTCGCGCGGATGCGCCGGCATGGCGCGGTGGGCCAGGTAGGCCGGAGCGGCACACAGCACCCGCCGGTTGGCCAGGACGCGCCGCGCGACCACGCGGGCATCGGGTGGCGGGCCGACGCGAATGCCCACGTCGAAACCGTGGTCGGCCAGGTTGAGCGGGAAGTTGGTCAGTTCGAGCAGCACCTCGAGACGCGGATGCTCGGCGGTGAAGCGCGAGATCAGCGGCGCCACGTGGCGCCGGCCGAAACCGAATGTCGCGTTGATCCGCAGTTGGCCGCTCAGTGCCGCCTGACGCGTGTTCAGTGCGCCTTCGAGCTCACCGAGTTCGTCGAGGATCGCCGCGCCGCGCCGCCGGTAGAGCTCACCCTCCGCGGTCAACGTCAACCGGCGTGTGGTGCGGCTGGCGAGTTCGACGCCGAGCCGCGCCTCGAGCTGCTTGAGACGCTTGCTCACCGCCGACAGCGACATGCCCAGCTCCTGCGCGGTGGCGGTCAGGCTGCCGCAGCGGGCCAGGTGTTGAAAGAATGCCAGATCGTCGAGCGGAGCCATGAGTCGACCGATTCTCCACTTTTTCGCAACAATGGCTTGCACTCTAGCCTGATTATCTCGGCGCGCCCAGCGTCTAGACTGGGTGGACAGACGCCCACCGAACAATCAATGCACCAGGAGACGCCCCATGAGTCACAAGATTGCCGTGATGGCCGGCGACGGCATCGGTCGCGAAGTCGTGCCCGAAGGGCTTCGCGTACTCGAGGTCGCTGCCGAGCGTTTTGGCATCGCCCTGGAATTCGAGCACTTCGATTTCGCCAGCTGCGATTACTACCTCGAACATGGCCAGATGCTGCCCGACGACTGGCGCGAGACGCTCGGCCGCTTCGATTCCCTGTTCTACGGCGCGGTCGGCTGGCCCGAGAAAGTCCCCGACCATATCTCGCTGTGGGGCTCGTTGCTGCAGTTCCGGCGTGGCTTCGATCAGTACATCAACCTGCGCCCGTGCCGCTCGATGCCCGGCATCAAGAGCCCGCTCGCCGATCGCCAGCCCGGCGACATCGATTTCTACGTGGTCCGCGAGAACACCGAGGGCGAGTACTCGAGCATCGGCGGCAGGATGTTCGAGGGTACCGAGCGCGAAGTGGTGATCCAAGAGACCGTGATGAGCCGCATCGGCATCGATCGGGTGCTCAAGTACGCCTTCGAGCTGGCCGCCCGGCGCCCGCGCCACAAGCTGACCTCGGCGACCAAGTCCAATGGCATCTCGATCACCATGCCCTACTGGGACGAGCGAGTGGAGGCGATGGCCAAGACCTACCCCGACGTCACCGTCGACAAGTTCCATATCGACATCCTCGCCGCCAATTTCGTCCTGCATCCCGACTGGTTTGACGTGGTGGTCGGCAGCAACCTGTTCGGCGACATCCTCTCCGACCTGGGCCCGGCCTGCACCGGCACCATCGGCGTCGCGCCCTCGGCCAACATTAATCCCGAGGGCGATTTCCCGAGCCTGTTCGAGCCGGTCCACGGCAGCGCCCCGGACATCGCCGGACGCGGCATCGCCAACCCCATCGGCCAGATCTGGTCGGGTGCGATGATGCTCGAGCACCTCGGGCACGAGGACGCCGGCCGCGCGATCGTCGATGCCATCGAGGCGGTGCTCGCCGAGGGACCGCAGCAGGCGCCACTGACTCCCGACCTCAAGGGCAAAGGCAGCACCGAAGAGCTCGGCAAGGCGATCGCCGACAGGCTGCGCGGGTAAAATCTCGTGCAGCGGGCGGGCCTGCGGTCGTCATCCGGGTCCGTGATCGGCTAAGGTAACGAGCGGCGTCCCTGGCAGGCGCCGCCATCAGGATGCCAGTTCATCACAAGGAGATAACCGTGACCCTATTCGAAGCCTTGCGCGAAGATCACCAGACCCAGCGCACCCTTCTCGACCTGCTGACCAGGACCCATGGGGACAGCGACGGTCGCGACGAGCTGTTCCAGAAGGTCAAGGCCGAGCTGCAGTACCACGCCAACGCCGAGGAACGCGCGCTCTACGTGCCGATGATGGAGCACGACATGACCCAGGAGAAGGCGCGTCACAGCGTGGCCGAGCATCACGAGATCGACGAAATGATCGAGACGCTCGAGGCTACCGACTACAGCTCGTCGAGCTGGATCGCCTCGGCGAAGAAGCTCCAGGAACTGGTCAATCATCATCTGGACGAGGAGGAGCAGGAGGTCTTCCAGCTTGCCGGTCGCGCGCTCAGCGACGCCCAGAAGAACCAGCTGACCGCCACCTACCGCAACGCCATGGCCGAGCAGCGCCAGTAACGCCGCCGTTCCAGGGCCGGGCGCCTCCGGGCCCTCCCGGGGGCATGGCGATCTCGCCTGGCGGTGTATGCAACTTTTTGCACGCACGGCCATCACAGTAGGGGTCACCGCGAACAACACCGATAAGGACGTTCATGGCAACCCGACTGCCGCATTTTCCGCGTCTCACCTGGCTCGCCCCCTTCTCGCTGCTCGCGGGCTGTACCGGCATTCCCGACGGCACCGAACCGGTCACCGACTTCGAACTCGAACCCTACCTCGGGCAATGGTATGAAATCGCCCGTCTGCCGCATCGCTTCGAGGAGGGGCTGGCCTGCGTCACCGCCACCTACGAGCGCCACCCGGAGGGCGGCGTCAAGGTCATCAACCGCGGCTACGATTTCCAGGAAGCCAGCTGGGACGTCGCCGAGGGTCAGGCGCAGTTCATCGACGAGCCGACGGTTGGCCGCCTCAAGGTCAGCTTCTTCGGCCCCTTCTATGGCGGCTACAACATCCTCGAACTCGACGACGACTACAGCCATGCCCTGGTCGCCGGCCCCGACCGCGACTACCTGTGGATCCTCGCGCGCCAGCCGCAGCTCGAGGAGGCCACCTACCGGAGCCTGGTCGAACGCGCCCGGGAGCTCGATTTTCCGGTCGACGAGCTGATCAGGGTCGAGCAGGATCCCAGCGTCTGCCCGGATCGCTGATCGGCGCGCAGCCGATCCACGCAAAAGCCCCGGCAGGACCCTGCCGGGGCTTTTTATCTTGCATGGCGAGCGACCCAAGCCGCTCGCCCCGACCACCACTCAGGCGTTGTCGACGACCCGAAAGCGCGCCACCGCTTCATAGAGCTGGCCCGACTGATCTTCAAGCGAACCCGCTGCGGCAGCGGCCTGCTGGACCAGCGCGGCGTTCTGCTGGGTCACCTGATCCATCTGCGTCACGGCCTGGCTGACCTGTTCGATCCCCGAAGATTGCTCGTTGGAAGCCGCGGAGATTTCACCCATCAGGTCGCTGACCCGCTGGGCGCTGTCGCGGATCTCGCTCATCGCGCTGTCGGCCTGGTCGACCAGTTTCGCCCCGGTGTTGACCTGCCCCACCGAGCTTTCGATCAATGCCTTGATGTCGCTGGCGGCCTTGGCCGAACGACCGGCCAGGTTGCGCACCTCGCTGGCGACCACCGCGAAGCCGCGCCCCTGCTCGCCGGCGCGCGCCGCTTCCACCGAGGCGTTGAGCGCCAGCAGGTTGGTCTGGAAGGCGATGCCATCGATCAGCGTGATGATGTCGGCGATCTTGCCGGAGCTTTCGCGGATATCGCCCATCGTGGTGACGACCCGGGAAATCACCTCCTGGCCGCTGGCCACGGACTCCGTGGTCTGCGCGGCGAGACGGTTGGCCTGGCCGGCGTTGTCGGCGTTCTGGCTGACGGTCGAGGTCAGCTGCTCCATGCTCGCGGCGGTTTCGGCCAGCGATGCCGCCTGCTCTTCGGTGCGCGCCGAGAGATCGTTGTTGCCGGTGGCGATCTCGCGGGTACCGGTGTCGATCGACTCGCTGGCGCGGCGGATCCTCGCGATGGTCGCTGCCAGCTCGCCGCGCATGCGCTCGATGGCGTACATCAGGCTGCTGGTGTCGCCACTGCGCAGCGGCGTCGGCCGGGTCAGGTCGCCGTCGGCGATGCGCCCGACCACGTCGACCGCCGTGCGCGGCTCGCCGCCGAGGCTGCTGTAGACATTGCGGATCAACACCAGAAACACCGCCGTCAAGGCACCGCCGGCGACCAGCAGGATCATTGCATACTGCCAGAGCTTGCCGATAAAGGCCGACTCGATATCATCCGTGTAGACACCCGCCGCCATGTTCCATCCCCAGGGTTTAAAGCGCTCGACATAGCTAAGCTTGGGGAGCAGCGTCTTGTCCTCGGCGCTGCGCTGCGAGTGGTAGGGCAAGAAACCGCCCTCCGCGGCCAGGCCGGCCAGGTCGCGATAGACCGCCACGCCATTGGGATCCTGGTAGTCGCGCATGCTGGTGCCCGGCTCGCGACGTGGGTGGTAAACGATATCCACGTCCGCATCAAACACGAACACATAGTTGTTGCGTTCCTCACCGAAGCGCATGGTATCAAGCGCCGTGATAGCCCGCTGCTGGGCCTCTGCCTGATCCATCTCGCCCGCTGACACTTGTTTCGCATAGCCGTCGAGTAGCGTATGCACCATGCCGACGATGTTGTACAGCGACCGCTGGCGGTCTTCGTACATGGTGTTGCGGCTCTGCCAGGCCATGCCGACGACGATGCCGATCATCACCATCCACATCAGGGCCAGGGTCAGCCACATCTTCTTCTTGAGCGTCCAGCCCGCCAGCCGCGGGAGCGACCGGCTCGACGCTCCCGGAGAAGCATCCGTCCGGGAATGACTCCCGTCATGCACCATCACCGCGCTACTCGCTGCCATCGTCTATCCTCGCATCTGCTCTCGCCCCGTTTTGGACTACCGTCTTATCGGCATCTCGGCGCGGTACTGTAGCGACACGAGCCATTTACCGACCCCATCTCCTCACCATGGCGCCGTGGAACTTCTACAGTTGATAGGGGCACGCTGCCCGGACCTCGAAAGGTCGCGGCCCGCACAAATCGACAAACAAAAGGAATGCGCACTATGAAACTCGGACGCCGTCAGTTTCTGTCCGCCTCGGCCGCATTGGCCGCCGCCTCTACCGCCCCGGCGCTGTTCGCCCAGGCCAGGACGCCCCAGCCCAGCCGCTACCCGGCCGATGTCTGGCAAACCATCGACGATCGCTTCAAGCAGTTCGTCCTGTTCAACACCCCGCTCGAGCGTCACTGGTCCGGCGGGCTGTGGCTGGAGGGTCCGGCCTGGAACGCCGTGGGCCGCTACGCGGTATTCAGCGACATTCCCCGCGCCCTGCAGATGCGTTGGGACGAAGTCACCGGCGAGGTCAGCGTCCTGCGCCACGAGGTCGGGCACTCCAACGGCAACACCTTCGACGCCCGAGGCCGGCTGGTCGCCTGCGAGCACTATCCGCCGAAGGTCGTGCGCTACGAATGGGACGGCTCGACCACCGTGCTGGCCGAGACCTATCAGGGCAAGCCGCTCAATGCGCCCAACGACCTGGTCGCGGTCGGCTCGGGCGGCATCATCTTCACCGACCCGGGCTACGGCGCCCACGTCGACTACGAGGGCCACAAGCGCGAACTGGAACTCGAGACCGCGGTGTACTACATCGACGACAGCCTCGATGAGCCGGTCGTCCTGACCACCGCGCTGTTCAAGCCCAACGGGATCGCTCTGGGGCCGGACAAGCAGACGCTGTTCGTCAGCGACACCGCGCCCTCGCACTATCCCCAGAAGCCGGCCACCATCACCCGCTACAAGCTCTCGCCGGACTACCGGAAACTGCAGGATGAAAAGCAGATCGTCGCCAGCCCCAAGGAAACCTACGACGGCATGACCTGCGATGCGCAGGGTAACGTCTGGGCCGCCACCTCGGGCGGCGAGGGGATCGACGGCGTGTCGGTGTTCGACCGCGAAGGCGCGCTGCTCGGGCGCATCCTGCTGCCCGAGGTCTGCGCCAACGTGTGCTTCGTCGGTGACGACCGCAACCGATTGCTGATGACCGCGAGTCAGTCCATCTACACCCTTTATACCGGCGCCAAGGGCGCCTGATCCGGGCCCACCCAAGCAGACACCGCCCGGTCAGGCTGATTCCCGGGCGGTTTTCATTATCTCACCCGCGTTTTTCATCAGCTCGACGTGGCCCCTTGCCGGGCGCGCGGCTCGCGCCGGATGGTTAAGCGATGATGATCGCTTTGGCTAATCGGGCATTCGCCCGGCTACTTGAGGCTACTAGTTAGTAGCCCGCGACTGCGACGCGCATCCGACTAATCCGAGCACAACAACAGCAAGGCATGCCATGACACTCGAGACGTTCTTCGCCCAGCTGTGGGACGACTACATCGCCATGACGCCTCAGGCGCAGCGCATCCACGATGCGTTCATCGCCGACGGCGAGAGCATCATCAACGATCATGTGGCCTTTCGGACCTTCGATCGCGGGCCGATCACCCTCGCCGATCTGGAGCCGCATCTACTGGGGCTGGGCTACACGCGCTACGAGCCCTACGATTTCGCGGCCAAGAAGCTGCGCGCCTATGGCTACCTGCCGCCGGCCGACGACCAGCCGCGAGTGTTTCTTTCCGAACTCAAGTGCGACGAGCTATCGTCCTCCGCCCAGCGCATCATCGACGCGCTCGTCGCCCAGATCGATCCCGCGCGGGTCGCCACGCCCGACGTGCTGTGGGCCGGCCGACTGTGGGACGCGCCAAGTTTCGAGGACTACCAGGCACTGATGGCAGAGAGCGAGTACGCCGCCTGGCTGGCCATCATCGGCCTGCGCGCGAATCACTTCACCATCAGCGTCAATCAGTTCCGGGCCTACGACAGCGTCGAGAAGGTCCTGGCCAAGGTCGAGTCGCTGGGGCTGGGCATCAACGAGTCGGGCGGTCGCATCAAGGGTTCCCCCGAGGTGTTGCTCGAACAGGGCTCGACGCTGGCCGACCGGGTCGAGTTCACCTTCGCCGGCGGCCAGGTCGAGAAGATCCCCAGTTGCTACTACGAGTTCGCCAAGCGCTATCACGACGCCGACGGCAAGCTTTATCAAGGGTTCGTCGCCGCCAGTGCCGACAAGATCTTCGAATCCACCGACATCCGCGGCGACCGACATGCTGGCTGAGTGGCTGGCGTTGACGCTGGATGGCGAGGCGCCTGAAGCGCGTCAGGGCCGCCTGCCCTTTGCCCGCTACGTGGTCCACGCTCCCGGCATCCTCGAACTGGTGCCCAGTGCCGCGCGTCATCAGGCGCGGGCCTGTGTGCTGTCGGCGGGCATCCACGGCAACGAAACGGCGCCCATCGAACTGCTCGGCGAGCTGCTCGCACGGCTCGAAGCCGGCCTGCTGCGCGTCGGTGCGCCAACGCTGATCATTCTCGGCAACATTCCGGCGCTACGCGCCGGTGAGCGCTTCATCGCGACCAATCTCAACCGGCTGTTCGACCGCGAGCAGCATGCCGAAGGCGACGAGGCGCAGCGCGCACGCCAGTTGATGGCCGCGGTGGATGACTTCTACGCGCGCCATTCGCAGCCCAGGCTGCACTATGACCTGCACACGGCGATCCGCGACAGTCGCTACCCGCTGTTTGCCGTCGAGCCCTATACGCAAGACGCCGCAACCGGCACCGAGCAGTGGCGCTGGCTGGCAGCCGCCGGCATCCAGGCGGTACTGCATCAGCATCGCCACAGCTGGACCTTCTCGCACTACTCGCGGCACTATCACGCGGCCCAAGCGTTTACGCTGGAACTCGGCAAGGTGCGCGCTTTCGGCGACAATGACCTCGCCGCGCTGCGCCCGATGCGTCATCTGCTCGAGGCGTTGATCGAAGGTCGCGAACCCGCCGGCGCCGATCCGCAGGCCATGGCCTTCTTCCAGGTCGAGCACGAGCTGATGCGTCAGGCCGAGGATTTCAAGCTCTGCTTCGCCGACGATACGCCGAACTTCACCCAGTTCGCCGCCGGCATCCGGCTGGCCGTGGACGCCGTAGCCGGTGACTTCGTCGTCAGGCCATCGCCGCTGGCGGTGGTGTTTCCCAACGCGGCCGTCGAGATCGGCGCCCGCGCCGCGCTGCTGGTGCGTCCGACGACAGCACCGAAGCCGGCGTCTGGCGGGTCGATAACCGATTAGCGAGCGCCCGGCGCTCGGTACGGCCCCGCGCCGACGCAGGCGATGGATAGCGGACAACAACAAGACAGAGGCACGTCATGCCCCCGACACGATATTTCGACCCGACGACCTTATTTCGACCAAAGTCGAATGACCAGACGCCACGCCGGTTCTGATCCTTGGCCGAGTGCCTGTTAGAATCGCTGCTTTTTCGCGCCGGCCTCGTTAGCAATCTCTCTTCAACGCCGACCGCACCGGCAAGATCCGTCACTGGAGCCCGACTCATGGCCGCAACACCCCTTCCGCTGGAAGTGATCAATCTCAAGAAGCGCTTCGGCGACAACGAAGTGCTCAAGGGTTTGTCACTCAAGGCCCACAAGGGCGACGTCATCAGCATGATTGGCGCGTCCGGCTCGGGAAAGAGCACCTTCCTGCGCTGCATGAACCTGCTCGAACAGCCCAACGAAGGCGACCTGATCGTTCACGGCGAGTCGATCAACTTCAAGCAGACCCGCCGCGGTCGCGAACCCGCCGACTGGCGCCAGGTCGAGCGCATCCGCGCCAAGCTGTCGATGGTCTTTCAGGGCTTCAATCTCTGGGCCCACATGACCCTGCTCGAGAACGTCGTCGAGGCGCCCATCCACGTACTCGGCAAGCCCAAGAAGGAAGCCCTCGAGCATGGCCGCGCCCTGCTCGACCGGGTCGGCCTGCTGGATCGCGCCGACTATTATCCGACCCAGATGTCCGGCGGTCAGCAGCAGCGCGGGGCGATCGCCCGCGCCCTGGCCATGGAGCCCGAAGTGATGTTGTTCGACGAGCCGACCTCGGCGCTCGATCCGGAACTGGTCGGGGACGTGCTCAAGGTCATGCGCGACCTCGCCGAGGAGGGCCGCACCATGATCGTCGTCACCCACGAGATGAGCTTCGCCCGCGATGTCTCCAACCAGGTGATCTACCTGCATCAGGGGCTGATCGAGGAGGCCGGCGCGCCCGCCGAGGTGCTGGAAAACCCGCAGTCGGAACGCCTCAAGCAGTTCCTGGCGCCCAAGTTCTGAGAGCTGGCTGGAGAGACTCCCCATGATCGACCTGCAAGGTTACGGGCCACGCCTGCTCGAGGGCGCCCTGATCACCATCGAGCTGGCCGTGCTGTCGCTGCTGCTGTCGGTGGTTCTCGGCCTGCTCACCGCCACCGCCAAGATGTCGCGCAACTGGCTGGCCCATCGCATCGCTACGCTCTATACCACGCTGATCCGCGGGGTACCCGACCTGGTACTGATGATGCTGCTGTTCTTCGGCGGCCAGATCGGCATCAACATGGTCACCGACTGGCTCTACTATCAGTTCGACATGGACATCTTCATCAATATCGATGAGTTCATCGCCGGCGTGGTGACCATCGGCTTGATCTTCGGCGCCTACATGGGCGAGACCTTCCGCGGCGCCTTCATGGCGGTGGAAGGTGGCCAGATCGAGGCGGCCCGCGCCTACGGCATGTCCGAGTCGCTGATGTTCCGCCGCGTGCGCTTTCCGCAGATGATGCGCCATGCGCTGCCGGGACTGTCCAACAACTGGATGGTGCTGCTAAAGACCACGGCGCTGGTGTCGGTGATCGGTCTCACCGATATGGTGCGGGTCGCCGAGGAAGCCGCCAAGGCCACCCACGAGCCGTTCACCTTCCTGATTCCGGTGGCGGTGATCTACCTGCTGATTGCCAGTCTCTCGGAATGGTTCTTCGCGCACCTGCAGAAACGCTACGACGTCGGCTTCGGAGGTGAAGAATGCAACAACTGAACGCCTGGTTTACCGACCTGCTGGCCGGTAACGAGATCTTTACCGCCAATACCCTCGGTTATTACGCCGAAGGCCTGGCGACCACCGTGCAACTGGTCTTCCTGTCGCTGATCATCGGTCTGGTAATGGCGGTGCCACTGGCCATCGGCCGGGGCTCCAAGCGTCCCTGGATCAAGTGGCCGATCTTCTTTTATACCTATGTGTTTCGCGGCACACCGCTGCTGATCCAGCTGTATATCATCTATTACGGCGTGGTCTTCGTGGAGGGGATCCAGGACACCTGGCTGTGGCTGATTCTCGAGGAACCCTTCTACCCGGCGCTGATCGCCTTCACGCTGAATACCGCGGCGTACACTACCGAGATATTCCGCGGTGCGATCAAGGCCACGGGCAAGGGCGAAATCGAGGCGGCGCGCGCCTACGGCATGTCGCGGGCCAAGATGATGCGACGAATCATCCTGCCCAGCGCCTTTCGCCGCGCCCTGCCGGCCTACGGCAATGAAGTGATCTTCATGCTGCACGCCAGCGCCATCGCCAGCGTGGTGACGATCATGGACCTGACCGGCGCGGCGCGCTTCGTCTATGCGCGCTTCTACGCGCCGTTCGACGCATTCCTGTTCGTCGCGGCGATCTACCTGTGCCTGACCTTCAGCATTCTCTATCTGTTCCGCTATCTCGAGAAGCGGCTGCTGGCCCATCTCAAGCCGCAGAGCTGAGAGCGGGCTGAAACGAGCGTTGGAAAAGTGCTGATAACAAGCGCTTTTCCCTCTTCCGACCCGGCGCGCGGTGAGATAACGTTAGCGGGTCATCGGCCAAGGTCGATCAATACAAGAACGGGGAATCACTACTCATGATGAAGAAATTGCTTTCCGTCACCCTGCTGGGCGCCGCCCTCATGGGCGGCACTGCGCAGGCCCAGGAAGACACCGTACGCTTCGCTGTCGACGTGCCCTACGAACCGATGGAATACCGCCTGCCGAGTGGCGAACTGACCGGCTTCGATATCGAGCTGGGCAACGCCCTGTGCAAAGAGATCGGCATCGATTGCGAATGGGTCGTGCAAGGCTGGGACGGTATCATTCCCGGACTGCTGTCGCGTAAGTACGACGCCATCATGTCGTCGATGACCATCAACGACCAGCGTCGCCAGCAGGTGCTGTTCTCCGACCCGTACTTCACGCCGCCCTCGGCCTGGTTCGTACCGGCCAAGAGCGACATCCGCACCCCCGCCAAGGAGACCCTCGAAGGCAAGAGCATCGGCGTTCAGCGCGGTACCCTGCAGGATAACTACGCCACCGACATGTACGGCGATGTCGCCAATATCAAGCGCTATTCCACTGCCGGCGACATGGTGCTGGACATGGAATCGAATCGCCTGGACATCGTGTTCCTCGACTTCCCGGTCGGCAAGTCCACGCTGCTCGACAGCGAAGAGGGTAACTACAAGGTGGTCGGCGGCATGATCACCGAGCCCAAGAAATATTTCGGCGACGGCTTCGGTATCGCCTTCCGTCAGCGCGACGAGGATCTGGCCCAGAAGTTCAACGACGCCCTCGCCACGCTCAAGGAAAACGGCACCTACGACGAGATCTTCGAAAAGTATTTCGGCAACAAGAAGCAGTAAGTCTCATCGTGGTCTTGCCCTTGAAGGGCTAATGACCGCAGCGGCCTTGCGCTTGGCGGCTTGACCCCGTCAGTCACGCCAAGGCAGTGCCCAAGAAAAGGATGGCCCTCGCGGCCATCCTTTTTCTTTTGCGGATTGCGGATTGCAGATTACGCTCAGCCCACCCGCTCGCGGGGCACGTTGCCGAGATGGCTCGCCGTCTGCCCTCCCGGCAGCGCGGCGATCAGGTCGGCCGCCTCGAGCAGGCGCGGCAGCGACACGCCGGTATGCACCTGTCCGCCATGCAGCGCATAGAGCAGATCCTCGGTGGCGGTGTTGCCCGTCGCGCCGGGCGCGAACGGGCAGCCGCCCAGTCCCGCCGTGGCGGCATCGAGCGCCGTCGCCCCGTGGTGGATGGCGAACAGCGCATTGGCCACGCCCATGCCGTAGGTGTCATGACCATGAAACGCCCACTTGAGCCGCTCGTCGGCGTGCCGCTCGCGCAGTCGGGTGAAGTGATCCGCCACCTGATAGGGCGAGGCCCGTCCGGTGGTGTCGCACAACGCGACTTCCAGCGAGACGTCCCTCACCGCATGGCGTGCCTTGTCGAGCACCGCATCGACCTGCGGCCAGCCGATGGTGCCTTCATAAGGGCAGTCGAAGCTCGTGCCCAGGTCCAGGCGCAGGCAGACGGCATCCTGCAGATCGCGCTCATGCAGCCGCTCGACGATGGCGGCCAGGCCCACCAGCGACTCGTCGACGCTCTGGCGCACGTTGCCCCGGTTATGGGATTCGGACACCGACACCACGTAGACCAGCTCGCGCAGGCCGCTGTCCAGGGCCCGCTCCGCGCCCTTGAGGTTGGGTACCAGCGCCGAGAAGCGCATGGCCGGACGGCGGTTGAAGGCCGCCACGATCTCGCCGATGTCGGCCATCTGCGGGATCGCCTTGGGACTGACGAAAGAGCCGATTTCCAGGCGCGTGATGCCCGCCTCGATCAGCGCCTCGATGCAACGGATCTTGTCGGCGGTGGGCAGCGGCTCGCGAATCGACTGGAAGCCGTCGCGCGGGGCGACTTCGACGATGTCGACGCGGGACGGCGGTGTCAGGGCATTCATGAGCGGCCCTCCATGTTCAGCCAGTTGATGACGCCGCCCCGGGACAGGATCGCCTGCTGCCGGGGGCTGAGCTCGTGGTGCAGATAGAGTGTATCGGTATCGTTGAGCGTGGCGACGACCCGCTGGCCCGCGGCGAGTTGCTGGCGCAGCCCGACAATCTGCAGACGGTCGCCCTGCTGCAGCCGGTCGATATCCGCCGGCTCCTCGAAGGTCAGCGGCAGCACGCCGAAGCACGGCAGGTTCTGCCAGTGGATACGCGCGATGCTTCTGGCGATGACCACCTGCAGGCCCAGAAAGCGCGGCACTAGCGCGGCGTTCTCGCGGCTCGAGCCCTGCCCGTAGTTGTCGCCGGCGACGATGATGTGTCCCGCGTCGCCACGTTCTTTCGCCCGCCCTACGTAACCGGGATCCACCGTCTCGAAGGTGAACTCGGCCGAGGCATGGATGTTGCTCCAGATCGGCAACACTCGAGCGCCGGCCGGGATGATGTCGTCGGTGGAGATGTTGTCGCCGACCTTGAGCAGCACCGGCGCGTCGATCGCCTCGGGCAGCGCCTCGAGCGCGGGCAGCGGCGGCGTGTTGTCGGTGGCGAGCAGCGATACGCCACGCGCCTTCTCCAGCGGCAGCGGCGGCATGAACATCCGCTCGTCGGCGGTCATGTCCTCGGGCTCGCGAATCCGGGGATAGGCCATGTCCAGCGTGCGCGGGTCGGTGATCACGCCGTGTAGCGCCGAGGCGGCGGCGGTTTCCGGGCTGCACAGGAATACGCTGTCCTCGCGGGTCCCCGAGCGACCGGGAAAGTTGCGCGGTACGGTGCGCAGGCTGTTGCGCCCAGCCGCCGGCGCCTGGCCCATGCCGATGCAGCCGTTGCAGCCCGGCTGGTGCAGGCGTGCGCCGGCCGCGACGAGCGAGGACAGGTGCCCTTCGTCGATGAGCGCCGCGAGAATCTGGCGCGTCGATGGGTTGATGTCCAGCGAGACGCCGTTGGCGACGTTGCGGCCCTTGACGATCTCGGCGGCCACCGCGAAGTCGCGGTAGCCCGGATTGCCCGAGGAGCCGACGTAGGCCTGGTAGACCGGCTCGCCGGCGACATCGCTGACCGGCACGACCTTGTCGGGACTCGACGGCAGCGCGATCAGCGGCTGGAGCTGCGACAGGTCGATGCGCTCGTCGATGTCGTAGGCGCAGCCCGGATCGGCGGCCAGCGGCGTCCACTCGGCCTCGCGGCCCCGTGAGGCCATGAACCGGCGGGTGACGTCGTCGCTGGGAAACACGCTGGTGGTCGCGCCCATCTCGGTACCCATGTTGGCCAGCACGTGGCGGTCCATGGCACCCAGCCCGTCCAGGCCCGGGCCGTAATATTCGAGAATGCAGTTGCGCGCCCCGGCCACGCCATGGCGGCGCAGCAGTTCGAGGACGATGTCCTTGGCGCTGACCCAATCGGGTAACTGGCCCACCAGCTCCACACCGATGATCCGCGGCATGGTCAGGTACAGCGGCTCGCCGGCCATGGCCATCGCCACCTCGATGCCGCCGGCACCGATGGCCAGCATGCCCAGCGCGCCGGCGGCCGTGGTATGGCTGTCGCAGCCGACCATGCTGTCGCCGGGCTTGCCGAAGCGCTCCATGTGCACCGGGTGGCTGATGCCGTTGCCGGGGCCGCTGTACCAGACCCCGAGCCGCTCGCAGGCGCTCTTCAGGAACAGGTGGGCGTCGGCGTTGATGTGGTCCTGCTGGATCAGGGTGTGATCGATGTACTGCACGCTCGGCGAGGTCGTCACCCGCTCGATGCCCATGGCGTCGAGCTCGAGCATGACCAGCGTGCCCAGGATGTCCTGCAGCAACGCCTGGTCCATGCGCAGGGCGACTTCCCGGCCCGGCACCATTTCACCCTCGACGAGGTGGGCGCCGATCAACTTGTGGCTAAGTGTCTCAGGCATGCGAGGCCTCCTTGCCGGTGGCAGGATGAACGAGACGGTAGGCGGCCTGGCAGGTCTCGATCAGAAACTGCAGGGCCAGGGCGCCGAAGCCGATCGGCAGCAGCGCGTAGGGGTAGACCATGGGCGTGCCGAAGGCGCTCGACACTCGCTCGCCGTACTCCCAGGCCTGCATCGCCATCAGCCCGCCGCGCCAGACCAGGATGGCGCAGAACGATACCCCGATCAGGCCGGTCAGCAGCGCGACCAGGGCCTTGGCCCGGCCGGGCAGCTTGTCGATGAAGAAGGTGATGCGGATATGCGCGTCTTGGCGCTGCGCCTCGGCCGCGCCGACCACCGCGAGGTAGACCAGCAGAAAGGAATTGATCTCCAGGCTCCAGCTGGTCGGTGCGGCGAAGAAGTAGCGCATGATGGCGTCGTAGCAGATGGTCAGCATCATGAACGCCAGCACCGCCATCGACGTCCAGCGCAGGACGGCCAGCAGGCCGTCCCATCCGCGCAAGGCTGGCTTGAGCATCGTCGCCCTCCTCACGCCTGGCCGAGCGCCAGCGCAATCGCCCGCTCGCCGACCTCCTGGCCCACCTGTTCCTTCCAGTGGGCCCAGACGGCGTGGGTGCCTTCGTTGAACGCCTCCAGGTCCTCCTCGCTGGGTTCGACGACCTTGACCCCGGCTTCCTTGACGGCGGGCCAGTACTTTTCGGGGTACACCACGTCGTTGCAATGGCTGGCGAAGTTGTCGGTGTACCACTGACTGGCGCCCTGCAAGGCCTGCTTGGTGCCGTCGTCCAGCGCGTCCCAGCGCGAGCGCAGCATGAACGGCGCCACGGTGAAGGCAGTCAGCGGCAGCTCGTAGCAGGTGCCGAGCTGCTCGTGGAGGCTACGCCCATAGATGGTGGAGATATTGGCCACCGCCGCATCCACCGTGCCGCGCTGCAGCGCCAGATAGGTCTCCGACGAGGGGATGCGTACCGCGGCGATGTTGTAGGGCTCCAGGGCCTTGGTGGCTTCGAAGCTGACGATGCGGACCTTCTTGCCGCGCAGCGCCTCCAGCGAGGTGATCGGGCTGGCCTGGGTGCTCCAGATATACTCGGGCTCGAGAATGCCGCCGCCCGAGGACAGCATGTAGAGATTGTCCTTGGCCAATTCCTCGTTGATCAATTGGAACAGCGGGCTGTCCTGGGCCAGGCGATCGGGATTGCGGTAGAGCTCGCCCACCACGCCGGGTAGCCCGGTGATGCCCAGGATCGGCAGCGAACGGGTGATGTACGAGGTGGTATGGAACATGAAATCGATGCTGCCGGCACGCAGCGCCGGGAGTTGCTCGTCGGCCTTGAGCAACTGGCCGGAATGGTAGAAGTCGACACTGGTCGCCTCGCCGCCGTTCTGCTTGAGGTAGTCGACGAAGCCGTTGGAGCCGTAGCTCAACGCCTCGTACGACGGCGTGATGTAGGTCACGCCGGTCAGGGTGGTGGCGGCCATGGCCGGCCGCGCGAACAGACTGTGGCCGCCGAACAGCGTCGCACCGGCGGTGGCGAAGGTACCGTACTTGAGGAGTTCTCGACGAGTGACTGGCATGGTGACGCTCCTTGGGTTGTTGTTGTGGGTTATCACGCGTGGATGGATCGCCGGGCTCACATCAGGCCCGGCAGCCAGAGGCTGATGCTGGGAAACAGCACGAACAGCATCAGGACCAGGAACTGCACCGCCACGAAGGGCAATGCACTGCGAATGATTTCCTCGATCGACAGCTCGGGACACACCCCGCGCAAGGCATACAGGTTGAGCCCTACCGGCGGCGTGACCACGGCGATCTCGAGGTTGAGCACCAGCACGATGCCGAACCACAGCGGGTCGTAACCCAGCGCCTGGATTAGCGGCAGCAGCACCGGCGTGGTGACCACGATCAGCGATACCGCGTCGACGATCATGCCGAGCAGCACCAGCAGCACCATCACCGCCATCAGGATGGCCCACGGCGGCAGCGTGCTGGCGGTCAGCATCTCGGTGAGGATCTGCGGCACTCGCACCAGGTTGAGGTAATCGCCGAAGATCTTGGCGCAGCCGATGATCAGCAGGATGGCGCCACTGATGCGCACCGTAGACCCGAGGATCTCGAGCAGCCTGCGCCACGACAGCGAGCGGAACACCACCGTCGCGATCAGCAAGGCGCCCAGCGCGCCGATCCCGGCGGCCTCGCTCGGCGTTGCGAGGCCGGAATAGATCGAGCCGAGCACGGCCACGACCAATAGCGCGGCGTGCCAGATATTGGCCAGGCTGCGAAAGCGCTCGCCCCAGCTGAAGCGCTCGGTGGCCCGCGGCGCCTCTTCGGGGCGTAGCCCTACTCGCAGGTAGATATACAGCGACAGCGCCAGGGCCAGCACGATGCCCGGCACGATACCGCCGATGAACAGATCGGCCACCGACACGCTGGACACCGCGCCGTAGATGATGAACGGCACGCTGGGCGGGATCAGCATCGCCAGCGCCCCGGCGCTGACCACCGATCCGGCCGCCAGCGAGCGGCTGTAGCCCCGCTCGAGCATCTGCGGCACGGCGATCGAGCCGACGGCGGCGACCCCGGCCAGGCTCACCCCGGACACCGCCCCGAACATCGCCGAGGCGCCCACCGAGGAGATCGCCAGGCTGCCGCGCAGCCAGTTGAGCCAGCGCACGGCGGCCTGGAACAGGCTGGCCCCTACCGGCGTCGCGCCGAGGAAGTTGCCCATCAGCACGAACAGCGGCAGGGCGATCAACTCGAAGCTGTTGAGCTGGCCGAACAGCGACGAAGGGGCGAAGAAGAACGCCAGCGAGCCCTTGGCCAGGTACAGCCCGACCAGCCCCGAGAACCCCAGGGCCAGGAAGATGGGCATACCTAGGCCGATCAGTGCCACCAACGCCAGCAGGACGATTACGGTGTCGTTCATGGTCGCACTCCGCTCAGATCACGCCGCTGTCGCGCAGGGCGGCGATGCCGGCATCGTCGAGCGCCAGCCACTCCTTGAGCACCGCCCCGGTGTGCTCGCCCAGCGCCGGCCCGACGTGGCGCACACGGCCCGGCGTGGCCGACAACCGCGGGAAGACGTTCTGCATCGGCAAGGGTCGGCCGTGGCGGTCCGCGACCTCGACGATCGCCTCGCGGGCCTTGAAGTGCGGATCGTCGAGCATTTCCGGCGCGCGATAGACCAGCCCGGCGGGCACGCCGCCCTCGGCCAGCCAGGCGACGATGTCGTCGGCGTCGTGCTGACGGGTCCAGCCGGCCACCACGTCGTCGATGGCCTGCTGGTGCTCGCCGCGTGCGCGGTGGGTGGCGTAATCCGGATGGTCGGCCAGGGTGGGCTGGCCCATCACCTCGCAGAGACGACGAAACACCGTGTCCTGGTTGGCGCCGATGATCACGTCGCGCCCGTCGCGGGCCGGATAGGCGTTGGACGGGGCGATCTTGGGCAGGAAGCTGCCGCTGCGCTCGCGGATCTTGCCGGCGCGGGCATAGTCGGGGATCAGGCTTTCCATCATGCCCAGCACCGACTCGAAGATCGCGCTGTCGACCACCTGGCCGCGCCCGGTGCGCTCGCGCTGGTGCAGGGCGACCAGCGCGCCGAGCGCGCCGTGCACGCCGGCCAGGGTATCGCCCAGCGAGATCCCGACCCGCACCGGGGCGCGATCGGGATAACCGCTGATGTAGCGCAACCCGCCCATCGCCTCGCACACGGAAGCGAACCCGGCCCGCGTAGCGTAGGGGCCGTCCTGGCCGAAGCCGGTCACGCGGACCATGATCAGGCCGGGATTGCGCCGGGCCAGGTCGTCGTAGCCCAGCCCCCATTTTTCCATCGTGCCGGGGCGAAAGTTCTCGATGAGGATGTCGGCCTCGCCGGCCAGGTCGCGCAGGACCGCCTGGCCGCGCGACTGGCGAAGATCGAGGGTCAGCGACTTCTTGTTGCGGCCGATGACGTTCCACCACAGCGGCTCGCCGTTGGCGTCGGCCTCGCCCCACTGGCGCATGGCATCGCCCTTGCCGGGAGGCTCGATCTTGATCACGTCGGCGCCGAAGTCGGCCAGCACCTGGCCGCAGTAGGGGCCGGCGATCAACTGGCCAAGCTCGAGCACCTTGAGGTCGGTAAGCGGCGTGTCGGGAAGCATTGTTGTTGTCGCCCTCGTGTTGGTTGTCGTTCGGGAGGCGCTCAGCCTCTTCCGCCATCCTCGAAGTGCAGATGCAAGTCGCGCGCCGCCAGCAGATGAGCACGCATCACGTTCTCGGCCCACTGGGCGTTGCCCGCCTCGATGGCGATCAGCATCTCGCGGTGATGGCGCATGCTGCGCAGCAGGTGATCGTGTTGATAGTTCTGCAGGTTGCGTCGTGTCACCGAGGTGCGCACCACCATGTCGAGCACCGTGGCCAGCCGCTGGCTGCCCGAGGCGCGGATCAGCTCACGATGGAACTCGTGATTGAGTGCCGCGATCTCGTTGCGTGCCGACTCGCTGGCCTGCTCGGCCAGCAACTCCATGCGCTTGGCCAGTTGCTGCAGGTGTTTCAACTGGGCCGGCTGGATATGCTGCGTGGCGCGATGAATGGCCAGCGGCTCGAGCAACAGCCGGATCTCGAAGACTTCCCGGGCGTCCTGTTCGGTCCAGGCCGTGACACGGGCGCCATGGTGGGGAATCGCCTCCAGCCAGCCCTCGGACACCAGCTCGCGCAGCGCCTCGCGCACGGGCGTGCGACTGACCTCGAGCTCCCTGGCCACGCCGGTTTCGCGCACGTAGTCGTGGGGCTGGTAGCTGCCATCGAGGATGCGACGTTTGATCGCCTCGTAAACCTGGGCCACCGCCGTAGGATAGGACGTCTGTCTCGTCGTCACGGTTCGCACCTATTGCATGCAATCCAAGCGTAGGAGCTGGTCAAATACGCTGCGCATTGCGCTTTAGTCGTAAAGTTGTATGCAATTCAAGCGCTGCGTACCGGCAATAAAGGCTTCGTCAGCAACACGAGGGAAATCGAGTGGATTACTTTCTCGTCAAGCAGATTCACATGACCGCCGCCGGCCTCAGCCTGGCGCTGTTTTGCCTGCGGGCCTGGTGGTCGGTGCGCGAATCGCCGCAATTGCAGCAACGCTGGGTGAAGACCTTGCCGCACCTGATCGATACGGTGCTGCTGGTGGCAGGCGTCACGCTGATGATCATGCTGCGCGCCTGGCCGACGCAGCAGCCGTGGCTGGCGGCCAAGCTGGTCGGCCTGGTGGCCTACATCGTCATCGGCACGCTGGCGATCAAGCGCGGCAGGACGCCGACGATACGCGCCGTGGCGGCACTCGTCGCGATTGCCATCTTCGTCTATATCGTCGGCGCGGCGCTGTCGCACCACCCCGGGTCGTGGCTGGCGCGACCGTAACGGCCATGCGGCGAAAGACTGCCTGGGGTGCCCTGCGTTCGCGGGGCGGGGATTTCGCTTTTACATCGGCTGCGCCAAGCGATGCGCGACGGTTGGCTAGACGCATGCGAACGCCTAATCTGAGCGCACGCCACCGGATAATCAGGGACATCGATGATTCGCACCTTTGAGCTTCACCGTCAGACCATCAAGGAAGTCACCGAAGAGACGCAGCCGCTGGCCCGGCGCCTCGCCCAGTCCACCTGGATCGATGCCCACGAGCCCGACGACGAGGAGCGCGACCGGCTCAACGCCTTCCTAGCCGACGAACTGCCCGCAGGAGAGGACGTAGAGGAGATCGAGTCCTCGGCGCGCTACTTCGTCGATGCCGACGGCATTCACGTCCACTCGCTGTTTCTCTCCCAGAGCGAGGGCCGCCACGGCAACACCACGGTCGCCTTCATCCTGCAGCCGGAGCGGCTGATCACCTTCCGCGACTGCGAACTCGCCGACTTCCGGCTGCTGCGGCTACGTGCGCGCAGCGGTCAGGTCGAGGCCAGCTCGGCGCAGACGCTGATGATGACCATCTTCGAGCAGAAGGTCGAAAACCTCGCCGACACGCTGGAGGACATTCACCGCAAGCTCGAGGATGTCAGCCATCTGGTACTCGAGGAGGAAGGCTCGGACCTCGAGGACGCCATCGACCAGCTCGCCAAGCTCGAGGACAGCAACGGCAAGATTCGGTTGTGCCTGATGGATACCCAGCGCTCGGTATCATTCCTGATCCGCCACCTGCGCGGCCACAGCGAGATCCAGGAAACCGCCCGCGAGGTGATGCGCGACGTCGAGACGCTGATGAGTCACACCGCCTTCCTGTTCGACAAGATCAACTTCCTGATGGACTCCACTCAGGGCTTCATCAACATCCAGCAGAACCAGATCATCAAGATCTTCTCGATCGCCGCGGTGGTGTTCCTGCCGCCGACCCTGGTCGCCAGCATCTACGGCATGAACTTCACCCATATGCCGGAACTCACCTGGACATTCGGCTATCCGTTCGCGCTGGGTCTGATGGTGGTCGCCGGCGTATCGCCGTACCTGTATTTCAAGCACAAGAACTGGCTGTGAGGCGCCGGCCCGGGCTCTAGCAGGAGGGATCGATCCTCGCGTTCAGTGCGAGTGCGCGCCGCCGATATGGCCCACCGCCGGCGGCGCGCCGGTCTCTTCCTCGTCGGCCGGCTGGGCGAGTTCGCGGAGAATACCGCAGGCGCCGGTCTCGTCGTCGCCGCGACAGCGGGCGCGCAGCTCGATCAGCGCATCACGCAGGCTGTTGAGCTGGGCGAGGCGTGTTTCGACATGACCGATGTGCTCGTCGACCAGGTCGTTGACCTCGGCGCAATCGCGCTCGGGATGGTCGCGGTGCAGCAGTAACCGGCGGATCTCGCCCAGCGTCATGTCCAGCGCCCGGCAATGGCGGATGAACGTCAAGCGCTCGACGTGCATCATTCCGTAGAGCCGATAGTTGCCGGCGCTGCGCGCCGGCTCGGGCAACAGCCCCTCGCGCTCGTAATAGCGTATCGTCTCGACCTGACAGCTGGTACGTCGTGCCAGTTCACCAATCTTCATGATGCCCCTCCTCCACCTGCCGCACTCGCTGGTGCAAGCCCTGGCCTGTCGATTGTCCATCCCGGCTTCAGTGTAGAGCCTGAGACAAACGCCTGACCATCGAGTTCGGGGTCGTCCCTGGGAAAGCTGCTTTGCCGGGACGCAGACCGGCACCGAATACCGCTAGCGCGCGCGATTGAGCGCCTGGCGCATGAAGTTGAGAATCCAGCGCACCATCAACTGGTCGTCGACCGGCGCGTTGAGCGAGGCCTGGCCTTCGCGGACCCGGTTGCCGGGGATCTTGCCGCGGCGACGCTCCATCAAATCCGCAGAGTAGGCCTTGGAAAACTCCGGATGGCCCTGTACGCCGAGGAAGGTCTCGCCGACCTGCATCACGTAGATCGGGCAGAAGTCGCTGGCGGCAAGCACCGTGGCACCCTCGGGCAGCCGCGACACCTGATCCTGGTGGCTGACCACCAGATCGAGCCCCTCCTGCCAGGGGTCCATCCAGTCGGCACACTCGGTGATCCGGTTGAACGACATGCCCACGCCCCAGCCGCGCTCGCTCTTGACCACCTCGCCACCCAGCGCCTTGGCGATCACCTGGTGACCGAAGCAGATCCCCACCAACGGCTTCCCGGCCGCCCACAGCTCACGCACGAAGCCGCACAACGATTCGATCCACGCGTCGCCATCGTTGGCCCCGTACTTGGAACCGGTGGTCAGCCAGGCATCCACGGCATCGACATCGCCGGGAATCTCGCCGTCCAGGCAACGCCACACCTGGAACTCGAGGGTCGGATCGACACTGGTGAACAGCCGCTCGAACATCTCCGGGTAGTTGCCGTGGCGGGGCTGCAGTTTCTCGTCGACGTCGTCGCACTGCAGCAGGCCGATTCGCATGGGCATTGTCTCCTTCAAGGGGTTTGGACGCGCCGTATTCTACCCAACCAGATTGGCTACAAACGACCCTCGACGGCGTTGCAAAACAGCGCCTGGTACTGTTCGGCGTCGAAGGCGATGGGGTTCGAGCCGGCCGATGGGTCGACCGCCGCCATGCGCCCCACCGTCTCGGCCTGGGCCAGGTCGATGTGCAGCTCGGCCAGGGTATGCGGGATACCGAGTCGCTCGCGCAGCTCGAGCACCCAATCGATGACCGCCGCGGTCCCCGGCTGGCGCAGGTCGAGATAGCGCCCCAGGCGCACCATCGGCTCACCGATCGAGCACTCGTTGGCGCGCAGCACGTAGGGCATGAGGATCGCGTTGAGGGTGCCGTGGTGGGCGTCGTACAGCGCACCCAACGGGTGGGCCAGCGCATGCATCGCGCCCAGCCCGCGCTGAAAGGCGGTAGCGCCCATCATCGAGGCGACCAGCATCTGCTGGCGGGCCTCGATATCCTGGCCGTCGCGATAGGCTGAGGGCAGAAAGTCGCGGATACGGCGCATGCCCTCCACGGCGATGCCCTCGGCCAGCGGATGATAGTTGGGCGCGCACCACGCCTCCAGGCAGTGCGACAGCGCATCCATGCCGGTCGCGGCGGTGATCGCCGGCGGCAGGCCGATGCAGAGCTCGGGGTCGAGAATCACCGTCGACGGCATCATGTTGGGATGGAAGATGATCCGCTTGACCCGCGCCTGCTCGTCGGTGATCACCGAAGCCCGACCGACCTCGGAGCCGGTGCCGGCGGTGGTGGGCACGGCGACGATCGGCACGATCGCCGCGCCGTCGGCGTGCTTCCAGTTATCGCCGATATCCTCCAGCGACCAGATCGACAGGCCATCGGGCTGCTTGGCCATCAGCGCCACCGCCTTGGCGGCGTCCAACCCCGAACCGCCGCCGAAGGCGATCACTCCGTCGTGACCGCCGTCGCGAAAGGCGGCCACGCCATCGGTCACGTTGGTGCCGGTGGGGTTGCCCTTGACGGCACTGAACAGCCCGCAGTCGAGCCCCGCCTCGCGACAGCCGGCGAGCGCCGCCTCGACCATCGGCAGCCTGGCCAGGCCGGGATCGGTGACCAGCAGGGGCGCACGCATGCCCAGTGTCCGGCACGCCTCGGGCAACTCGCGTATCCGGCCGATGCCCGTGCGTATCTCGGTGGGATAACTCCAGGTGGTGGTAAATGCGCTCATGTCTTTACGGCTCATGGTGACCTCGTTTCGCTAGAGCCGTCAGCTCGAAGCTGTAAGCTTTAAGTAAAATCGGCTTACGGCTTACGGCTTACGGCTTACGGCTTTAAGCATGCTTGAGATGGAACGACTTGGGCCGGGTCAAGCTCTCGTAACCGATCCTCGACAGCGAGCAACCGCGCCCGGACTGCTTGACGCCGGTCCAGGCCAGCTCGGGATCGAGATAGTCGCAGCGGTTGGTGAACACCGTGCCGGCTTCCAGCCGCCGGGCGAGCGTTTCGCCCGCGGCAAGGTCACGGGTGAATACCGCCGCGGTCAACCCGAACGGGCTGTCGTTCATCAATGCCACGGCCTCGTCGTCCGAAGCCACCGCCATCACGCCGACCACCGGCCCGAAGCTTTCCTCGGTCATCACCCGCATCGAATGGTCGACCCCGGTCAGCAACTGCGGTGCCAGGTAAGCGCTGCCGGGCGCCGACAGCGGGTATTCGCCGGGGTCGATCCACGCCCGGGCGCCCGCGGCGACGGCCTCCTCGATCTGATTGCGTACGAAGTCCGCCGCCTCGGGACGCACCAGCGGGCCCAGGGTGGTCGCCGGATCGCTGGGGTTGCCGAGCTTGAG
Organism: Halomonas sp. HP20-15; assembly: GCF_033446685.1. Taxonomy (NCBI): domain Bacteria; kingdom Pseudomonadati; phylum Pseudomonadota; class Gammaproteobacteria; order Oceanospirillales; family Halomonadaceae; genus Halomonas; species Halomonas sp. HP20-15. The sequence continues at coordinate 37,917 of NZ_JAWQLY010000009.1, read as the reverse complement.
TTGGCGCAACCAGGCCACCGCGCGCTCGACGAAGGCCTCGAAGAGGGACTGAGCGACGTAGATGCGCTCGATGGCGCAGCAGCTCTGCCCCGAATTGAAGAAGGCGCCGTCCATCACTCCCTCGACGGCGGCATCCAGGTCGACGTCGGCGCGAATGTACGCCGGGTCCTTGCCGCCCAGCTCCAGCCCGCTGGCGATGAAGCGCCCGGCCAGGGCCGACTCGACCCGCTCGCCGCCGGCCACCGAGCCGGTGAACGAAACGTAGTCGATGCGCGGATCGCGCATCATGTCCTCGGCCGCCGCGTGCGACAGGTGCAGATGCTGAAAGACTCCCTCGGGCAGGCCGGCGACATCGAAGGCCTGCTGGATGCGCTCGGCGCACAGCGGAGTCTGGGAGGAATGCTTGAGGATCACCGCGTTGCCGGCCATGATCGCCGGCACGATCGCGTTCACCGCGGTCATGAAGGGGAAGTTCCAGGGCGCCACGACGAAGGCCACGCCCAGCGGCTCGCGGCTGATGTAGCGGGTAAAGCCCGGCTTGTCGGCGAGCCGGATCGGCGCCAGCGCCTGTTCGGCGAGTGCGATCATGCCCCGTGCGCGCTCCTCGAAGCCGCCGACCTCGCCGCCGGCCGCGGCGATCGGCCGGCCCATCTGCCAGGTCAGCTCCTCGGCCAGCTCATCGCGCATCGCCACGAAGGCATCGACCATCGCCGAGCAGTAGCGCGCCCGCTCGCCCAGCGGCACCTCGCGCCAGGCCCGCTGCGCGACACTCGCCCGGTCCAGGGTCGCCTCGACCCGCGCCGGATCGGCCAACTCGCGCTCGACGTAGACCGAACCATCCACCGGGGATATCGTTTTCTGTATAGCCATGAATGTTCCTTAGCTCACGAGCTTCGGGCTTCGAGCCACGAAACCCAAGCTCATCCAATCTTGCCCGTAGCCCGTAGCCCGTAGCCCGTAGCCCGTAGCCCGTAGCCCGTAGCCCGTAGCCCGTAGCCCGTAGCTCAGATGATTTCGAAATAGCGGTCCAACTCCCAATCGGTAATATGCTTGCGAAACTCGCGCTCCTCCCACTCGCGAGTCGCCGCGAAATGCTCGACGAAGGCATCGCCGAACAGCTCGCGCGCCGGGGCCGAGGCCTTGAGCCGCTGCGCCGCCTCCCACAGCGTGCGCGGAAGCGCCTGATGCGCGGGATGCTCCAGCGCATAGGCGTTGCCGACGACCTGCTCGTCGGGCTCGAGCTGATGCTCGATGCCGTACAGCCCCGCGCCGATCGCCGCCGCCAGCGCCAGGTAGGGGTTGGCGTCGGCGCTGCCCAGGCGGTATTCGACCCGCTGCGACTTGTCGCTGCCCGGTATGACGCGCAGCGCGCAGGTGCGGTTCTCGACCCCCCAGGTCGCCTCGGTGGGCGCCCAGAAGCCGGGGATCAGCCGCGTATAGCTGTTGATGGTCGGCGAGAACATCGCCAGCAATTCCGGCATCAGCTTCTGCTGACCGGCGACGAAGTGGCGCTGCACGTCGCTCATCGTGTAGGGCTTGTCGGCGTCGAAGAACGCCGACTTGCCGGTGCCGCGTTCGCGCAGCGACAGGTGGATGTGCCCGCTCTGACCGGGATAGTCGGGCGACCACTTGGCCATGAAGGTCGCCATCAAACCGCGCCGCTGGGCCCAGACCTTGACGAAGGTCTTGAACAGCGCGCCCTTGTCGCCGGCGGCGAGCGCGGCGTCGACGCCGATCGCCGCCTCCAGCACGCCGGGGCCGGTCTCGGTATGCAGCCCTTCGATGGGAAAGTCCATGGTCTCCGACAGCGCCAGCAGTTCATGGTAGAGCTCGCCGTGCACCGAGCTTCTGAGCATCGAGTACCCCATCATGTCGGGCGTCAGCGGCTTGAGGTTGCGAAAGCCCTTGTCGCGGATCGATTCGGGGGTTTCCTGGAACATGAAGAACTCGTATTCCAGCGAGCCGAACACCTCGAAGCCCAGCCCCTCGGCGCGCGCCAATACCCGCTCGAGCAGGCCGCGCGGGCAGATCTCCCGCGCCGGTCCGGCGAACTCGGCGAGAAACAGCAGCATGTCGCCTTCGAAGGGGATGTCGCGACAGCTTTCCGGGACGATGCGCAGCGGCGCGTCGGGGTAGCCGGTGTGCCAGCCGGTGAACTGCACGTTGTCGTAGAGCGCGTCCTTGCTGTCCCAACCCAGCACGACGTCGCAGAACGCGAAGCCGTTCTCGAGCGCATCGAAGAACTTCTTCTTGCTCATATACTTGCCGATCATCACGCCGTCGATGTCGAACAGTCCGACCTTGACGTGACTCAGCCCGCGGGACTCGACCAGCTGCCGGGCCTGGTCGGCGCTGGTCACTTCTCTGGCTTGCTTGACGCCCATCGCACTACCTCGCTGGCCGTGTTGTGGTTGTTATTGACGCTTGCCTCACGCGGTGCCCGCGCGTTCGCTGTGCTCGACGGCGAATTCCTCCTCGGGAGAGAGTATCAGACGATGCCGGCCGACCAGCGCAAAGTAGACGATGCCCACCGCGAACCAGGCCGCCACGCCCACCACGCCGATCCGATAGGTGGCGTCGGAAAGTTGGAAGAAGATCGTCACCACGGCGATGACGATGGTCACCCAGGCGCCGGCATTGCCGAACGGGCTGCGATAGGGGCGCTCCATGCCCGGGTAGTTCTTGCGCAGCAGGATGAACGAGACGGCCTGGGCGATGTAGGAACACATCGCCCCGAATACCGCCATGTTCAACAGGGTGCCGCCGATCACCGCCGAGCTCTGGTCGGCCCCCAGGCCGACGAAGCAGATCAGCATGATCGCCAGGCCGACCAGGGCGCCGGCGATCATCGCCACGTGCGGGGTCTTGCGCGAACCGTGGGTCACCGACAGGAAGGTCGGAAAGTAACCGGCACGCGACAGCGAATAGATCTGCCGGCCCTGGGCGAAGATGATGGTGTGGAAACTCGAGATCAGGCCGATGATCGCCACCAGTGCCAGGACCTTGGCGGTGCCCGCCCCGTAGATCGCCTTGAAGCCGTCGAGCAGCGGCTCGCCCGACTGGCCCAGCGCATAGGCACCCACGCCGGCGACCGAGGGGTTGAGAAACAGGATCATGAACGCCGAGATGATCAGCGTGATGATCCCCAGGATGATGCCCTTGGGCATGTCGCGCTTGGGATCGACCGACTCCTCGGCGGCCAGCGGCAGTTGCTCGATGGCCAGGAACAGCCATACCGCGAACGGCATCGCCGCCAGCGCGCCGACTATGCCCATCGGCAGGAAGGGACCGTTGCCGCCTTCCAGCAGCACGCCGCCCTCGCCGATGTTGAGCGCCCAGGCCGAGAAGTCGATATGCGGGAAGGCGCTGAACCAGAACACCAGCAGTACCGCCAGGGCGAGTAGCGTCACGCCCAGGGTGACCTTGAAGGAAAGCTCCACGCCGACGATGTTCAAGCCCACGAAGAGAATGTAGCCGAGCACCCACCACACCGGCTGGAAGGCCGTTCCGGTCTCGAATATCCCGGTCAGGTAGGAGCCGATGAAGAACACGATCACCGCGGGGGTGAGGATGTACTCGACGTTCTCGCACAGCCCGGTTATGAAGCCGCCCCACGGCCCCATCGACGAACGGGCGAAGGAGTAGGCGGCCCCGGTGTGTGGCAGCGCCGGCGACATTTCGGCGATGCAGAAGGTCAGGCCCAGGTACATCACCGCGATCAGCACGGTGGCGATCAGCATGCCGCCCCAGCCGCCCGAGGCGAGCCCCAGGTTCCAGCCGGAGTAGTGCCCGGAGATCACCGCGCCGACGCCCAGCGCCCAGAGCGACCAGGGCCCGGCGTGGCGTCGCAGCCCGCGCTTCTCGAAATAGGCGGCATCTTCGTGCCGGTAGTGGATGCTGCTCGTTTCCTTGCTGGTATTTGTCGTCATTGTTGTGCCCTTCCAGCTGAACCGGTGGCGCGGGCGAGCGACTCGCCACGCGCATACGCGACTACCGCGGCAACGTTCGCGGCTCACTGGAGTCTGGGCAGACTCACCCCGGCGCGGCAACTAGCATCGGTGGCGGCCACCGGATAGCTATCGAAAAAATCGATACTGCACCGCAACGCAGCACGCAACCCTCAACGAACGTCGATCCGTTCGACCAACCACGGCAGGTGACGCCGGAGCTCGCCGGTGTAGCGCGTTTTCAGCAACCCGCGGCTGTCGCGCGCCAGCTGCGCAGGCAGGTCGCCGAGCTCGTCGCGCCGCGCGACCAGCGTCAATTCCCGACGCAGCGGGGCAATGGGCAGCTCGACCACCTGCACGTCGAGACGATCGAGTCCCGCCTGGCACAGGCACAGTGGCGTGGTGATCGTCCAGCCGACGCCGGCGTCGACCATGCGCAGCAAGGCGAAGGTATTGTCGAGATGCAGCCGGGCGGGCAATTCCAGCTGGTTGAGACGCAGATGGCGCTCGATGGCCTGGCCGATCAGCGACTGCGGGGTGTAGCGCACGAAATCCAATTGTCGGGCCAGCCAGCGCAGGTTGTCGTGGCCGCCATGCCAGTGTCGCGGCAGCACCAGCACGAAGGGTTCATCGAGCAGCGAGTGGCGCTCGAGCCCGTCGTAGTTCTCGAGCCGGTCGTCGGAGACGATGATATCGACGTGGCGGGTCAGCAGCGCATGGCCGTGCATGTGCGAAAGCCCGGTGGTCAGCGTGTAATCGCGGGTGTGGCGCTTGATCGCCTCGATCAACGGCTGGCCGACCGCGGTGGCCAGCGAGTCGACCAGCGCGATGCGCACCTGATGGAGCTGCTGGAAGGCGCCGCTGCGCAGCTCGCGACGCGTCGCGCGGGCCTCGTTGAGCATGCGCTGGGCGCGATCGTAGAAGAAACGCCCCGCGGCGGTCGGTTCCAGCGGCCGGGCGTGACGCAGGAACAGCGACACCCCCAGCGTTTCCTCGAGATTGGCCAGGCTCTGCGACACCGACGATTGCTTGAGCCCCAGGTGCAGCGCCGCCGCCGTCTGGCTACCGCGCTCCAAGGTCTCGACGAAGATTTCCATGCTCCGAAGATCGAAGCCGAACGCCCCACGCATATCGCCACCTCGTTTGCCAGGCCGATTATGGCGTCGCACTATCCAAAGCCTCCGCCAAGGATCTTGCCAACGGTCACCTCGGCGACGATGCGGCATTCGCCGCAGGCCGGCAAATGCCGTCGCTCAACGCTGGCCAGGCCGCGACTGGAGCCGATCGGCCAACGACGCTATGGTAGGCCGCTTCGTCATCCGCGACATGCGTGACGAGCGAGCGTTCGTCATGGAACCGCCTATGCCTCACATTCTCAGCGACAGCACCGTCTCGCCAGGGCCGCTCCCAAGCCTCTCCTCGGCCTGGACCGGCTGGGGCCAATGGATCGCTCTGATCACCATGAGCCTCGACCACGCCATCCGTTACCTGCTGCCCGAGACCTGGGAGCTGGGCTGGGCGAGTTCGTCGATCGGCCGGATCGCCTTTCCGCTGTTCGCCGCGATGGTCGCCTGGCATGCACTGTTCGATACCCGCGATGCGCAGCGCTATGCGCGACGCATCCTGGTGATCGGGCTGGCCGCACAGCTGCCCTACCTGGTCATGCCGCGCGGCGCCTTCCAACTGAACGTCTGCTTCACGCTGGGGCTGAGCCTGGCCTGGGCGAGCGGGCTGCGCACGCTGCTCGGGAGCGAAGCGGCGCGCTCGAACGTCCGTCACGCGGCGTTGGGCCTGGGCTTGCTGCTGCTCTCGCCGGGACTCTGGCTACTGCTCGGTCCCTGGCTGGAATACGGCCACGCCGGGTTGGCGCTGGTGCCCGGCTTCATGCTGGCGCTGAGCCAGCTTGCGCGGCTTTCTACCGACCCGGGCGAACGGGCGATAGCGCTCGCCGCCAGCCTGCCGGTACTGGCCCTCGCCGACTGGCTGAATCACTCGTTGATGGCCAAGGCGTTCACCCTGGCGACCGTGCTGGGCGTGTTGTGGCTGGCGGCCGGCGGTGCTCAGCGCGTTTCAGCGGTGGCTCTGCGCATGCCGCGCTGGCTATGGCTGGGCTGGTATCCGGGGCATTTTGCGGCGATCGCCGCCTGGCTGCTGTTCGGCGCGGCGTGATCGGCTGAAACCTCGACACGGCTAGCCGCTCATCGCTTATTGCCCCCTCTCATGCCGTGCTCGAGCAGTCACTGATCGCCGCGACCAGGGCATCGAACGGCAGCGGGCGAAAGAACCAGTAGCCCTGGAAGATATGACAGCCGTTGCGAAGCAGGAAGTCGCGTTGCGAGGCGGTCTCGACGCCCTCGGCGACGACTTCCAGGCGCAGATTCCGGGCGATGGTGATGATCGTCTGGACGATCGCCTCGTCGTTGGAGTTCTCGAGTTCCTGGATGAAGCTGCGATCGATCTTGAGCTCGTCCAGTGGCAAGCGCTTCAGGTAAGCCAGTGACGAGTAACCGACCCCGAAATCGTCGATCGCCAGGCTCACGCCGATGCGCTTGAGATCGCGCATCGTCTCGACCGTCTCGATCAGGTTGTCGATCATTACCCCTTCGGTGATCTCGAGCTGCAGGCGCCACGGGTCGATACCCGAGCGCTCGATGCAGCGCTCGATCGTGGCGGCGAAATCAGGCTGGCCGAACTGACGCGGACTGATGTTGATCGACAGCCGCGGGAGCTGCCGTGCGTCGAGCCGCATGAGCGTCTCGCAGGCCTGGTCGAGCACGCGCTGGCCGATATCGAGGATCAACCCGCTCTCCTCGGCCACCGGGATGAACTCGAACGGCGGGATCATGCCGCGCTCCGGGTGCGACCAGCGCAACAACGCCTCGGCGCCAACGATCCGTCCATCGCCGTCGACCTGGGGCTGGAAGTGCAACTGCAACTGATCGGCTTCGAGCGCCTGACGCAGGTCCTGCTCAAGGGTCAACCGCCATACGGCCGCGGTCTGCATGCTCGGCAAGTAGCCACAGGCCTTAGCGCGTCCCTCCGTCTTGGCCTGGAACATCGCCGTCTCGGCCTGCTTGAGCAGTTCGGTCGCGCTACTCTCCTCCTCACTGAACAGCGCGAAACCGATACTCGGGGTCACCATCAGCGGCCGATCGCTGAGATGGTAGGGCTCCGAAAGTGCGCTCATGACACGCTCGGCGACACTATTGACCCGGTCGATCACCTGCTGGCGATTGCCCTTGATGCGTGCGACCACCACGACGAACTCGTCGCTGTTGACCCGCGCGGCGATGTCGCCGTCACGCAGCAGTTCGGTCAAGCGACGTGCCGTGGCGTTGAGCAACCGGTCGCCGACCGAGTGGCCGAGTGACTCGTTGACCTCCTTGAAGCGGTCCAGGTCGATGAACAGCACCGCGCCGTACTCGCCGTGATGAAAGGTGTCGGCCATGATCTGCGCCAGGCGCTCGCTGAGCAGACGCCGATTGGGCAACCCGGTCAGTGCGTCGTAATAGGCCTGACGGTGGATGGTCTCCTCTGCTTGGCGCCGTTCGGTCAGGTCTTCGACGACCGCGACGCCGGCGACGATATCGCCTTGGCTGTCGCGCACGCCACTGAACAGGATCCGCACCGGCAGCGCCGGCCCCGACGCCGCCAGCATGCTGTAGTCGCCCTCGAAGTAGCCTTCGCCTTGACTCAACGCGCGTTGCACGGCCCGCTTGACGCGGGAACTCTGCACGGATTCCAGCATGTCGAAACCCAGAAAATGCTCCCGTGCCTCACCGGTGATCTGGAGCAACTTGTCGTTGCAGTCGGTGACCCGGCCCCGGGCGTCGAAATGCAGCATGCCCAGCGGCGAGGCCTGGAAGATGGTGTGGTAGCGGCTTTCGCTCTCGCGCAGCGCATGCTCACGCGCCTCGCCCTCGGCCTGGAGATGGAAGTTGTCGCGCAGGATTCGATTCCAGCGAAGACTGACGACCAGCGTGAAGATCAGGAACAGCCCGACCATCGCCGCCACGACCAGCGACACCGAGCCGCCCAACCATAGGTAGTGCAGGCTCAAGGGCAACAGCGTGGGAATCAGGAAGGCCGCCGCGACCGACCACACCGGCGCCATGGTGACCGCCCCGCCCGAGGCGATGCCGGCCAGCGCCATGACCAGGATCACCTGGTGCTGGGAATCCGAGACCGGAAACAGCCATAGCCCGCAAGCGCCCCACAACAGCCCCGAAGCGGTCGAGCCGATCGCATAGCCGATCATCCAGCGCCGCGCCGCCTCGGCAGGCGGGGCCTTGCGCTGAAAACACCAGGCCAGCCCCAGCCGGGCGAGCGTGACCAACGCCACCGCCGCCGTCCAGCTCAGCATCAGGCGCTGATCGACGACCGACCACAGCGAGGCGACCAGCAGCCCCGCGACCAATACGGCCGACACCATCGGTAGCCACAACCCATCGTAGAGGATGCGCACCTGTTCGCTGCGTATCCGTAACCGATGCGGTGTCTCGCTGTCAGCACTTCCCCGCGCAATCTTCGTTGAGGCTTTCAATACGCCGCCCCTTTATATGGCCCTGCCCCGTTAGTCATCGCCGGGATAAATCCGCACCCCGCGATCCGTCACCGTCTCATCAGTCTTTCACCTTAAGGGTTTCAGGCGGCATTCGAACATTTTTCTGTCCCGAACAAACGCCGCTCAGCTAAAATAACCAACCCATCATGCCGCGTATAGGTGGCAGAAGATTCGTATTGAGCGCGCCAGCGCCTCCTCTTCATACTAGCTGTCCATTCGCTCACATGGATTCGTGAGGGTTACAGTGCAGCCGTCCAGCGCTCAATTACCGTTATATTCCTGTCACTGGTACGCTTGGCAATGCGTCAGCGCCGACGATGGAGCCGACAGCTATTTTTCGCCGGTCTATCTGAAACGAGTGGTGGCCCGGGGCGGCTTGGCGCCGGCACTGACCCTGGCGATAGTCAATGTGCTCAACCTCGACAGGCCCCAGGACGAGATTCTCTCACTGCGCACCATCCGCCACGACTGCCGGCTACTGATTGCCGACGTCATGGAGCCGGGCAGGACGCCCTCCAGCACCGTCATCATCACGCCGATCACCTTCGGCTGGCTGCGCCGCCATGCTCCGCACGTCCTCGACCAGCATCCCTCGGCGCTGCTCGATCATGCGGATACCGCAAGCGCCGACCGCTATCTGAGACGGGCCTTTCCCTATGTGACGAGACCCAGCCTGTGCCACGATGGTGGGGGTCGCTGAAATTTCTCCAGCCCTCTATGCTAGCCTGTACGTTGGGTTCCGCAGAGCCCGACGCCCGTTATTCATCGCGCAGCCATCGGCTCCGATCGGGCCAGATGACGATGCCGCGTGGCTAGCGCCTCCATCCAACGAGCCTTGGGAAACAAATGATGAAACGCCCCTTCCGTATTGCCGTCACCGGCGCCGCTGGTAGCATCAGCAATTCGTTACTCTTTCGTCTTGCCGCTGGCGAGGTCTTCGGCACCGATCAGCCCATCATCCTGCAACTGATCGAGCGCAGCGAAGCCATGGAGGCACTGCGCGGTCTGGCCATGGAACTCGAGGATTGCGCCTTCCCGCTGTTGCATGCCGTCCGTCTGCACGACAACCCGGAAGACGGCTTTCGCAATGTGCATTTCGCCTTTCTGATCGGCGCCAAGCCGCGTGGCCCCGGCATGGAGCGTGCCGATCTGCTGGCCGCCAATGCCGAGATATTCAGCCGTCAGGGGCGTGCGCTCAACGATCATGCCAACCCCGACGTCAAGGTGCTGGTGGTCGGCAACCCGGCCAATACCAATGCGCTGATCGCCAGCCGCAACGCCCCCGACCTGTCGCCGTCGCAGTTCACCGCAATGAGCCGGCTCGACCACAACCGCGCCAAGGGCATGATCGCCAACCGTACCGGCTTCAATACCGCCGATATCCGCAAGGTCGCCGTCTGGGGTAACCACAGCGCCAGCCAGTTCCCCGACGTGCGCAATGCCGAGGCGATGGGCGAGCCGATCTGGCCCGGACTCGATCACGACTGGGTCGACAGCACCTTCATTCCCCGCGTCCAGAAGCGCGGTGCGGAGATCATCGACGCGCGCGGCCAATCCAGCGCCGCCTCGGCCGCCCAGGGCGCCATCGATCATATGCGCGACTGGTACATGGGCACGCCCGAGGGCGATTTCGTCAGCATGTGCATCGTGTCCGACGGCAGCTACGGCATCACCAAGGGCATCGTGTTCTCGTTCCCGGTGCGCTGCCGCTACGGTCGCTACCAGATCGTCCAGGGCCTGCCCATCGATGACGCCGCCCAGAAGCGTCTCGACGCCACCGAGAAGGAACTGCTCGAGGAAAAGGACGCGGTCAAGCATCTGCTGCCGCCCGAAACCGAGGAGTCGCACAACAACCTGAGCGTCAACCTGCGCTCCGGGGCCAATCGTTACGGCGAGGAAGACCGTGACGACGATAGCGAGGCCTGCGTGCTGCGTACCGATCGGGTGATATAACGCCCCCGCCGTTGCACGGCGCAGCATGCGCCGTGCAACGGTCCGCTTACCCCGCCTCTTGCCGTTTTCTTGCCACGTCACCTGCTGCCATGGGGCAGTTCGGTAGTCTGCATCGTCATTAACGATGCCAGCCTCATGCCTGACATTGCATAAGTCGGCATGTCTTACCATGCTAAGAATCGACGGCTTGGCATGGAGGTCATGATGAACGATCGCGTACTACTGATTACCGGCGCCTCGAGCGGCATCGGCGCCGCTACCGCTCGCGCCGCCCATCGCGAGAATTACCAACTGGTACTCGCGGCCCGTTCGCTCGACAAGCTCAAGACGCTGGAGCATGAATTCGGCGCCGAAAAAGTGCTTGCCGTCGAGTGCGACGTCACCTCGATGGAGGATCAGCAGGCGATGGTCGATCAGGCCATGGAGCGCTTCGGGCGCATCGACGCGGTCTTCGCCAACGCCGGTGTCGGCGGCTCGCCCGGGGGCTTCAGCGAGGCCGACCATCACGCTTGGCGGCAGATGCTGATGACCAACGTCTACGGCGTCGGGCTGACCATCCAGGCGACCCTGCCGGCACTGCGCCGCAGCCAGGGTCATATCCTGTTGACCGGCTCCGCCGCGGGCCGGACGACGATCCCCGGTTCGATGTACAGCGCCAGCAAGTGGGCGGTGACGGGCATCGGGTACAACCTGCGCGAGGAGCTGCGCGGCACCGGCATCCGCGTCACGCTGATCGAGCCCGGCATGGTCGACACACCGTTCTTCGACCAGGCCCCCGAGCAGGCCCTGGCCGATCGCGACATCGCCAATGCGGTGATGTATGCCATCGGCCAGCCCCAGCACGTCGACGTCAACGAGATTCTGGTGCGTCCCACGCCGCCACGCGACGAGAATTGACGCATGGCGACGGCGCCGACCGAGAGCGCAAAAAAAGCCCGCAAAAAACCTCGAATTTACACTGGTCGCGCGGGCAAAAATTGCGCATGCTTGAGGGGTCCGATTGTCACTTCTGGAGCCTCATGGACGCGGTACGACAAACCGGCAACTGTGCCTCACGTGCGCAGTGCCATCCCAACCGGGACTTCGATGTTCGAGATATGGAGCATCGCACCCGGCTGATGCGCGTAGTCACTCGCCGCATCGCCCTTTCTGAACTCGGTAACCGTGAAATCGCCCGGCGCGCCGGTATCCCCACTCAACGCATCAGCGACCTGCTCGCCGGTCGGCTGGAGCATTTTTCCGCCGACGATCTCCAGGCGATCCGCGATCGCGTGGAAAGCGTCGTCGACGATAGCGAGCCCGCCCCGAGCGTAGCCACGGTCAGGACTACGCCACCCTAGCGCCATCGCCAGCTTGCTACAGCTCGACCTCGAACGCTTGGCCTCGCACTCAGAGCGGCAGATGGATGATCGCGCCGCGCAGCCCTCGCTCGTCCAACCATAGCTTGCCGAGCGTGATGGGTAGCCGAAAGCGACGCCGTCCGGCGCCGCCGGGGTTGAACAGCAGCCGACCGTCGCGCCATTCGTTGCGCGGCTTGTGGGAATGGCCATGCAGCACGGCTTCGCAGGTCGTGGCGGTGTCGAAGTCGGCGATGTCGTGAACCAGATGCAGGCGGCGGCCGTTGACGACGAGATCCTGGGTTTGAGGTAGCCGTTCGGCCCACGGCTGGGTATCGATGTTGCCGCGCACGACGTACAACGGCGCGATCGCCGCCAGGCGCTCGAGGATCGCCTCGTCGCCGACATCGCCGAGGTGCACGATCGCCTCGCAGTCGGCCAGCAGCGTCAGCGCCTCCGGACGCAGCTGACCGTGGGTGTCGGCGATCACGCCCAGCGCCGAGCCGATCGTCAGCGTCGGCACCTCGCCCGCGGCCATCGTCTACTCCGGCAGGTCCGTCACCGCCCCTCGCGAGGCCGAACTCACGGTGCGCGCATACTTGGCCAGCACCCCGCGCCGATAACGCGGCTCGGGCTGACGCCAGGCCGCCCGGCGCAGTTCGAACTCGTCGTGACTGAGCGCGACGTTGATGATGTCGGCCTCGGCATCGATGGTGATCTCGTCGCCATCCTCGATGAGTGCGATGGGCCCGCCGTTGAACGCCTCCGGCGAGACATGGCCGACCACGAAACCGTGGCTGCCGCCGGAAAAGCGTCCATCGGTGATCAAGGCCACCTGATCGCCCAGCCCGCGACCCATGATCGCCGAGGTCGGGGTCAGCATCTCGCGCATGCCCGGCCCGCCGCGCGGCCCCTCGTAGCGGATCACCACCACGTCGCCGGCGATCACGGTGCCGTCGTTGATGCGGGCCTGGGCCTCCTCCTCGGAACCGAACACCCGCGCGCGGCCGGTGAAGCGCGTGCCCTCCTTGCCGGTGATCTTGGCCACCGCCCCCTCCGGCGCCAGGTTGCCATGCAGGATGCGCAGATGGCTCTGCGCCTTGATCGGCGCATCGAGCGCCGCGATGATCCGCTGATCCTCCGGGTACGGCGCGACCTCGGCCAGGTTCTCGGCCAGCGTGCGACCGGTCACCGTCAGGCATTCGCCGTGCAGCAAGCCGGCCTCGAGCAGCGTCTTCATCAACGGCTGGATGCCGCCGATCGCCACCAGCTCGCTCATCATGTAGTGGCCGCTGGGCCGCAGGTCGGCGAGTACCGGCACGCGCTGGCCGATCCGCGTGAAATCGTCCACCTCGAGCTCGACTCCGATGGCACTGGCCATGGCCAGCAGATGCAGTACCGCATTGGTCGAGCCGCCCAGTGCAATGACCACGGTGATGGCGTTCTCGAACGCCTCGCGGGTCATGATGTCGCTGGGCTTGATATCACGCTCGAGCAGCGCGAGCACCGCCGCTCCGGCGGCGCGGCTGTCGTCGCGCTTGGTATCGGAGACGGCGTTCTGCGCCGAGGAATTGGGCAGGCTCATGCCCAGCGCCTCGATCGCCGAGGCCATGGTGTTGGCGGTGTACATGCCGCCGCAGGCGCCCGGCCCGGGAATCGCCGTCTCCTCGATCTGCTTGAGCTCGATGCGATCGATATCGCCGCGCGAGTGGGCCCCCATCGCCTCGAACACCGAGACGATGTCGGTATGGTTCGCGCCCGGCAGGATGGTCCCGCCGTAGACGAACACGCTGGGCCGATCGAGGCGCGCCAGGCCGATCATGCAGCCCGGCATGTTCTTGTCGCAGCCGCCGATCGCCACGACTCCGTCGAAGCCCTCGCAACCGGCCACCGTCTCGATCGAGTCGGCGATCACCTCGCGCGAGACCAGCGAATACTTCATGCCCTCGGTGCCGTTGGCGATCCCGTCCGAGATGGTGATGGTATTGAACACCACGCCCTTGCCGCCGGCCTCGTCGGCCCCAGCCCGCGACTGCTCGGCGAGTTCGTCGATATGACTGTTGCAGGGCGTGACCTGGCTACCGGTGGAGGCGATGCCCACCTGGGGCTTGCGGAAATCGTCGTCGCCGAAACCCACCGCGCGCAGCATCGCGCGGCTGGCCGACTTGCCCGGACCGTCGACGACCGGGCTCGAATAGCGACGACGCGGGTCGGCGGGGGATTCATCACTCATCACGGCTACTCCCTGGACTGGTCATGTGGCTGGTCTGTTGCGACATTGCATCACAACAGACTAGCCGACTCAGTCTGAAAGCGCGGCGCCGCGCTTGCAAACCGCCTCCCGCCATTCGGCTTTCGCACCCGATCGGGTCACGAACGCAGCGGCTCGCTTCACTGGGTCGACAACGCCCTCACCGGCCGTACCCAGGCTACCGCCAAGCTGACCACTGCCGACGCCGTCAGCGCGCCCAGAAACGGCGCCAGCGTCGGCGCGCCGCCGGGAAAGCTCGTCGCCAACAGGCCGCCCGCCAGGCTGCCCTGGGCGACCCAGCCGGGCAACACCGCGCCGCCCAGCCCGGCCAGCCCGCCGGCCACCGCCGCCGTGGTGCTCATCCGCGACCAGAGTCCCAACAGCACGGGCACCACCGCCGTGGCACACAACAGATCGGCGACCAGGAACAGTCGCAGCACCGACACGCCCTGCAGCGCCACCAGCATCGCCGGGACCATCAGCGCCAGGGTGATCCAGCGCGCCCCGCCCAGCGACAACCCTCGCCGGCCGAGGCTTTCGCCCTCGCCGACCAGCAGCGAGGCGATGCCGTTCTGCAGGGTATCGACGCTCGAGGCGACCAGCGTCACCGCCAGTATCAGCGCCAGCAGGCTCAGCCAGCCCGGGGCGCCGTGCAGCAGGGCGAAGAACGGCATCGGCGGCTCGCCGAGTCGAACCCCGCTCAACGCCGCGAGGATCCCCAGCCCACCGATGACGGCAACCACCACCACCGTCGTCACGCCACCCAACACGGCACCGCGCCCCAGCGCGGCGGCGTCGCGGGCCGCCCAGACACGCTGCCAGTAGCCCTGGTGGAACAGGTTGGCCGCGGTCACCGCGATCACCAGCGTCACCGCCACGCTCAGCGCATCGCCGAAGGCGATGTCGGGCAGCGCGGCCGAGGCCGGTAGCGCCGGCATCCGCGCCAGCGCCACCCCGCCGACGACCAGCAGCAGCGCGCTCAGCAGCAACGCCTGCCAGCGGTCGGTAACCAGGCTCGCCCGCAGTCCGCCCCAGGCGGTGTAGGCCAGCGTGGTCACCGCCACGGCGACGATCGCCACGCTGCCCGACAACGGCGAGAGCAACTCGGTGATTCCGCCGATGGCGCTCAGCTCGGCGGCCAGGAAGCAGGCCATATAGAGTATCGAGATCAGCGCCACGTAGCGGCGCACGCCGGTACCGAAGCGCGCCGCGGCGAACTCGCCGATGCTGCGCCCCTCGGGCAGGCGGCGGCGGATCGCCGGACCGCAAAGTGCCAGCACGATGAATGGCAACGCCGAGCCGATGGCGTAGCCGGCCAGCGCCACCGGGCCGACGAAGGCCCCCACTTCCGGCGGGGCAAAGAGAATCCACGCGCCCATCCCCGAGGCCAGGAACGACAGCCCCAGCGTGGTGGCCGGCTGCGAGTTGCGCGCGGTCATGTAATCGTCGAGCGGATCGCCCGCGCGGATCGCGCGCAGGCCGAGAATGGCAAACAACAGCAACGCCGCACCGAGCGCGGCCAGGGTCGCGTATAGCATGTCGCACTTCCTCCGCCGGCATTAACCGGATCAGGTTCCAGGGTCAGCGCTTTGTGAAAGCCGCACTCTCAGCCCGCCCATTGGGCAGGACTCCCCTGGCGACAGTGAATGAGTGTAGGTATGTCGATTAAAGGTTAACGGCATAGCGCCGATAACCCAAGTTATGGCAAATTGTCGACGCATCGGCTTTGCCGGACAAGGCACCCGGCTTGGCGATGCTGCGGGAATCGCCTGGTCAATGTAGCAATCAATGGTCTGAAACGACGACACAACAACGAAGAATAACGCAGACATAGGGTCCTAGCGCCATGCCTTACCACGAAGCCAACGAGCATGCCCCCGGCCGGCTGCATGCGCTCTTCACCGACCCCTATCAGGCGTTCGGCAATCACGTCCATGCACGCTGGGACAACCTGCCGGTCGCTCTGCATGCCCTGCTCGACCGCCCGGTGGCCGCGGACGTACTGAAAGCTCGGGTGATCCACGGTTGGGAAAACGGCAACTTCCAGCTCGGCGAGCTCAATCATAGCGACCATGCCCTGCGCCGCCTCGCCGACCTGCGCCACGTCGAGGCTCGTTACCGCCAGGCGCGAAGCGACGGCCAGGCGCTGCCCAGCGACGACCGCTCGCTGCTCGAAAGGCCGCTGGACGATGCCATTGCCCAGGCCGAGCAGGCCGGCCAGTCGATAGACGACCTGACCCGCAATACCCCGGCGCGCTGGCCCACGTTCGAGCAGGGGCTGTTTCTCTACACCTTCTTCAAGATCTATCACCGCCTTACCTACGGCGAAGACGACGCCTACCGCTCGATCCGCTGCCTGGCGGCGCGCGGCCTGTACGAAGTCCACGAGTTCCATCTCGAAGAGGGCGAGTTCGCCATCGTCACGCCCGCCGAGGACGAGCCGCAGGCCACGACCCTGCTGATCCTCCACGAAAGCCAGCTCGAGCCGGTCAGCCAACTCCTGCAGACGTGCCGGATCTTCTAGGCGTATAGCCTTCGGCTTGCCCTAGGCGCGTTCACTCGAGTCCTGCGCGCAAAAATGGCGCGTCACGATGCGGTTGCGTTGCCGGGCCTTGGCCTCGTACATCGCCTGGTCGGCCTGCAAGTAGAGCGAATCCGCATCGACGATGCAGGCGAAATCCTCGCAGGCGACCAGGCCGAACGACGCCGTCACCACCCCAAGTTCCGAAGCGCGATGCGCAATGGCGAGTCGTTCGAGCGACTCGCGAAACCGCTCCAGCTCCTGATAGCCCGCCTCGCAGGAGTCGGCTTCCAGCAGTAGGCCGAACTCCTCGCCGCCGAGCCGGAACAGCTGATCGCCGGGGCGCTGGAAGCGCTCCGTGAGCAGTTCGGCGACCCGCACCAATACCGCGTCGCCGGCCTGATGGCCGTAGGTATCGTTGTAGGCCTTGAAGGCGTCGATATCCATCACCGCGAACAGCAACGGCCGACCGGTGCAGCGTCGATACTCGAGCTCCGCCTCGAGCCGCGCGCCGAACTGGCGGCGGTTGAAAAGCCCGGTGAGCGGATCGGTGCGCGCCAGGCTGGCGAGCTTTCGGTTGGCCCGCTCGAGTTCCCGGGTGCGCGCCACGACCTGCTCCTCGAGCCGCTGATTGGCGATGCGCTGCATGTCGTGGGTGGCGCGTTCGGCGCTGAGCTTGTCGTTCTTGAGCTGATTGATCTTCCAGGCCAGCCCCAGCGACAGCAGCATGAACTCGAGCCCCGAGCCCACCTGCACGGCGTATTCCGTGACCACATTGTAGGGCAGTACGCCGGCCACCCGCAGGAAGTACAACGAGATCCCGACCAGCAACACGCACCAGGCCACCAGATAGATTCGCGCCAGCACCTCGCCGCGACAGCTTCGCCAGACGGCGACGCCGAGCCACAGCGTGGAGAGCACGATGAAACCGGGAATCATTACCCGAAATACCCAGGCGTAATGCCCCCACAACGCCGGCAGCGCACTCAGCAGGCATAGCGCCGCCAGGCCTTGCAGCCCCCGGGACAGGCGTGGCACATGTCGGCGCAGGTTGAGATAGCTGTCGCTGAACAGGGTCAGGGTGAGCGCGAACAGGCCGATGTTGAGCGGCACCAACTGGTTGTTGAACGTCGGCCACTGCGGCCACCAATACTGAAAGGCGAAGCCGCGCGCGGTGAACATCAGCACGAAGAAAGTGCCCAGATAAGCCGCGTAAAGCAGCAGGGTGTGCTCACGCAGCGCCAGATAAAGCAGGAAGTTATAGGCCAGTAGCGCCAGCAACGCGCCGAAGTAGAGGCTGAAGGCCATAAGTTCGCGCTGGGCCTTGGCCAGGAAACCGGCATCGTCCATCAGGTAGAGCGGCGTGGCGTCAAAGAGCCCGTCGTGGCTATCCAGGCGCAGGATGACGCTGCGAGTCTCGCCGGGAGGCAGCGAAATCGGCAGCACGAAGGTGCGGTGCACTACCGGGCGCGAGCCGAAGGCGCGCCGATCCCCGGTCCGCCAGGATTTCACGATGGTACCGGCGGGATCGGCCACCCAGGCATCCAGATAGTCGTGCAGCGGCATCGCCAGCTCCAGCAGGCGTCGCGCCGGCGCCGAGGTATCGTTGGTGAGTTCGAAGCGCACCCACCAGGCCGACTCGGAGAAGCTGAAGTTGAGGGTCTCCTGCCTGGAGGGCCGCCAGGGCAAGCGCTCGCCGCCGGTCAGCAGCGCGTCGATGTCGTAGATCCGCTCGGCATCCTCGAGCAGGCTCACCCGCGGGCTCAGGTTGAGCTCGCGCGGGGCGTCGGCTATCGCGATCGCCCCGTGGGCCGGCGAGGTCGTCAGACACAGCAGCGCCAACCAGCACAGCGCAAGCGTCAATGATGGCAACGAAAGAGGACTACGGCTCACGACGGCTCCGCGCAAACGATCAAGGCGTCACCAGTCTATCCTGTTTTCCCATCCGCTCCGGTCGGCGCTTTTTCACTCTTCTCAACGCAAGCGGCCCCGCCTCTGGCGAGGCGGGGCCGTGTCGACGCGCCTTCTTACTCAGCCCATCGAGATGGTGCTGTTGATCCCCGAGGAGACGTTTTCAGGCTCGAACCAGCGTGCGGTGACGGTCTTGGTCTGGGTCCAGAACTGGACCGCCTGCTTGCCGTTGGGCCCCAGGTCGCCGAGCTTCGAGGCCCGCGAACCGGTGAAGCTGAAATACGCCACCGGCACCGGGATCGGCACGTTGATGCCCACCTGGCCGACGTCGATGTCGCTCTCGAAGCGCTTAGCCACCCAGCCGGAGTTGGTGAAGATCGAGGTGCCGTTGCCGTTGGGGTTGGCGTTGATGAATGCGATGGCGTCGTCCAGCGTGTCGACGCCGACCACGCAGAGCACCGGGCCGAAGATCTCCTCGCGATAGATGGCCATCTGCGCGTTCACGTCGCTGAAGATGGTCGGCCCGACGAAGTTGCCGTCCGGATAGCCGTCGACGCTCAGGCCACGGCCGTCGAGCCTGAGCGTGGCCCCCTCCGCCTCGCCCTTGTCGATCAGCGACACCACCCGGTCGCGCGCCGCCGGCGACACCAGCGGGCCCAGGTCGGCGTCGCGCTGGGTGCCGGGGCCGACCTTCATGGCGCGGGATTTCTCGACGATCTCGTCGAGCCACTCGCGCGCCTCGCCGACCAGCACCAGCACCGAGTTGGCCATGCAGCGCTGGCCGGCCGCGCCGAACGCCGAGCCCAGCAGGTTGTTGATCGCCTGGCTGCGATTGGCGTCGGGCATCACCACGCAATGGTTCTTGGCGCCCATCATCGCCTGCACGCGCTTGCCGGCGGCTCCGGCGCGGGCGTGGATCTGGGTGCCGACGTGGGTCGAGCCGATGAACGACACGGCCTTGATGTCCGGATGGTCGCACAACCGGTTGGCGACCGCGGGCCCGCCATGCACGACATTGAGCACGCCGGGCGGCACGCCGGCCTCGTGGGCCAGCTCGACCAGCCGCATGGTCGACGACGGGTCCTGCTCGGAGGGCTTGAGGACGAAGGTATTGCCGGTGGCAATAGCCAGCGGAAACATGAAGCACGGCAGCATGATCGGGAAGTTGAACGCGGTGATCCCGGCGCCCACCCCCAGCGGCTGGTTGAGCGAATAGACGTTGACGTCGCTCGCGGCGTTCTCGGCGATCTCGCCGAGCTGCAGCGAGGTGATCGAACAGGCGTGCTCGACCACCTCCAGGCCGCGCCCCACCTCGCCCTCGGCGTCGGGCAGGGTCTTGCCGTGCTCCTCGGTGATCAACGCGGCCAGCTCACTGGTGTGCTCGCGGATCAGCGCCTGGAAGGCGAGCATGATGCGCATGCGCTTGGCCAGCGGCACCTTGCGCCAGGTCTTGAAGGCGGCCTGGGCGCTGGCCACCGCGCGATCGACCTCCTCGACGCTGCAAAACGGCACCCGGGCGACGACCTTCTGGGTCGCGGGATCTATCACATCGCGCCATTCACCGGACTGCGACGGCGTGGGTTTGCCATCGATATAGAGGGCGATATCTCGGACGGACATGCGGGCGGCTCCTGTTGTGATTATTGATCTCGTTAGCGGTCGTCGCCCCGGCGCGCCTGGCCGTTCTTGATGCCGCGAGGCGCAACCGGAGAAGATTTCGCTAGCGTTCGTGCTATGGCTAGTTTACGCGCACGGCAACCCTACACAACGCCCGCCCGCGTACGACTTTTGTCCCGCCTCAGGTACCGCAAAAGGTGCGAAATACCTGCTCGCTGGGCGCGGCGGGCAGCGCGTACTCTTCGCGTCCCGGCTGATCCTCGAAGGGCTTGGCGAGCACCTCGCGCAGCGTCTCGAAGGGCCGGAAGTCGCCGTCGTCCGCCGCCGTCAGCGCCTCCTGAACGCGGTGATTGCGCGGGATGTACTTGGGATTGACCGCCCGCATGCGCCGGGCGATCTCGTCGGGACCGGCCGCTTCCCGGGTCAGTCGCTCACGCCACCGGGCGAGCCAGGCCTGGATCGGCTCGCTGCGTTCGAACAGTTCGTAAAGCGCCGGCTCGGCATCGACCGAGGCCGCCACGTCGCCGAGTTGCCGAAAGGTCAGGGTGAAGTCGGCGCGCCCCGCCCGCATCGTCTCGAGCAGCGCGTCGATGAGTTCGCCGTCGCCCTCCTCCTCGCCGGTCAGGCCGAGCTTGGCGCGCATCACCGCGAGTTTCTCGGCCTCGAAGCGCCCCGGATAGGTCTCGATCACCTTGGTGGCCTTGGCGATGGCCTGTTCCTGGTCCTCGTCGATCAACGGCAACAGCGTCTCGGCCAGCCGCGCCAGGTTCCACTGGCCGATACCCGGCTGGTTGCCGTAGGCGTAGCGCCCACCCTCGTCGATGGAACTGAACACGGTGCGCGGATCGTAGGCCTCCATGAACGCACAGGGCCCGAAGTCGATGGTCTCGCCGGAGACGCTCATGTTGTCGGTGTTCATCACCCCATGGATGAAACCGACGCCCATCCAGCGGGCGATCAGCGCGGCCTGGCGGGCCTGGACCGCCTCGAGCAGTGCCAGGTAGCGCTCGCCCTCGGGCCGGCCGAGATGCTCGCTGTCGGCGAGTTCGGGCTGCAGTTGTGGATAGTGGCGCTCGATGACATGGTCGGCCAGCTCGCGCAGGCCGTCGACATCGCCACGCCCGGCAAAGTACTGAAACGTACCGACGCGAATGTGGCTCGCCGCCACGCGGGTCAGGATCGCCCCCGGCTCGGGGATGCGCCGGACGACTCGCTCGCCGGTGGTGACCGCCGCCAGCGCCCGGGTGGTGGGGATGCCCATGGCGTGCATCGCCTCGCTGACCAGGTACTCGCGCAGCACCGGGCCGAGCGGCGCGCGCCCGTCGCCGCCCCGCGAGAACGGCGTGCGCCCGCCGCCCTTGAGCTGGATGTCGCGCAGCCGGCCCTGGCGATCCGTGACTTCGCCGAGCAGCACCGCCCGGCCGTCGCCCAGGCGCGGCACGAAGTTGCCGAACTGGTGCCCGGCATAGGCCATCGCCAATGGCTCGGCCCCGTCGGGCACGCGATTGCCCGAGAACACCTGGGTGGCGAGCGTCTCGTCGTAGGCGTCCAGGTCGAAACCCAGCTCCTCGGCCAACGGGCGGTTGAAGGCCACCAGTCGGGGCGAGGCGACGGGCACGGGATCGAAGCGTTCATGGAAACGCGCCGGCAGGCGGGCGTAGCGCAGGGTGAACGTGGGTAGCATTGCCTCTCCGGGTCTTGCCGATGGATGAAAGATGGCTTCGTCGTCTTTGAGGATAGGTGATAGCGAGCGATACACTTTGCAAGTTTCCGCCGGCCACGCGAAGCAAGGTGCCGGTTGCCACTCAAGGCAAGGTTTCGGTTGCCACTTGAGTGCCGATTCCGGCGAGTCCTCGGCCACGGACACGATACACTGGCCAGCAAAGGTTGACTCTTAGCGAGGAGAACGCCGTGCTCGACCCCGAACGCTGTCGCCAGGCGCGCCTGTCGCGGGACGCGCGCTTCGATGGCCAGTTCTTCACTGCGGTACGCACCACGCGGATCTACTGCCGTCCGATCTGCCCGGCCACCCCGCCGCAGGAGCGCAACGTCAGTTATTTCGCGAGCGCCGTCGCGGCCGCCGAGGCGGGTTTTCGCCCCTGTCTGCGCTGCCGGCCGGACAGCGCCCCGGGCTCGCCCGCCTGGAAAGGCGTCGACACCACCCTGGAGCGGGCGCTGCGGCTGATCGACGGCGGCGCCCTGCAGCAGGGTTCGCTCAGCGCACTGTGCGAGCGCCTGGGAATCGGCGAGCGTTACCTGCGCCGGCTGTTTCAAGAACGCTTCGGCGTCTCGCCCAAGACCTACGCCCTTTATCAGCAGTGTCTGTTCGCCAAGCAGTTGCTGCACCAGACCGACCTGCCGGTGACCGAGATTGCCTACGCCAGCGGCTTTCACAGCCTGCGCCGCTTTCACGACGCCTTTCGCTCGCGCATGGGCATGAATCCCGGCGAGCTACGCCGCCGCGCCGCGACCGGCGGCCGCGGCCTGACGCTCCAGCTGGCCTATCGCCCGCCCTATGCCTGGGAGCGGCTGCGCGACTTCCTCGGCCAGCGCTCGATCAATGGGCTCGAGTGGGTCGGCGAAGACCATTATGGCCGCTGCTTTGCCTGGCAAGGGGCCAAGGGGCGCTTCACCGCGCGCCACGAGCCGCAGCATTACCGCTTCACGGTGACTCTCGAGCTCGACCGGCTGGCATCGCTCAAGGCGGTGGTCGGCAACATCCGCCGCGTGCTCGATCTAGACGCCGACAGCGCCGCCATCGAAGCCCACCTGGCCCAGGCGGCGCCCGGGCTCAAGCTGGTGGAGGGGTTGCGCCTGCCGGGCATCTGGAACGCGTTCGAGGCCGGCATCAAGGCCATCCTCGGCCAGCAGGTCTCGGTCACGGCGGCACGCAGGCTGGCCCAGACCCTGGTCGACACGCTGGGCGAGAGTGACGGTGAGGGCGAGATGGGCTCGCAGCGTCGCTTCCCGGAGCCGGCCGCCATCGCCGCCAGCGACCTTGGCTTTCTGGGCATGCCGACGGCGCGGCGCGAAACGTTGCGCCGCCTGGCCGAATGGCATCTCGCCCACGGCCACGACGAGGACGCCCAGGCCTGGCTGACGCTCAAGGGCGTCGGCCCCTGGACGGTGGATTACGCCCGCATGCGCGGCGCCAGCCATCCCGATATCTGGCTGGGTGGCGACCTGGGCGTGAAGAAGGCGCTCGGCGAGCTCGACGGGGCCGATCCCGCCGCCGCCTCGCCCTGGCGCAGCTACCTGACCTTCCAACTGTGGAATCGCTGACATGTACATCGACTATCTCGCCACGCCTCCCGGCTCACCCCTCGGCCTGCTGGAGATTCGCGCCAACGACCAGGGCATCACCCACATCCGCTTCGTCGACGAGGCCGCACACACCGCCAACCCCCATCCGCTGATCGAGCACTGCAAGGATCAGCTTGCGGAATACTTCCGCGGCGAGCGGCGTGAGTTCTCGCTGCCCCTCGCTCCGCAGGGCACCGAGTTCCAGCAGCGCGTATGGCAGCGCCTGCGCGAGGTGCCTTTCGGCGAAACCTGCAGCTACGCGACGATCTCCCGGGGCATCGGCTGCCCCAACAGCCACCGCGCGGTGGGCGCCGCCAACGGCCGCAACCCGCTGGCGATCATCGTGCCCTGCCATCGCGTGATCGGCAGCAACGGCCAGTTGACCGGCTATGCCGGCGGCCTGCCGCGCAAGCTGTGGCTACTGCGACTGGAAGGCGCGAGGCTCGTTGTCTCGGACGACCTGTTCGCCACGCTGTAAACGTCCGACGGCCGGCATCGGCGCGCGGAGAGTGCACCGGGCCGCCTGCGTTCGATGAACGACGTTCTACACGGTGATGTACGACCGCCGGGGTTACCGCTCGTTTTCTTCAAGCGCTTGGCCGGCCATCTCCCGCAGATTCTCGATCAGAGCCTGCGTTGCCGACGACAACGATTCCTGGCGTCGCGTGATAATACCGTAGTAGTCCAGCGGCTTGCCGATCACCCGATCGAGCACCACGTATTGTCCTCCCGCCAGGGGACGACGCATGACGGAGCGCGGCAAGACCGCCAGCATGTCCGAGGATTGCAGCAACTGCAGGGTCGCCTGAATGGCTGTGGTCTCGATCACGTTGGCCGGCGTCGCGATGCCCTCTTCCGCCAAAGCCGATTCGAACACCCTGCGCATGGGACTCGACAGCGGGTGCAATATCCATGGCCAATGGCTCAGCTCTTCCAGCGAGGGGTCATCGGCCAGTTGGGTCAGCGGATGATCGCGGCGCACCACGACCCGCAATGGCTCGTCCAGCAACGGCTCGAAATCGAACAGGTTGTGCTGGCTGACATGCGTCAAGCGCCCGATGACCAGGTCGAGACGCTTGTGTTCCAGTTCGAGCAGCAGCCTGTCGCTGGTCTGTTCCTGCAGGCTCACCGAGAGACGCGGTCGATCGCGTTTGAGGCGCGCGATGGCAGCCGGCAGTATCTCCGGAGCCGCAGCGGCGATAGCTCCGATCAGCAAATGACCGTAGCCCCCCTGGCGCAGGTCATTGATGTCGTCAACCAGGCGCTCCAGGTCATTGAGCAGAATCCAGGCATGGCGAATGACCTGTTCCCCCAACTCGGTGGGCTGCATGGCACGCGGCAAGCGCTCGAACAGCGCGAAACCGAAATAGAGCTCCAGATCCCGCAGCATCTTGCTCGCGGCCGGCTGGCTCAGGCACATCGTCCGCGCCGTGGCGTGCATGTTGCGGCTTTGGGCCAGGGTAGTCAGCAACGTCAAATGCTTGAAACGTAGCCAACCGCGGAGATGCGCATGTGACAGCTTGTCCGTCGTCATGATGAAAATATCCTAGTTGGCACCCGTGGCCAGCGCTCATTGCGCATGGCCGCCTGGCTTACCGATAACCCAGACGAATCACAATGCCACAAACTTCGATTGGATTATGATTTCCATATCGCCATAGCCTGATGCTCAGGGCAACGCCTCGCGCTGTCTCGTCACGAACAACAACTATCGCCTTGGTCGACGCCAGACCCTCGGGAGAGCCCCATGAGTTCGATCATCCAGTACCTCACCAAGATACGCTTCGGTGCCGGCGCCGTGGACGACCTGGCCGAGGAGCTGACCCTTCTCGGGGTCGCCAAGCCCTTGATCGTCACCGATGCGGGTCTCACCGCCAGTGGTCTCGTGGCTCGTGTTCAAGAGGCAATCAGCGCCGAGCGCTCGACCCCCGTGTATGACGCCACGCCGCCGAACCCGACCGAAGTCGCCATCGAAGAAGCCGTCGCTTGCTATCGCGAGCACGCCTGCGATGGCATCGTCGCGCTGGGCGGTGGCTCGAGCATCGACCTGGCCAAGGGCGTCGCCTTGCTGGCCAGCCATCCGGCCCCCCTGCGGCAATACGCGGTGATCGAAGGTGGCGCTGCGCGGATCGGCGATAACGTGCTGCCGCTCATAGCCATTCCCACCACCGCCGGCACGGGCAGCGAGGTCGGCCGCGCCGCCCTGATCAGCATGCGCGACGAACGCAAGCTCGGGTTTCTCTCGCCGCATCTGATTCCCGATGTGGCGATCTGCGACCCTCTATTGACCCTCTCGTTACCGGCATCCCTCACTGCCGCCACCGGCATGGACGCCATCGCGCACTGTGTCGAGACGTTTCTCAGTCCACGATTCAACCCACCCGCCGAGGCCATCGCCCTGGACGGCCTGCAGCGCGCCACGCGTTACATTCGCACCGCCGTGCACCACGGCGACGATCTCGAGGCCCGCAGCGAAATGCTCATGGCCGCCACGCAGGGAGCCTTGGCCTTTCAGAAGGGGCTCGGCGCAGTACACTCGCTATCCCACGCACTGGGCGGTTTCCACGATCTCAAGCTCCATCACGGCACGCTCAATGCACTGTTGATGCCGCACGTACTGCGCTTCAATCAGGACCACTGCGGCGACAAGTTCGAGCGTCTGCGCCACGCCATGGGGCTCGCCCCAGCGACGGATCTCGCCGAGGCCTTTATCGAGCTCAACCGCGACCTGGGACTGCCCATGCGCCTCAGCGACATGGGGGTGACGCAAGAGCGCCTGGCCCCGGTAGCGCAATGGGCCCTGGAAGACCATTCGACCGCGACCAATCCGCGACCGGCCACGCGAGAGGACTTCCAACGTCTCCTGCAGGAGGCCTTTTGAAACGACGCTTCGATACATCGAAAAGCGTTCCAGGTTTTATTCTGCGTGACGCCAGCGCTGGCAAGGGTTACGCAAACGCTTCCAGCAACACGCCCCATTGAAAGCAGGAGGATTAATTATCAAACCAGGCCAAAGAGCCTCGACAAACGAATATTGCGTGCAATGTTCACTAAGACCAGACTGAAAAATGCGTTCGGCTAAACGACATCTCCATGACACGCCAATAACAAGGATCGATCATGTCAAAACGACACAACAAAGCGCTACTCGCCAGCACCGCTGTCCTGCTGACCGCCATCACCGGCCCGGCCCTCGCCGACTATCCCGAAAAACCCATTACCATCATTGTTCCCTGGGCCGCCGGCGGCGGTACGGATGCCACGGCACGCACCATTGCCAGTGCGCTGGAAGAAGAGCTCGGTCAGACGATCAACGTCGTCAATCGTACCGGGGGCAGCGGCGTCGTTGGTCATACGGCAATCTCCACGGCCAAGCCCGACGGCTACACCCTTGGCCTGATCACCGGCGAAACCAACATGATGCACTGGCTGGGGTTGACCGACCTCACCTACAAGGACTTCACCCCGGTCGGCCAGATCAACTTTGACTACGCCGGCGTACAAGTCGCGGAGGATGCTCCCTTCGACTCGCTGGACCAGTTGCTCGGCGCCATCAAGGAACAGCCGTCCGGTACCTACAATGCCTCCGGCACTGGACTCGGCGGCGTATGGCACCTGGCCTTCGCCGGCTTCCTGCTCGACCAGGGCATCGAACCCAACAAGGTGACCTGGATTCCCAGCCAGGGCGCGGCCCCGGCCATGACCGAACTCGTTTCCGGTGGCATCGATATCGTGCCCAGCTCGGTACCCGAGGCTCGCTCGATGATCGAGGCTGGCAAGGCGCAAAGCCTGGGCATCATGGCACCCGAGCGGCTGGACAGCTTTCCCGATGTTCCTACCGTCGAGGAGGCCATCGGCAGCGATTACACGATCGGTGAGTGGCGCGGCATTGCCGGCCCCAAGGGCATGGATCAGGAAATCGTCGACAAGCTCGAGAAGGCGCTGGAAGCAGCCTACAACAGCGAGACCTATCAGGGCTTCATGGCCAAGCAGGGTTACGGCACGGAATGGCGCAATGCCGAGGACTTCGAGAAGATGATGGGCGAAATGGACAAGGAATACGGCAAGATCATCGAAAGTATCGGTCTGAAAAAATAATAAGGGCTTCCCATGAAAGACGTTATGTTGGGGCTGTGTTTCATGGTGGCAGGCATCGTCACGATCTATGTCGCCAGACAATATCCCACGATGCCCAGCCTGCAATTCGGCCCTTCGCTATTCCCCTCCCTCATCGGGGGAGGGTTTTTCATAGGCGGTCTGGTGCTCGCAGCCAGTCAGTTCTCGACGCTGCGTCAGCGCGCCAGCGAAGGCCACGTCGTTCTGCGACCCGATTTCCAGGCTATCCTCGTCTCCCTGCTCCCCTGTGGCCTGATCGTGTTCTACATCCTGGCCAGCGACTATCTGGGGACAGCTATCAGCCTGGCCACGATGATGTTCGTACTGATGCTGGCCCGCAAAACGCAATGGCTTCTGGCATTGGGTGTCTCCGTGGCGGCCTCGCTGGTCATCTACTTCATTTTTTCACGCTATCTGCTGATACCCCTTCCCGAAGGGCTGTTGAGCGTCAGGGGTTAACTCATGGATGCATTGCTCCAAGGACTTCAGCTCGTCTTCAACGGCCAGACGATGCTGGTGATTCTCGCCGCGGCAGCGTTCGGCATCTTCGTCGGCGCCGTTCCCGGCCTGACGGCGACCATGGCCGTGGCGCTGTTGGTCCCGATCACCTTCTACATGGATCCGACGCCGGCCATCGCGGCGATCGTCACCACCTCGGCCATGGCCATCTTCGCCGGCGATATTCCCGGTACCTATCTGAATATCCCCGGAACGCCAGCCTCGGCGGCTTACGTCGGTGAATCCTCGCAGTTGGCCAAGAAGGGACGCGCCCGAGAGACCTTGGGTACCAATCTGGTCTGCTCGGTGTTCGGTGGCCTGTTCGGGACCGTTATCCTGGTCTTCGTCTCCCCCTCGCTGGCGGAAGTCGCGCTGAAGTTCAGCTCCTACGAATACTTCTGGCTGGCGCTACTGGGGCTGAGCAGCTCGATCTTCATCTCGATCGGCTCCAAGGCCAAGGCCTTTCTCTCGTTGATGATCGGCTTGCTCCTGTCCACGGTGGGCCTGGACATGATGAGCGGGGCGCCGCGTTTCACCTTTGGCATTCCCGATCTAATGGCCGGGATCAATTTCATCCCGGTGATGATCGGCATGTTCGCGCTCAACGAGATCATGAGCTTCTATGGCTCACGCATCGAAACCCGTAACCCGCCGGCCCTCAGCAAGGACAAGGTGTTCGGGCAGGTGCCCACCCATGTGAAGAAGTACTGGCGCAACATGCTGCGCGGCAGTTCGATCGGCACCCTGATCGGCGCGCTCCCCGGCGCCGGCGCGGACATCGCGGCATGGATCGCCTATGCCGCCGGCAAGAGCCGCTCGAAGGACAAGGCGGCTTACGGCACAGGTCACATCGAAGGGATCGTCGACGCCAGCTCCGCCAATAATTCGGGCATCAGCGGTGCCTGGGTACCTGCGCTGGTGTTCGGCATTCCCGGCGATTCGATCACCGCCATCGTGATCGGCGTGCTGTACATGAAGGGCATGAATCCCGGACCGACGATCTTCATGGAAGGTAGTGGCCTGGTGTACTCGCTGTTCGTGGTGTTCTTCGTGGCCAATCTGATCATGCTCCCGATCGGCTACATCGCCATTCGCTCGGCCAAGGTCTTCATCCTGACCCCACGCAAGATACTGATGCCGATCATCCTGTGCTTCTGCATCGTCGGGGCCTTCTCGATCAACAACTCGATTACCGATGTGTGGATCATGCTGCTCGTCGGCCTGGTGGCCTTCATCCTGGCGCGCTGCGACTTCCCCATGGCCCCGGCCATTCTCGGCCTGGTACTCGGCACTACGCTGGAAAACAGCTTCATGAGCTCGATGCTCAAGAGCAACGGCGACCTGCTGAGCTTCTTTTCGCGGCCGATCAGTGCGGGCCTGGGTGCCTTGGTCATCCTGATCTGGCTACTGCCGCTGTTCGCTCGCCTCTACCGTCGCGCTCGCGGCGGCTCACGAGATCAATCGCCGAGGACTCCATGACCACCTATGCTGCCGCCCCCTTGACCGACCTGTTGTCCGCGCTGTTCCAGGAGGCCGGTGCCACGACCGAGGTCGCCGAGACTACCGCCGCCATACTCGTCGAAGGCGACTTGCTGGGCCACCATACCCACGGCACCAAGTTGGCCCAGGGCTATCTCAAGGACCTCAAGGCCGGCCACGCCTGCGGCGACCATCAACGCCTCGAGATCGTGGAAAGCAGTCCCGTCGCGGCTACGATCGACGGCCATTATCTGCTGGGCCCGTACCTGGTGCAGCGCGCCCTGACTCATGCCCAGCAGGCGGCCGACGGGTTCGGCATCGGTATCGTGAGTCTCAAGCGCTCGCACCATATTGCCTGCCTGGCGGCCTACTTGCGCCCGCTCGTCGAGCGCAACCTGATCCCCCTCGTGCTGAGTTCGGACCCCGCCGTGGCCTCGGTCGCCCCCTATGGCGGCACCACGCCGGTGTACACGCCCAACCCGCTGGCGATCGGCATTCCGGGACGCGAGCATCCCCTGCTGATCGATGTCAGCATGTCGACCATCACCAACGGCACCGTCAACAAGACGCGGGCCGAAGGCGGCAAGCTTGCACATCCCGCCATCCTGACCCACCGCGGGACGGTCAGCGACGACCCCGAGGACTTCTTCACCACGCCACCGGGCAGCATCCTGCCGCTTGGCGAGAAAGCCTTCGGCCACAAGGGATTCGCCCTGGGCCTGATGATCGAGGCGCTGACCTCGGCGCTCAGCGGCTATGGCCGCAAGGATGCGCCCACCGGCTGGGGCGCCTCGGTCACGGTCATGGTCATCGACCCGGCGCGTTTCGGCGGCACCGACGCCTTCCTCGACGAGACCGGCTTCCTCGCCCAGCGCTGTCTCGATGCCGAGCGCGCCGACCCCGATGTCGCGGTGCGCCTGCCCGGCCAATCCGGTCTAGCGAAGCGCCAGGGCTATCTGCGCGACGGTATCCCGCTACCGGAGGATGTCGTCGCCTCACTGCGCCAGGCCGTGGCCGACTCGGCCCAGGCGAAAAGCGCCCTTGGCCGTTCCCTGGGGTTATCGCAGGAGGGATGACATGACAGCGCTCGAGGATCGCGACATGCAGGACACAAGAACGATAGGCGTCATCGGTACCGGGCTGATGGGGGCGCCGATGGCGCGACGCCTCGCCGAAGCGGGCCATCACGTAAGCGCCTGGAACCGCAGTCCCGACAAGACCCAGGCACTGGCCGCGCACGGCATCGAGACCGCCGACAGCCCGCAGGCCGCCGCCCAGGCCGCCGATATCGTCGTGGTCATGCTCAGTTCGGGGCCGGTATGCGATGACGTCCTGCTGGGTCCCGACGGCGTGATCGCCCGCATGGCCCCGCACAGCACCCTCGTGGTGATGAGCTCCATCCCGGTCGACACCGCCAGGCGACAGGCGCTGGCGGCCGAGGCGCGTGGTATCGGCTATCTAGATGCGCCGGTCTCCGGCGGCGAGCGAGGCGCCATCGACGGCACGCTGGCCATCATGGTCGGCGGCGACCCCGCCACGTTCGCCCGCGTCGAAACCGTGTTCGCCTCGCTGGGGCGCGCCGTCCACGTGGGACCCGTCGGCAGCGGGCAACTCGCCAAGCTCGCCAATCAGATGATCGTCGCCAATACCATTGCCACGGTGGCCGAGGCATTGCTGCTCGCCGAGCGCGGTGGCGCCGACCCCGGCAAGGTACGCGAAGCGCTGATGGGTGGCTTCGCCGATTCGACGATCCTGAAGGTCCACGGCGAGCGCATGCTCAATGACGACTTCCGCCCCGGCGGGCCGGCCAAGTGGCAATGGAAGGATACGCAGACCGCCCAGGCGCTCGCCGGCGACCTGGCGCTGGAACTGCCCGTCTCGCGCCTGGTGGATGATCTATTCGCTGATCTGGTCGCGCACGGCGACGGCGACCTGGATCATAGCGCCCTGATGCGCGAACTGCGGCGGCGTAACGGTGAACGCCTCGGTTGAACCAAACGGATCTACATGGCGTGCGTACGGCGCCTCAGGGACGCTCGACCTCGCGCAGGTAATCCGGCACGTCGATCGCGCCGACATCGCGGAACTCGGCCAGCCGCGCCTGTACCTGCGCCTCCGAGCGCGCCAGGTGCTCATCGAGGGCACGCCCGGCCGCCCCACCGTCTCGCGCCAGCGCCTTGTCGAACACGTGGCGATGCTCGTCGAAGAACGGCGCCTCGCTGGGCAACTCGATCGACGAGCCCAGCAGATGCTTGCTGATCAGCAGGATCGGCCGCGTGCGGCCCAACATGGTCATGATTTCCGCGTTGCCGCCACGCATCAGCGCCTGGTGATGAAGATCATTCTCCAGGGCATCCAGCAAGGCACTCGGCACGCGTGGGTAATCGCGCGCGGCGGCATCCAGACGCTGGATGTAACGTCGTATCTCGGCGTCCTCCAGCGCATCGGCGGCGCGTGTCATCATGTACGGTTCCAGTTGACGACGCGCCTGGTATAGGTCGTGCAGACGCGCATCGTCCAGCGGCACGACCGTCCAGCTGCTGTATTTGACCTTTTCCACCACACCGATGGTCTGCAGGTAGAGCAGGATGCGATGCGTCAGGGTCCTGCTGACCGACAACGCGCGTGCCAGCTGCAGTTCGTTGAGCTCGAAGCGCCCCTTCATCGAACACAGCACCACGTCGCGTTCCACGCTCTCCGCGAACGCTCGCCAGGCGTCCGTGCGCTCGATACATGACGCACTGAAATCGCCCGTTCCCAGCGAACGCCGCACGATCTCTCCCGGCTGCGCGCCAACCTGATAGCCGCGTCCCTCGAAACGGCAGATCGTCCCTTCCTCGTGGAGTCGTGCCAGGGTCTGTCTCACCGGTGAACGGCTCATGCCGAAATGCTCGGCGATATGCCCTTCCAGCAACACCAGCCCCGGCTCGAGACGCCCCGCATCAATGGCGTCATGCAATACGTGGTAGAGCTGGTCTTTCAGCGGTCTGGCCATGCGCCCGTCCTGTCTCCTTGATTGCGCCGTCGGGAGCCCGCCCCCGGCGCCCCCTCAAGTGATGGCACCGACCATCCACGGCACGAACTCGTTGCTGCCATAGCCCAACGACTCGCTGGCACTCGACTCCCCCGAAGCGATCGCCAGGATTTTCTCGAAGATCTCCTCGCCCATGGCCTCCACCGTGGCATCGCCATCGATGATGGCCCCGCAATTGATGTCCATGTCCTCCTGCATGGTCTCGTACATCGAGGTGTTGGTGGCCAGCTTCAGGCATGGCGCCGGCTTGAAGCCGGATACCGAGCCGCGCCCGGTAGTGAAGCATACCAGCGTGGCCCCCGAGGCGATCTGGCCGGTGACCGACACCGGATCGTACCCCGGGCTGTCCATGAAGTTGAAGCCGGCAACCTTGAGAGGCTCGGCGTACTCGAGCACGTCGTTCAAGCTCGACGACCCGCCCTTGGCCACCGCGCCCAGGGACTTCTCGAGGATGGTCGAGAGCCCGCCGGCCTTGTTGCCGGGCGAGGGATTGTTGTTGAGCTCCGCGCCGTTGATCTCGGTGTAGTGCTTCCACCAGGCGATCCGCGCGAGCAGCTTGCGCGCCACCTCCACGTCCACCGCCCGATCCAGCAGTAAGTGCTCGGCACCGTAGATTTCCGGCGTCTCGCTCAGGATCGCACTGCCGCCGTGGCGCACGATCAAGTCGGCGGCGTGCCCCAAGGCCGGGTTCGCGGTAATGCCTGAATAACCGTCGGAGCCGCCGCACTGCAGCGCGACGCTCAAGTGTCGCAATGGTGCGGGGCGACGTTCGACACGCCCATGGGCGCGCGCCATGTCCAGCACCTGCTCGCAGGCCTTGCCAATGCTCGCGCGAGTACCGCCGACCTGCTGGATATTGAAATAAGCCAGACGGCGCTCATCATGCAATCCGGCGGTTTCCACCAGCTGCTTGACCTGGTTGGTTTCGCAGCCCAGCCCGATGATCACCACGAGCGCAAAGTTGGCGTGTCGCGCATAACCCGCGATGACCCGTTCGAGAAACGCGAAGCCCTCGGACTCGGTATTCATCGCACATCCCGAGCCGTGCGTGATCGGCACTACGCCGTCGAAACCCAAGGCCGCGATCTCGCCGTCCGCGTTGAGCTGCTCCGCGGCCACCTTGGCCACGGTCGCCGAACAGTTCACCGTCGACAGAATACCGATGTAGTTGCGCGTACCGACTTGCCCATTCGGCCGATGGTAGCCCAGGAACGTCCGTTCGGAGGCCAGCGTCGGTGAGCGTGGGAACGGCCGGAAACCCGCCAGCGCCGTGTCGCGTTCGAGCATCGCCACATTATGGGTATGCACATGCTCGCCAATCGCGATGTCGACGCTCGCCTGCCCGATCACCTGGCCATACTTGATGATGGTGTCGCCCCTGGCGATGGCCGCCAGGGCGACCTTGTGACCGGCAGCGATGTTGTGACGCGCCACGCGTCCGTCATCGCCGTCCAGCGGCAGTCCTTGCGGCAATGCGCGAGCCGCAACCCCCACGTTGTCGGCCTCGTTGAGCCGGATGACCGGCGATGTCGTACTGATGAGTTGCATAATGACCTCGGTGACCGTCGATCGGGCGCCACCCTGGAGGTGCTCCCGGCTTCATGCATGCGCGTCGCTTGGCGCAAGACCAATATTGTATATTGCACGCAATGTTCAGTTTAAAAACTTTGACGCCGTTTTCACCGCATTGCAAGCACACCGGCCATCGATAACCAAAAGAGATCAGCTCAATAAAATTGCGATTGGCTCGTTATTGTCGATTGGCCTTAGCCTGACTGAAACACCCATTGCGGCGGCGCTGACCGCCCCACCTTCAGGACGACAGGCATGACCACGATCACTCACCTTCAGGTGCGGGATATACGCTTTCCCACCTCGCGCCATCTCGATGGCTCGGATGCCATGAACGAAGCGCCGGATTATTCGGCGACCTATGTCACGCTCACGACTGACGCCGACGACGCGCATCAGGGCCACGGCCTGACGTTCACCATCGGTCGCGGCAACGATGTCTGCGTCATGGCCGTCGAGGCCCTGGCCTCGCGTATCGTGGGGCGCGACCTCGAGACCATCACCGCCGAGATGGGAGCGTTCTGGCGCGACCTCACCAGCGGCGACAGTCAGTTGCGCTGGCTCGGGCCGGAGAAAGGCGTGATGCACCTGGCCGCCGCCGCCATCGTCAATGCCGTGTGGGATCTGTGGGCGAAGCGCGAAGGCAAGCCGGTGTGGAAGCTATTGGTCGACATGTCCCCTGAGCAGCTGGTCCGCTGCCTGGACTTTCGCTTCGTGACCGATGCCCTTACGCCGCAGGAGGCCATCGCGCTTCTCAAGCATCGCGAAGCCGGCAAGGCAGAACGGGAGGCCCGCATGCGCGCCGAGGGCTATCCCGGCTATACCACCTCCGCCGGCTGGCTAGGCTATTCGGAAGACAAGATGCGCCGCCTGGCGCGCGAGGCGCTGGCCGAGGGCTGGACGCACTTCAAGCAGAAGGTCGGTGGCGATATTGAGGAGGATCGCCGGCGTGCGCGCATCCTGCGCGAGGAAATCGGCTGGGAACGCGCGTTGATGATGGACGCCAACCAGGTATGGGAAGTCGACGAGGCCATCGCCTGCATGCGCGAGTTGGCGGAGTTCGACCCGCTGTGGATCGAGGAACCCACCAGTCCGGACGACATCCTCGGTCACGCCGAAATCCGCCGCCGCCTGGCCCCTATCGGGGTCGCCACCGGCGAGCATTGCCATAACCGGGTGATGTTCAAGCAGCTGCTGCAAGCCGGTGCCATCGACTATTGCCAGCTCGATGCCGCGCGACTTGGCGGGCTCAACGAAGTGATCGTGGTCATGCTCCTGGCCGCCAAGTATGGCGTCCCGATATGTCCGCATGGGGGGGGCGTGGGACTTTGCGAGTATACCCAGCACATTTCGCTATTCGACTACATCGCCGTGTCCGGCTCGCTGGAAGGGCGCATTCTCGAATACGTCGACCATCTTCACGAGCATTTCGTTGACCCGGTGCGCATCCAGCATGGACGTTACCAGGTGCCCGAGGCGCCAGGGTACAGCATCACGATGCATGACGACTCGCTCGAGCGTCACCGCTACCCCGAGGGCGCCGCCTGGAACGCGGCCCCGGGCAGTAGTTGACCAGCCGAAGGGAGCGACACCACGATGCCGATCGCCGTGTCCGGCATCGCCGCCGCGTCGAAGCTGTGGTCAGTCAGCGCATATCGGGCGATCCGGGCACCTGACAGCCGCCATCGACCTGGGCGAGAATGCCCCAGACCGCCCCCGAGAGACTACTCACGATGACACGCTCCTTCTGGCTGGCGGCCAGCCTGTTGGCGCTGGCCGCCCTCGCCTGGCTCGAGGCGCCGCAGCACTGGGCGCAGGCCACCCTCGACGACGCACTGGGCGACGCCTTCGCCGCCTTCGCCATCGCCAAGGGCCTCAACGCCACCATTTCGGTGCTGCAGTCCTCGACCATCGACCTGCAGGTATTCCAGATCTCGGTCGGCGAAGCGCTCGATCCGGCCAACGACATGATCGAGCGCTTCTCATGGGTGATGTTCGCCGCCACCGGCTCGCTGGCGCTACAGAAGTTGCTGCTGGGCATCTCGGCCAACGTCGTCATTAAGGCATTGGTCAGCGGCGCCTGTGTGCTGGCCGTGGTACTGGTGGCGCTGCGCGCGCGGGTCGGGCAAGTGGCCGCGCTCAAGCTGGCCCTGGCCTGCGTGTTCCTGCGCTTCGCGGTCGTGCTGGTGGCGCTGGCCAGCGGCCTGGCCAGCGAGGCGTTCCTCGACGAACCGCGCCAAGCCACCATGAGCCAGTTGGAAACCACCGAGGAGCGCCTGGCGGAGATCGCCGACGACCGGATCTCCGGCCAGGAAGACGCGCGAAACTGGTGGCAACAGCTCAAGGGCAGCCTGGACAATCTGGTCGGCGACCCGGTGGAAAGCGTGGTCGACGGCTTCGACGCGATCACCGACAAGGTCGTCGACCTGACGATGATCTTCATCACCCAGACGATGCTCTTTCCGCTGGGCTTTCTGTACCTACTCTACCGCCTGGGCGGGCGGCTGTTCGGCCAGGCGCGCCTCGGCGGGCGGTTCGAGCGACGCCGGCTGCCGCCCAGGGAGTAAAAGCGCCCCCTGCCCGCTCTCGATATATATCTAGCGCACCGGCACAGGGCGCTTGATTCGCAAGTGGCTCCGAGCCATGCCGAGCGTTCCAAAAACCGGAACGCCCATGGCAGCGTGTTATATTGACGGTCAATCAATTCGTTACATCGACATGAGTCGTTGCGACGACCGCCCCTGGATCAAGTCACGTATGGACACACCATGGACAAAACGTTAGTCAAAGGCATCCATGTTCTGGAAACCATTGCTGCCAGCGATTCCCCCATGTCCGTGAGTGAAGTCGCTGAAGCCTGTGGCCTGGCGAGAAGTAACGCGCACCGGGTTCTCAGCACGTTCCTGAAGCTCGGCTATCTCTCGCAGGATGAATCCACCCGACGCTACCGTATGACGCTTCGCGTCTGGTCGTTGGGTTCGAGGCTCGTAGACCGCCTGGACTTCAAGCGCGAAGCTTTAGCGTTTCTGGAAAGACTCAATAACGAAACGGGCGAAGCGACCCACCTCTCCGTTCTCAATGGGCATAACGTCATCTATATCGACAAGCTTGAGGCCAAGCACGCCGTGCGCACGTTCACTCGCATTGGCGGTATCGCTCCGGCCTTCTGTGTCGCGACCGGTCGTGCCATGCTCGCCTATCAGAACGACGAGACCATTGAAGACGCCATCGCCCAGTCCACGTCCTTTACGGAAAACACCATCACCGATCATGAGGCGCTGCGCGAGGAGCTTCGACTGACACGACTGCGGGGCTACGCCGTCAACCGAGGCGAGTGGCGCGGCGGTGCCTACGGCATTGCCGTACCCGTCTTTTCCGCGACCAATCATGTCATTGCCGCGATCGGCATCTCGGCTCCCGCCGAGCGCATGTCCGACGATCGGATCGAACACCTCGCCATCCTCCTCAAGGAGCTCGGCCGCGAGCTTTCCCGCAATCTTGGTGCCAGTAACGCCCTGATGGCGGGCTCGTCGGCTCCCTAGACAAGTACCGCCCGCCCCTCAGCAACGCGCTACCGCGGCCAGCCGCCCCAGCGACCGGGCTCCTCATCTTCCGGCGAGTTCCCTGGTGTCGAACTGCCTGATTGATAGACGCGCTGGCGGCTCCCGGCGCATCGCCCCTATCGTCCTGTCGCCTTCAAACCGGCCCGACCGGCAGACAACTGGGAACTCGTTCTGGCACTCCACACCAGCACCGCGACGAAGACCGCCACCCCGGCCAGGTCGACGACCAGCAGGCCGTGCGGCCACAGCAT
>NZ_JAWQLY010000008.1:0-229263 GCF_033446685.1 Halomonas sp. HP20-15 | reverse complement strand
TTGACCTTGACCAGCGTCGACAGCGCCACGCCCACCGGGTAGTAGGTGCCGCCGGTGGTCGCGGTGCCCATGATGTAATGGCCGCCTCCGCCATTGTCCTGGGCGCTGGCAGCGATGCTGCCAAGACCCAGAGCGAAGGCGGTGGCGACACCGAGTGTCGACTTGAGTAGCTGATGCTTGTTCATAGCGTGGTTTCCTTTGACTCAGTTTCTTGTCGTTGTGGCTTCGAGAGACGCCGATGGCGACGTCTGGTTCATGGCGAGTCGCCAACGGCATGAGACGTTCCATCTCACGGTGGTACGCCAGGCAGAAAGATCCCGGGGCATCGATGGTCCAGAAGTGGCTTCCAGGCCGGTTCTTTGCGATGGATCTTCTTTAGCCGAATACTTGTTCTAAATATTAATACAGCGTTCCACATAAAGAGCGTGGCATAGCCCTTCGTAAAACGCCGACTAAACTTTAGTTCTAATCTCTCGTTCTCCAGGTCGGCGTCCCACCCCTACCCACCTAGCACTTCCCCGTCTCGACAGACACTTATCTCCTGGACATGACACGACTTACCCCCGCGCCAGGCACGGGAGCGTCGCGATCATTTGACAGGGGAACTTCGTATCATATACTGATACTACGTTCTATTATATGAGACACGCGGCGTGGCCGCGTCGCATTGGACGCTCGCTGTCTCGCCACTCGCTGTTCAGTAGCCTGAACACGACACCGAAATACCGCATGCAACATGAGGCCGAACCATGAAAGAACCACTCGAAGGGGTCACTGTCATCGAATTCTGCAACGTGGCGGCCGGGCCATTTTGTGGCATGTTGCTGGCCGACATGGGGGCGGACGTCATCAAGGTCGAAAGCCCAAAAGGGGGCGACAACCTGCGTGCCTGGCCTCCCATTACCGAGGGATTCAGCGAAAACTTCGCCTCGCTCAACCGCAACAAGCGATCCGTTGCCCTGAACCTGAAGGACCCGGACGATCGGGATAATGCCCGGTTACTTTGCGAAAACGCCGACATCGTGATCGAGAACAACCGTCCCGGTGTCATGACGCGTCTCGGCCTCGATTACGACACCCTTTCCCAGCGGAATCCGGCACTGGTTTACGTCTCCATTTCCGCTTACGGACAGACGGGTCCTCGCGCCCAGGAAGGGGGGTTCGATCTGACGATACAGGCCATGAGCGGCATCATGAGCGTGACCGGCGAACCCGGTGGCGCACCGGTCAAGTGCGGCGTACCGCTTGCCGACTTCTGCGCGGGTCTCTACGGCGCCTACTCCGCGCTGGCGGCGCTGCGTGCCGCACAGGAAACGGGCCAGGGAACGCATGTCGACGTGCCGATGCTGGGCGCCACGCTGGGTATCGCCGCGTTGCAGACCTCCGAATATTTCGGCAGCGGCAAGGATCCGGTGAAGCTGGGCAGCGCACATCCTCGCAATGCCCCCTACCAGGCCTTTGCCGCACGAGACGGCTATTTCGGCATGGCTGCCGGCAACGATGCGCTGTGGCAGAAAGTCTGTACCGTCGTCGACCGGCCCGAGTGGGAGAATGAGCCCAAGTACGCAACGACGACCTTGCGCGCCCAGCATCAGCACGAGCTGCGTGACAATCTCGAAGCCATCTTTCAGGAAGCGGATTGCGCCGTCTGGCTGGAACGGTTCCGCGCCATCGGCGTGCCCTGCGCGCCCATCAATTCCTACTCGCAAGTCCTGGCCGATCCGCAGGTGGAACACATGGGGTGGGTGCAGCCCCTGACGCTGCCGAACGGGGTCACGACCCGGACCTTTGGCTCGCCGGTCCTCATGGGCGGAACGCCCCAGACGATACGTCGCCCCCCGCCGCTTCTCGGCGAACATACGGAAGACGTCCTGGCCACGCTGCAACGGAAAACCCGCCATGAGTGAACGACTGAAGGTCTCGGAGCGCCCCGGCGCCCTGACCGTTTCGCTGAATCGACCCGACAAGCGCAACGCCCTGTCCTCGGCGCTCGTGGAAGACCTGATCGGGGTGATCGATGACGCGAGTCGACGCGGCATCGAAGTCATCGCCTTCCAGGGCGAGGGCAAGAATTTCAGCGCCGGCTTCGATTTCACGAACTGGCAGGAACACAGCGAGGGCGATCTCGTCCTTCGATTCGTACGCATCGAGCAGTTGCTGCAGAGGATCGTGCGCTCCCCCGCGCACACGATGGCGTTCGCCCACGGCCGCAACTTCGGTGCCGGCGTCGACCTGTTCGCCGTATGCAGACAGCGTATCTGCACCCCCGACACGACCTTTCGCATGCCTGGCCTGAAATTCGGCCTCGTACTGGGAACGCGACGCTTCGCCTCGATCGTCGGTCGCGACCGGGCGCACGAGATTCTCTCGTCCACACGGACCTTCGACGCCGCCGAAGCCAACCGCATCGGGTTCTCGACACGAGTCGCCGAGCGCGACGAATGGAAGTCGCTTCGCGACGAGGCGACCGCCGGAATCCCCGATCCCTCACGCGCGCTGCTCAACGCGGCATTGGCGGACAGGATGCTGGTCCACGACCTGGCATCCCTCGTGGAATCCGCGGCAACGCCCGGCCTGAAGCAGCGCATCGAGACTTATCTTGGATAGTCCAGGATCGCCATCACTCTCTGGAGGCCCGCCATGTCGTCGTCCGGTCATATCTCGAAAAACAAGATCATCGCTCTCGAGGAACTTGCCGCAAAGATTCCCGATGGCGCTTCCGTCGCACTCGGCGGCAGCTTTCTCCATCGCGGTCCCTTTGCCCTGGTCCGGGAACTGATCCGTCAGGGGCGGCGCGATCTTGAAATCATCAAACAGTCGCCGGGATACGATATCGATATCCTGTGTCGTACCGGCGTCGTGACACGTGCCCGTACCGGCATCGTGGCCATGGAGGGTAACTTCGGCCTGGCACCCTGGTACCGCCGGCGTATCGAGGAGGGAAACCTCCTGCTGGAGGAGCATGCCTGTGCAAGCCTGACCGCCGGCCTGCGCGCCGCCGCCTATGGCGTGCCGTTCCAGCCCTGTGGCGGGCTGCAGGGCAGCGGCCTCGCCGCGCTCAACGGCTGGCAGACGCTCGAGGATCCCTACGGCAGCGGGGAATCGGTGTATGTCATCCCCGCCATACGCCCCGATTTTGCCGTCATCCACGCCAACGAAATCGATGCCCAGGGCAATACCCGCGTCCTCGGCACGAGCCACTGGGATCGCATCATGAGCCGCGCGGCCGACCGTGTGCTCGTCGTTGCCGAGCGATGCGTCGATACCCTGACCTTCGTCGACCGGCCCGAAGCGACCCTCATCCCCTATTTCCTGGTCGAGGCGGCCTGCGTCTGTCCGCAAGGAGCCTGGCCCGGCTCCAACTATCCGGACTACGAGATCGATTACCCGGCCATCGACGCCTACCTGGCCCCGGGTGAAGACGCCCTGGAACGCCATCTCGCGTCTGCCCCCGAAGTCCGCGCCACGGCCGAGAGGAGTGACACCCATGTCTGAGCGCTGGTCAGCATTCTCGTACCTGGTCACCAACCTGGCGCGCCTCATCCGGCCCGACGAAATCACCTTTTCTGGCGTCAACTCGACGTTCCCGATGCTGGCCTGCCTGATGGCCAAACGTGCCTACGACTGGGATTTCATCTACATCAACGTCGCCGGCGGCGTGGACCCGGACGTCGAGCATATTCCGCTATCGAGCTCGGATCCCGCCCTGGCCCACGGCTCGGCATCGATCTTCTCCAACGAGGATTTCTACGACCTCTGCACCCGGGGCCGCATGGACCTGACCTTCCTGGGCGCCGCCCAGATCGACGGCGAAGGCAACGTCAACAACTCGGTCATCGGCGACTGGCATCACCCCAAGGTCAGGCTGCCGGGCGGCGGCGGCGGCGCCGTGATGCTGCCGACGGCCAGGCGGGCCTGCACCTGGCGAACCGAGCATTCCACCAGGACTCTGGTGAACACGCTTCACTTCGTCACCTCCTGGGGCGGGATGGACAGCGTGGTCACCCCGATTGCCGTCTTCAAGAAGCGCAACGGCCGGCTCGCTCTCGAGTCCTGGCATCCAGAGGTGACATTGGACGAGGTGCGAGAACGCACCGGGTTCTCCTTCGAGCATGACGGGGCCACGCTCACGCCACGACCGACCGGCGCCGAGCGCGACGCCCTGCAATCGCTCGATCCAGAAGGCCGCTTCGAGGCAGATGCCGCGGTTACCATTCGGTGAGGTGAGACATGCAAGAAGAGACTTTGCTCGATAAGTACAGGGTCCTGTGGCGGTCTCGGGACTGGCATGATCGCCCCGCTCTGCTCAGCGAGGACACGGCGCTCACGTACGGC
Organism: Halomonas sp. HP20-15; assembly: GCF_033446685.1. Taxonomy (NCBI): domain Bacteria; kingdom Pseudomonadati; phylum Pseudomonadota; class Gammaproteobacteria; order Oceanospirillales; family Halomonadaceae; genus Halomonas; species Halomonas sp. HP20-15. The sequence goes on along the minus strand of NZ_JAWQLY010000008.1, from coordinate 224,928 downwards.
GAACTCGCCGCTCGTGTCGACGCGCTGGCAGCCGACCTCATCGCTCGCGGCATCGAGCCCGGCGATACGGTCGCCCTGTCGATGGCCCGGACCGGAGACAGCGTCGTGGTCCTGTTGGCGATACTCCAGGCCGGCGGTTGCCTGTGTCCCATGGAGCCAAGAACCTCGCCGGAGGAAATGGCGGATCGGCTGCGGCGGCTTCGCTGTCGCTGGGTGGTTACCGACGAGACCCAGGCCCACCAGTTCGCCGACGCGCCTCATGACTGCACCGTTCTCGATCGTTCACGGTTGAGCGGCGATCGCGGCAGGACCGAGCCCGGATCGCCGGTGACGGCCGATAGTCCGGCGTTGATCCTGTTCACCTCGGGCAGTACCGGGCAACCCAAGGCACTTCAGCTGACGCACCGTGCGTTGAGCTGCAATGCGCTGGGCGTCGTTCGGCATACCGCGCTGACGCCCGACGACCGGCTCCTGCACATCATGCCGATCTATCACACCAACGGCATCAACAACCAGATCCTGACGCCGCTGCTTTCGGGGTGCTCGATCGCCTTCACGCCGCGCTTCAAGGCGGAGAACGTTCCCGGTCTCATGGAACGGTATCGACCGACGATCATTACCGGGGTACCCACCATGTATTCCCGCATGCTCGCCCATGACTTCCCGGCCGCCGCCTTGGCCGCCCTGCGCATGGTGCGGTGCGGATCAGCGCCCATCACCGTCGACCTCCAGGAACGTATGGAAGCCCTGTTCGGCTGCCCCGTGGTGGTTTCCTACGGACTTTCCGAGGCAACCTGCACCTCGACCATGAACCCGCCGGAGCGCCGGCGCATCGGCTCCGTGGGTACCGTGCTGGATGGCCAGACGGTTGCACTGCTGCAGGTAGATGGCGACGTCCCCGTTGCGCCGGGCCAGGAAGGCGAGATCTCCATCGCCGGGCCGGCGCTCATGAGCGGGTATCTCGACGAAAAGGGCATCCCCTGCCGCGACGACATCGCTTCCGGCTGGTTCCGCACCGGCGATCTCGGACGCTTCGATGAGGATGGCTACCTGTCGATAACCGGAAGGATCAAGAACGTCATCATCCGCGGCGGAGAAAACATCGCGCCCGAGCTGATCGAGCGCGTCCTCATCGCGGATCCCTCGATCGACGCCTGTTGCGTCGTGGGAAAACCCGACCCCGACCTCGGGGAAGTGCCCGTCGCCTTCGTGGTCCCCAACGCCGATCACGATATCGACACGGTCAGGCTGATGAATCTCGTCAGCCAGCGTCTTTCCCGCAGCCATCAGCCGGCTTGGATTATCGCCATCGGCGAACTCCCCGAAAGCGCCATGGGGAAAGTGGACCGAAAGGCACTGGCACGCCGTCTCGCCGAACCGGCCGGCGCCACGCCCTGAAACGCGGCATACCTCAGGGAGTGAGCGGCGATGGCGGCGTTCCCGGCGGGCACGTCACTTTGCCTCGGCGGGAAACCAGGCAAGCGGTCAATTGAGAATGGTTATCAGGAGTGATAGCCTGCTGCGATCGCAACGGGGAACACGCCATGGCCGCAAAGCAAAGCTATCGAATATTCGACGTCACCCTCGCCCGGCGTACCCAGGTCAGCCCCTCGCTGGTCAGGTTCACCTTCACCGGGCCGGCGGTCGGCCAGATGGCCACCCACGCGCCGGACCAGCGCATCAAGCTGTTCTTCCCCGGCACTGAATCCGGCAGCGAAACTGGCGTCCAGGGCGGTCTCGACGCGCTGTTCGAGATCGTCCGCCTCAAAGAGCACGACTGGTACGGCGCCTATCGCGCCCTGCCCGACGCCCAGCGCCCGCCGATGCGTACCTACACCATTCGCGCGTTGCGCCCGGCCAGTGCCGAGGTCGACGTCGAGTTCGTGCTCCACGGCGACAACGGCCCCGCCTCGCGCTGGGCGATGCAGGCCCGCCCCGGCGATCGCCTGGCGATGACCGCCCCGGTGGCCGACACGGACCCGGTGGGCTTCGAATGGAAGCCGCCGCGCGGGGTGCGGCGCATCCTGGTGGTGGCCGACGAGACCGCCCTGCCGGCGGCCGCCGGGATTCTGGAAGAGCTTGCCACGCGCTCCGACCGGCCGTTGGTACAAGCGCTGGTCGAGGTGCCGCAAGGCGGCGACGAGCAGCCGTTGACGCCCACCGCCCAGGTACGCTGGCTGCCGCGCGACGCCGCCCCCGGCTGTGCCCACGGCGAGCGGCTGCTGAGCGCGGTGCGCGATCTCAACCTGCACCAGGAAATCCGCGCCCTGGGCGGCCAGCCCGGCAGTACGCTCGGAAGTGCAGAGAGTGCGGACACTCTCGAAGAAACGGCCGACGACTGCCTGTTCTGGGAAGCCGCGAGCGCCGACGACAGCGCCCCCTTCTACGCCTGGATCGCCGCGGAAACCAAGGTGGCGCGGGGCATTCGACGTTATCTGGTCAACGAGTGCGGGCTGCCCAAGCGCTACGTCACCAGCATGGGCTACTGGTGCGAGGGCAAGGTGCTGGGTTAGCCGCCCGATTCGTCAAATAGCGCGCTGACCACGACCCCGTAAAAGCGCATTTGTGGCACCATGGCAGGGCTAATCGTACGTAGGAAAAGCCCGCCATGCCCCTCGCCTCGTCACCCGCCCTCCAGCCCGGCTTCATGGCCATCCACGGCAACCGCCTGGAGGACCTGCGCGGCGTGGCCGTGGAGTGGATGAAACGCCATCCGCTGACGCCGCTGGAAGACGAGGTAATCCTGGTCCAGAGCAACGGCATTGCCCAGTGGATGAAACTGGCGCTGGCCGCCGACGAGCGCGATGGCGGCACCGGCATCGCCGCCGCGCTGGACATCACCCTGCCGGCGCGCTTTTTGTGGCAGGCCTACCGCGCGGTACTCACTCATGTCGAGAACGACCCTGGCGCCGTGCCGGCCACCTCGCCGTTCGACAAGTCGCGGCTGGTATGGCGGCTGTGGCGGTTGCTGCCGGAGCTGATGTCGCGCGAGGTCTTCGCCCCGCTGCGCCAGTTCCTCGAGGGCGATGACGACCTGCGCAAGCACCATCAGCTCGCCGAGCGCCTGGCCGACCTGTTCGACCAGTACCAGGTCTACCGGGCCGACTGGCTGGACACCTGGAGCCGCGGTGAGGACGTCTTGATCACCGCCCGCGGCGAGGCCCGGGCGCTCGACGCGAGCCAGTGCTGGCAGCCGGCGCTGTGGCGGGCCGTCTGTGAGAGTGTCGCCGAGGACATCGGCGACGACGGCGTCGCGTCGAGCCGCGCCATGGTCCATCGCCGCTTCCTCGAAGCCGCGCATCATCTGGATTGCGACGCTCGCCCGCCCGGGCTGCCGCGCCGGGTGATGGTCTTCGGCATCTCCTCGCTGCCCCAGCAAACGCTCGAGGCACTGGCCGTCATCGCCCGCTGCTGCCAGGTGGTGCTGTGCGTGCATAACCCCTGCCAGCACTACTGGGCCGATATCATCGAGCACAAGGACCTGTTGAGGGCAGCGAGTCGTCGTCAACGCCGCAAGCCGGGCATGCCCACGCAACTCGACGTGCTCGGCGATGGTGACGGCGAGGCCGGCCTGCACCTGCACGCCCAGCCGCTGCTCGCCGCCTGGGGCAAGCAGGGCCGCGACTACCTGCGGCTGCTCGACGAGCACGACGACAGCCAGCAGTACGAGGGCCTGTTCGCCGCCGAGGCGCTGCGCATCGACCTGTTCGAGCCGTTCGTCGACAGCCGCGGCGGGCAGCGCCTGCTCAATCAATTGCAGGACGACATCCGCGAGCTGCGCCCGCCCCACGAGACCCGCGAGAACTGGCCGGCGGTGGACACCCGCCGCGACGACTCGATCGTCTTCCACCTCGCCCACAGCCCGCAGCGCGAGGTCGAGATCCTTCACGACCAGTTGCTCGCCGCGTTCAGCGCCGACCCCGAGCTTCGCCCGCGCGACATCATCGTCATGGTGCCGGACATCGACCAGTACGCGCCGCATATCCAGGCCGTCTTCAGTCAGTACGAAAGGAAGCAATACGAGTACAGCCCCCACGAGCGACGCCAGGCCGGCCCCAGCGACCCGCGCTTCATTCCCTACACCCTGTCCGACCAGGGCAGCCGCCATCGCCTGCCGCTGCTGATCGCCCTGGAAACGCTGCTGCGCCTGCCCGAACTGCGCCTCTCGGTGAGCGATCTGCTCGATCTGATCGACGTCCCGGCGCTGCGCGAGCGCTTCGGGCTCAAAGAGGACGATCTGCCCACCCTGCGCCGCTGGATTCAGGGCGCCGGCATTCGCTGGGGGCTGCACGGTCGCCAGCGCGAAAGCCTCGACCTGCCCGACGGCATGGAGCAGAACACCTGGGCCTTCGGCCTGCGCCGGCTGCTGCTCGGCTACACCGTGGGCGAGGCGGCCAGCGGCCCCTGGCGGGAGATCGAACCGTTCGACGACATCGGCGGGCTGGAAGCCCAGCTCGCCGGGCCGCTGGCCAGCCTGCTGGAAACCCTGGAGCGCCAGTGGCACGCGCTGCGCGAGCCCACCGACGTCAACGGCTGGGTGCAGCGGCTGCGCACGCTGCTCGAGGAGAGCTTCAGCGGCGACGACGCCCAGGACAGCCTGATGCTGGCCCAGCTCGAACTGGCCCTGCAGGGCTGGCAGGAGAGCGCCGAGGAAGCCGGACTGACCCGCGAACTGCCGCTTTCCGTGGTGCGCGAGCACTGGCTTGCGCAGATCGACGAACACAGCCTGTCGCAACGCTTCATGGCCGGGGCGGTCAACTTCGCCACGCTGATGCCGATGCGCGCGATCCCCTTCAAGCGCGTCTGCCTGCTGGGCATGAACGACGGCGACTATCCGCGCAGCCATCCGCCGATGGACTTCGACCTGATGAACGGCGACTACCGGCCCGGCGACCGCTCGCGCCGCGAGGACGACCGCTACCTGTTCTTGGAGGCGCTGCTTTCGGCCCGCGACCAACTCTACGTCAGTTGGGTGGGCCGCAGCATCGTCGACAACAGCGAGAAACCGCCCTCGGTGCTGGTCGGCCAGCTGCGCGATCATCTGCGCGCCGGCTGGCGCTCCGCCCACGACGAAGAGCTATTGAACGCGCTGACCAGCGTGCACCCGCTGCAGCCGTTCAGCCGCACCTACTTCCCGACCCCGGCGGCACTGGCCGGGCGCGGCGTCGGCCAGCGCCGGCTGATCACCTACGCCCACGAATGGCGCGCGGTGCATGGCGACACGTCCCCGATGGTCGAGCGTGGCGAACTCGGCGAATTCGCCCAGGAAGGCCCACTCACGCTCATCCAACTCGGCAACTTCCTGCGCGACCCGGCGCGGGCCTTTTTCACCACCCGGCTCAAGGTCGCTCTCGAGCGCGAGGACCTGGTCAGCCTCGACCACGAGCCCTTCGCCCTCGACGGTCTCGCCAACTGGCAGTTGCAGGATCAGTTGATCCAGGTACAGCGCCGCGCCGTGGACGACGGCGAGCCGCGGCTACCGGCCATGCACCAGGCGCTCGAGCGCCTGCAGGGCCAGGGCGTGCTGGCCATGGGCGCGTTCGGCAACCGCATGCGCGAGCAACTCGTCGAGCCGATGGAAGCGCTGTTCGAAACCTACGAAGCCGCGCTCGACGCCTGGCCCCACGCCCTCGACGAGCCCGAGCCGATCCTGCTCGACGTCCCCGGCGCGCCGCCGCTGGAAGACTGGCTGGACGGGCTGCGGCACAGCGCCGACGGCGAGCGCTGCCGCCTGGTACTGACCAGCAGCAGCCTGATCAAGAAAGGCAAGTATCACTGGCATCACATCCTGCGCCCGTGGGTCGCGCATCTGGCCGGCCACTTGAATGGCGAGCCGATGACCACGCGGCTGCTCTCTAAGGCCGGCCACGTCACCTTGCCGCCGCTCGAGCCGGCCACCGCCCGCCAGCATCTTCTCGACATCGTCGCCGCCTGGCAGGCCGGCATGCGCGGGCCACTGCCGCTGGCCAGCACCAGCGCCTTCGTCTGGCTCAGCAAATTGGGCACGCCGGACAGCGAGCGCGGCGACGACGCCTGGCATGCCGCACGCAAGACCTACGAGGGCGACGGCTACAACGCCGGCGAAGTCGACCGCAACCCCTACCTCGCCCACCGCTGGCCGAGCTTTGCCGCGCTGTACGAGCATCGCCTCGACGCCTTCGGCTTCGCCGAACTCACCGAGCGGCTGCTGGCCCCGGTGCATCGCGCCGTCAAGGGGGATAAACAAGAGCGGGACAAGCAAGAGCAGGGCAACAACGGCAAAGACAAGAAAGCACAGGGCAAGCAAGCGGGGAGCCAGCCATGAGCGACGTCACGCAGCTAGACCCACTCAGCTTTCCTTTGCACGGCAGCCGCCTGATCGAAGCCAGCGCCGGCACCGGCAAGACCTTCACCATCGCGCTGCTCTACGTGCGCCTGGTGCTCGGCGCGCGTCACGATGACGACCCGGCCGCCTTCGAGCGCCCGCTGACCCCGCCCGAGATCCTGGTGGTGACGTTCACCAACGCCGCCACCCAGGAGCTGCGCGAGCGGATTCGTTCGCGATTGGTCGAGGCCGCCGAGGTCTTTTTACAGTCGCGCTCTCCACAGTCGCCCGAAGACGCGACCGACCGCCCGGGGGCGACGGCGGAAGGTCGCAGCGAGGGTCTTTTTCCAGGGATGGAAAAAGTAGCGCCCAGGGAAGGGTTCACAGCGCCCTCGCAGAGGCCTGTCGACGGAATAGCCCCGACCACGGGAAGCCAAGCCGACCCGCTGCTTCTCGCCCTGCGCGACCAGTACGACCCGGCCAGCTGGCAGGCCTGCGCGCGACGCCTGCAACTCGCTGCCGAGTGGATGGACGAGGCCGCCGTCTCGACCATCCATAGCTGGTGCTACCGCATGCTGCGCGAACACGCCTTCGACAGCGGCAGCCTGTTCTCGCTCGACTTGGAAAACGACCAGACCGAGCTGGAGCTCGAGGTGGTGCGCGACTACTGGCGCAACTTCTACTATTCGCTGGACGCCGAGGCGCTGGCCAGCGTGGTGCGCCACTGGGACGCGCCGGAAGCGCTGCACCAGGCGGTACGCAACCTGATGGGCGAATGCGCGGCGCTGCCCAACGGCGCCCCGCCTCCCGCCGAAACCGTCTCCCGCGCCCAGCAAGAGGCCGCCCGGCGCCTGGCGGAGCTCAAGGCGCCGTGGCCGGCCTGGCTCGACGAATGCGAAATACTGTTCGAGGAAGCCGCCAGGCAGAAGGCCTTCAAGGGCCAGAGCTTCAACGCCAGGAGCCGCGCCAACTGGCTCGGCGCGTTGCGCGAATGGTGCCAGGGCGATGCCACCTGGCCGGGCCTGACCGACGCCGCCTGGCGGCGCCTGACCCCGGACGGCATGGCCGAGATTTGGCTCAAGGGCGAGCCGCCAGATCACCCGGCGCTGGCCGCGCTGGAGGCGCTCCAGGGCGAACTGCGCGCCCTGTCCGACCCGTACGCCGACCTGCTCACCCATGCCGTGCACTGGTGTCGCGAGCGGCTCGATCGCGAGCAGCAGCGTCGCGCCGAGATGGGCCCCAACGAGCTGCTGACTCATCTCGATCGCGCCCTGGCCGGCCCCAACTGCGAGACGCTGGGCGCGCAGATCCGCCGCCAGTTCCCGGTGGCGCTGGTCGACGAATTCCAGGACACCGACCCGGTGCAGTACCGCATCTTCGACTGCGTCTACCACATTCACGAGAACCGTCGCGAGTGCGGGGTCTTCCTGATCGGCGATCCCAAGCAGGCGATCTACGCCTTCCGCGGCGCCGACATCCATACCTACCTGCGCGCGCGCCGCGACACCCAGGGCCGCCACGTCACCCTGGGCACCAACTTCCGCTCCAGCGCCGAGATGGTCGCGGCGGTCAATCGCTGCTTCGCGCATGCCGAGTCCCACCCGCCCGGGGCGTTTCTGTTCAAGGAGCGCGACGGCGTCAACCCGGTGCCTTTCATCGGCGTCGGCGCCAAGGGCCGCAAGGACTCGCTCACCGTGGACGGCCGACCGCTGCCCGCCATGACGCTGTGGCGGCTAGACGCCGACGAGCCGCTCTCCAAGACCGCCTATCACGGCGAGATGGCAGAGCGCTGCGCCTCGCACATGGTCGAGCTGCTCAACGAGGGCCAGCGCGGTCGCGCCGGGTTTACCAGCGAGGATTCATTCAAAGCGCTGAAGCCCTCCGACATGGCGGTGCTGGTCAACGGCCTGGGCGAAGCGCGGGCGATCCGCCAGGCGTTGGCACGGCGCGGAGTGAAGAGCGTCTATCTCTCCGACAAGGACAAGGTGTTCGCCTCGGCAATGGCCTCGCAGCTGGAAGCCTGGCTGCACGCCTGCGCCGAGCCCGACAACGCCCGCAAGTTGCATACCGCCCTGGCGATGCCCGCGCTGGGGCTGGATATCGCCACGCTGAACGACTTGAACGACGACGAGTTGGCCTGGGAAGGCCGGGTCATGCAGTTTCGCGACTACCATCGACTGTGGCGCAACCAGGGCGTGCTGCCGCTGGTGCGACGGCTGATCAACGACTTCGAGATCGCCACGCGGCTACTTGAGGGCGGGCCGGCCAGCGAGGGCGAGCGCTTGCTCACCGACCTGCTGCACCTCGGCGAACTGCTGCAGCAGGCCAGCCAGGAGCTCGACGGCGAGCACGCGCTGATCCGCTTTTTGGCCGAGTCCATCGCCCATCCCGAAGGCCAGGGCGATGCCCACAAGCTGCGCCTGGAAAGCGACGCCGACCTGGTGCAGGTGATCACCATCCACAAGTCCAAGGGGCTGGAGTATCCGCTGGTGTTCCTGCCGTTCATCTGCGGCCATCGCCCCACCAAGAAAGAGGACTCGCCGCTGCGCTGGCACGACGCCGAGGGCCGGCTTCACATCAGCCTGGAGGCCGACGAAGAGACGCTGGCCACCGTCGACCGCGAACGCCTTGGCGAGGATCTGCGCAAGCTCTACGTCGCCCTGACCCGCGCCCGTCACGCCACCTGGCTGGGCATGGCGCCGCTCAAGGGCCTGGAGGGCAGCGCCATCGGCCAGATGCTCGACAACGGCGCCGCCATCGACCCGGCCGGCTTCGGCGATGCGCTGGCCACGCTCAAGGGGCACGGCGACGCTGCCTGCCCGAGCATCCACATCGAACCGGCGCCGCCGGCCCATGCCCGCATCGTCGAACTGGCCAGCGTCGATGACGTCCTCGGCGAGGCGCTCACCCCCGCGCGGCCCGCCCACGAGCACTGGTGGATCGCCAGCTACTCGGCGCTGCGCGTCTCCGCCGACGGCGTGTCGCCGAACGCCTTCGAACCCGCCCCAGTAAGCGCTGACACTCTCCACAGCGCCCCACCCACGGCGCCTGCCGATATCGCATCCATTAGTCTGGTCGAAGACGTGACGCTGCCCGAACCGACCACCGCGCTGGAATCCACCGCACTGGAAGTGATCGCCGAGCCCCGCGATCGCGGCAACAACGAGCAGACCGCCAGCCTGCATCGCTTTCCTCGAGGACCGGGACCCGGCACCTTCCTGCACGGGATTCTCGAATGGGCCGGCGAACAGGGCTTCGCCCGGGTGGCCGCCGATCCCGCCGCCCGGGAGGACGCCCTGGCGCGGCGCCTGAACCTGCGCGGCTGGTCCCACTGGCTGCCCACCCTGCACGAATGGTTCGGCGCGCTGCTGACCACCGAGCTGCCGTTGCCGGCGCCGGGCGGGGCCACGGCGACGTTCAGGCTCGATTCGCTCGCCACCTACCAGGTCGAGATGGAATTCTGGTTCGCCGCCAGCCGGGTCGACACCCCTCGCCTGGACGCCCTCGTAAGCGCTCACACACTCTCCGGTGCGCATGGCGCCACCCCGCGCTCGCCGCTGGACGCCGACACGCTCAACGGCATGCTCAAGGGCTTCATCGATCTGGTGTTCGAGTTCGAGGGGCGCTATTACGTCGCCGACTGGAAGTCCAACCACCTGGGACCGGACGATGCCGCCTACAGCCACGAGGCGATGCGTCTGGCGGTGGCCGAGAAGCGCTACGACCTGCAGTTCGCGCTCTACCTGCTCGCCCTGCACCGGCTGCTCAAATCGCGCCTGCCGGATTACGATTACGACCGCCACATCGGCGGCTCGTTGACGATCTTCCTGCGGGGCGGCATGGCCGAGAGCCGCGGCGTGTACGCCGAGCGCCCGCCCCGCGAGCTGATCGAGGCCATGGATGCGCTGTTCCAGGGCCACGCGGCCGCCGCCGGGGCGCCGACCGACACGGAGACGCCGGCATGACCAAGCGCACGCCTGGCAAAGGCAGACAGAGCACCCTGCACGACGCCACGCCCGATCTGTTCGAAGACCTTTTCGAAGACCCGAGCGATGGCTCGGCGACGGCCCCGCATCCGGCCCTGGACGATATCGATGCGCTCGTCGCGCTGCTCGACCGCTGGGTGGAACGCGGCTGGCTGCGCGCGCTGGACCGTGCGCTGGCGGTGTTCCTGCATCGCGAAGTGAACGACGGCCCGCCCCTGCTGCTGCTGGCCGCCGCGCTGGCCAGCCACCAGCTCGGCCGTGGCCATGTGTGCCTGGATCTTGCCCAGACGCTGGCCGCGCCCAACCTGGCGCTGTCGCTGCCGCCGGAGGGCGACGACCTGAGCGACCCGCCGCCGCTACCCAGCCAGGTGCTGGAGGGGCTGGAGCTCGAGCGCTGGCGCGCCGCGCTCGACCACCCGCCGCTGGTCGCCGACGGCCTCGATGATCATTCCGGCAACACGCCGCTGGTCAAGCTCGAAAGCCTCGGTAGCGTCCGGCTCTACCTGCGCCGCTACTGGCAGTACGAACAGGACATTCGCCAACAGATCAACGCCAGGCTCGCGGCGAGCGAAGCCGCCAGTGATGAATCGGCCACGCCGCTTCGCCAAGCTCTGGATGCGCTGTTCCCCGGCAATGGCCCAACACCCGGCCCCGACTGGCAGAAAATCGCCTGCGCGCTGGCCGCCCGCTCGCGCTTCGCGGTGATCACCGGCGGCCCCGGCACCGGCAAGACCACCACCGTGGTCAAGCTGCTCGCCCTGCTGCAGTCGCAACAGCTCGTCCACACGGAGCGCGCGCTGCGCATTCGCCTGGCCGCGCCCACCGGCAAGGCCGCCGCGCGGCTCAACGAGTCGATCGCCGGGCAGGTCGGCGGCTTGACCCTCGACGGCGTCACCGACGACCCCGAGTCGCTCAAGCGGCAGATTCCCACCGAGGTGACGACGTTGCACCGCCTGCTCGGCTCGCGGCCGGATACCCGCCACTTTCGCCACCACGCCAGCAATCCGCTGGCGCTCGACGTGCTGGTGATCGACGAGGCCTCGATGGTCGATATCGAGATGATGGCCGCCGTGCTCGGCGCCCTGCCGCCGCGGGCGCGGCTGATCCTGCTCGGCGACAAAGACCAGCTCGCCTCGGTGGAAGCCGGCGCGGTGCTTGGCGATTTGTGCCAGCGCGCCGAAGGCGGCCACTACACCCCGGCCACCTGCGCATGGCTCGAGCGCGTCTGTGACGCGCCGGTTCCCGACGATTACCGGGACACGCATGGCCAGCCGCTCGACCAGGCCATCGCCATGCTGCGCGTCAGCCATCGCTTCGATGCGGCCAGCGGCATCGGCCAGCTCGCCCAGGCCGTCAACGCCCCGCTGATCGGCGATCACCAGTCCCGGGACAAGCAGCACGCCATCCGCGATGTGTTCCGGGCGGGTTACGCCGATATCGCCCGCCTCGCCCTGGCGGATGCCGACGATCCGGCGTTCGAGCGGCTGGTGGTGGACGGCAACCCGGCCGGCTTCGCCAATCGCGGCGTGGGCCGCCACGGCAAAACCGGCGAGCTCGCCCCGCCCACCGGCTACCGCCACTACCTCGACGTGCTACATCATCAGAGGCCGAACCAGCGCGCCCTGGTCGAGGCTTCGGTCGACCGACAAAGAAAGCTATTCGATGGCTGGGCGCTGGCGGTGCTCGAAGCGCATAACCGCTTCCAACTGCTGTGCGCGCTGCGCAAGGGGCCTTGGGGCGTGGAGGGCCTGAACCTGCGCATCGGCCAGGCGCTACGCCGCCACGGACTGCTCAACGCCAGCGACGCCGAGCTGGAACGCGGCTGGTATCTCGGCCGCCCGGTGCTCGTCACCCGCAACGACTACGGCCTGGGCCTGATGAACGGCGACATCGGCATCACCCTCGCCCAGCCGCACCCGCAAGACCCGAGCAAGCGCGTGCTGCGCGTCGCCTTCCCCACGGCGGATGCCGACAAGCCCATCAAGTGGGTACTGCCCAGTCGCCTGCAGGCGGTGGGAACCGTGTTCGCCATGACCGTGCACAAGTCGCAGGGCTCGGAATTCACCCACACCGCGCTGCTGCTGCCCGACGCCCCCAACCCCATCCTGACGCGAGAACTGGTCTACACCGGTATCACGCGCGCCAGGCATTGGCTGACGCTGGTGGAAACCGGGCGCGGCATGCTCGATGAGGCCGTGTCGAGGGAGGTGGTACGGGTGAGTGGGTTGGAGAGTCTAAAGTCGCCCAGTCACAATAGGCTTGGCTGAAAATACGCAGCGTGTGGTTTCTCAAAGCAAAGGGAGTTGCAATGAAGCACTACGGAAAAATGAAACATGCCGGACGCCAGGGCCTTTCCCTGCTGGCCAGGCTCGGCCGCTACGAATTGGCGGTGCTGCTGTGCGTGTCGGTACTTTCCGGCGGGATCTGGGGATTCGTCGAGCTGGCCGATGCCGTCCTGGAGGGGGAAACCCAGAGCATCGACGAGAGGCTGCTGCTCGCCCTGCGCAACCCGGCCGATCACAGCGACCCGCTCGGCCCGGGGTGGGTCGAGGAAATAGGCCGGGACTTCACCGCGCTGGGGGGTGTCGCCGTGCTGGTACTCATTTCGCTGAGCGCCCTGGGCTACCTGCTGCTCGCCCGACGCTATCACGCGGCGCTCTTTGCCTCGATCGCGGTGCCCGGCGGCATGCTGCTGAGTACCGTGATGAAGATGGGCTATGACCGCGCCCGGCCCGATCTCGTGCCCCATGAAACCATGGTCTACACCGCGAGCTTTCCCAGCGGCCACTCGATGATGTCGGCCGTGACCTACCTCACCCTGGCCGCCCTGCTCATCCGTGTACAGCCCGCACTGCGGCTGAAGGCCTACCTACTGATACTGGCGGTACTGCTCACCCTGCTGGTGGGCGTGAGCCGAGTCTATCTCGGCGTACATTGGCCGACGGACGTACTCGCCGGCTGGACGGCCGGGGCGGCCTGGGCGTCGCTGTGCTGGCTCGTGATGCGCTGGTTGCAGCGGCGCGGCCAGGTGGAATCGGAACAGAGCTGGTCCGGCACCGAGTAGCGGGACTCCAGCTTGGCAGCGTCCAATACCCGGGCGCTGCCGCGCCGCCTTCATGCGGTGGAAACCGTATTCACCATGACCGTGCACGAGTTCCAAGCTCGGAATTTATCCACGCCACCCTGCTGCCCGACGCTCCTAACCCGAACATGACTAGAGAATTGGTCTACACGGGTGTTACTCGGGCTAAACACTGGTTTACCTTGGTGAAGAGCGGGCACGGCATATTAGATGAGGTGATGGGGGAAATGGTGTGGGGGTGCGGGTTTGCTTGAGACAACTAAAAGTCAGCTTACGACCCAAAGTCGACATGTTGGCAGGTCCAGTGGGCACGTCGATTCGTGTTATGCAGCTGGCGGGATGATTAGTTTGCCACCGTGTTACCCGCGAACAGTAGCCTTCTAAGGTAATTAATCAGTGAAAACCAAATCCTCTATTCACAAGCAACTGGAATACGCTGATCGTCGTGGTGATTTGATTCCTTGTCTTCTTTCGCTTGAGAGTCGTATTCGTAGGCAGGAATACGGCCCAGTATTATGCGAGCTTCATAATTCAGGAGAAATTTCGTTGGTTTCAGATCATAACCTGGCCGTTGTTGAGGGCCTTGATCACAACGAGTTTTGGTCGATTGTACATTTATTTAACCAGGCGATCCCCGAACTGGATTGTTCGTTTCGAGACGTGCTTAGGTTGGTCCACACGCTTGTTAGTAAAGCTGGATATGACGGCGCAGCAGGCATGCCAAATATTTCGCTGGTTAAATGGTGCAAAGCCAATCCTGAAAGGGCTAAACTGATCGTCAAGGGGGCTATATCTCTCGATGAATTATGCCTTTCACATTGTGTTTTTGCGGTTCAAGCCCTTGGGAGCATAGAGCTTGCATTCGAGTTGCTAGGGCACTCAGATAATGCTGTTGTCGCGGTGGGGCTACGTTCTCTTGGGATGCTTGAGGTGGGCAGTGAAGCTATTGCTAAGCGCATCATAGACGAGTGTTGCAAAGTCATCGCTATTGATAAAGATCAGGACGTAAGATCTTCCGCTATAGGAACTGCTTTCAATACCTGGGGGAAATTTGGTTCGTTGGAGCCATACCGACAACAGGAGTTCCTTGAAGCTATTGTCAATGCAAAGGATGGTGACGAATTAGTTCAGTTATCAGCTGCTCTCTTTTATCATTCAAAGGGCTTTGTGGCTGAGAGTATCGATATGATTTTGGAGGCTCTCGCTGGAGGAGTTTCAAATCCACAGGCAACCCTTCATTGGTTGGACCATGCTTTACATGCGAAAGACAGAGGGTGGGACCTGACTAAAGTCATAGATGTCCTCGCCGCTCAAATTCCGAAGCTGGAAAACTCAATCGAACCGAGTCAGCTTAACAATTTTTGCCAGTGGATATGGAGAGATTCTGACAATGCAGCTCAACTTTATTCGAGTTGGCTTGTTAGCGGTCAGTTTGCTTTATGCAAATTTCTTGCGGATATGGTTGGAGAAGGCGGCAAGAAAAACAAAATTGTTGAAATTTCTAGGGCCAGGTTGCCGGATGATTTAGACGATCAGGTTTTTTTGGCACGGAAGTGCGTTGGTTTTCTATGGCTTCATGAAGTTACCGCCGCGTCCATTCTTTTGAGTATCGTAAAAAATGGTAAGAAGTTGGCGCGAGAAGAGGCCGAAGAATTGTTATATGACCCTCTACTACTTAGCTACAGTGGTGCTCTTCGAAGCTTCCTTGATGAACAAAACAGAAAACCATCAAAGCGCATCTCTGGCTGCATTAAGCGCCTTATAAAAAGGCATGATGCTTACCTAGAAGGTCTTAAAACAACGGAGCACTTGGTCGAATTTTGTCCCACTATTGAGCAACGACGTGCCGCAGCGATTAAGGATCGTGAGCGCAATAAAGAAATTCAGAAACAAGCACATGAGAGATCAGTATTTTTCCAATTAGCCCCTCGCCAAACTCTCCTTTACGGAAAGAAAAGCTTTTCCCTAATACACGGGGAGGGTGGCAAGAAAGTACCCAGCGTCACGCCATTGTCAGAGTTTTCTTATACTACCGAATTTCCACGGCTTTCTGTAGTTGATCCCGTGGGTTTTAACGAGATGCTTATAGTATTTCGAATTGAGCAAAAGGTTTCGCAATGAAGATTATTTTGAAAGAGTACCTCGCGTCGCTTAAGGAACGTGGGGATCTAGATAAATCTGTTTTGCCCAACCTGCTCTCTGAAATTGGACTGCGCGTACTGAACACGCCAATGATAGGGACTAGGCAGAATGGTGTAGACATAGCAGCTGTTGGAAAAATAAAAGGCGAGGATAAGCAGAGATATCTATACCTATTCTGTATCAAGGCGGGAAACATTTCTCGTAGCGACTGGTCAACGGGAGTTCAGGCTGTCCGCCCGGAATTGGATGAAATTAGAGACGTTTATCTGCGGAGCAACGTGGCACGAGAGCACGCCGAGCTTCCGGTTAAAATCTGCCTGTGCTGCGGAGGAGAGCTAGAGGAAACAGCTCTTATGAACTGGGCAGGATACACTGACCGGTACACAACGGACAAAATAAGCTACGAAGAGTGGAATGGAGATCGACTAGCCGATCTCATGATGCGATGCCTCTTGGCCCGTGAGCTGTTAGATGAGGAACCACGTCGTAACTTCCAAAAAGCAGTGGCAATGGTCAATGAGCCTAATGTTTGTTATGAGTATACGCGCGCCTTTCTCGGAAACCTTCTACTAGAAGAACACTCTTCTCAGAAAGATCAACTTCTTCGCTTGCGCCAATCGTTTATCTGCTTACATGCAGTGATATCTTGGGCAATTGAGGCAAATAACTTAGAAAGCACATACAGGGTTTCCGAGCTTGGCATGCTGTTCTGCTGGAATTCAATTCGGAAGAGAGAGCCAAAGAAAAGGCCAGCTAAGCAAGATGATATCTTAATGTTCATTTTGGATCAGTTCTTAAAGCTGTATCTCACAGCATCGGAGATGTACTTAGAAAAAACGGCATATGCCCATGGCGGGACGCCGCACGCACTCTCTGTAGCTGTACGATCACGAGAGTCAGTTGATGTTAATCTGGCGATGTTTGAGCTTTTGGGAAGATTGGCTACGCGCGGAATTTGGACTGATCTATTTTCAAAACATTTACCAGATGCCGATCCAGATTTCTTGAAGTCTTTGACAGAGAGCACTAACCGCACATTGGATATATTGGTTTCGGTGATCAATTCAAATCCAACTCTCAGTTCGCCGATTCGAGATGATCACATGATTGAAATTGCGTTAGTTATGTATCTTGCTCAGTTAACACAGTCAGAGTCTCGCTTTCTTCCATGGCTAAAATCCATTTCTCACCGAACAACTTTCGCACTTATTACTAACTCTCAGTATCCCACATGTCTGAGAGACTACGCTGATCTTCTAGCGCATCCGGAAAGTGCGGATCAATCGTACCTTGATGAAGCATGTGTGGGCAGTATTTTATATCCTTATATTTATTTTTGGATGCAGTACGTGGCCGATGAGAGAGAGATAAAAGAATTCACTGAACGGCTAAATAAAAAGATACCAAACTGTACCCATCAAGCATGGTTTCCAGATGAGGAGTCCGATGATTTAATGTGGTGTGGTGACACGCATCACGGCATTTGCGTGACCGATGTATCGCCTCATAATGGACATGAAGCATTGGTGGAAACATTAAACAAAGCTATAGAAACTTGCACGACCATAAGTGATGTTAGTGCAGTTAGGACTGGTTTGATTCCTATGTTCTTAACTGCGTGCAGACATTACCGATTACCTATTCCGCCAAGTTTCTGGTTCCTGCGTACGTAAGAAAAGGACAACCACTTTCATGCTGATTGTATCGCCTGCTGAGCGAACCGCTATGGTACCTAGCCGGCCAAGCGGTTGGCGGTAGGGTTCAAGAAATTGGATGACCTTTTCTCTCTCTCCACCTTTATTACTAGATATTACGATTTTAGACGTAAGGGGAGTGATGAGATAGTTTACTGAAGAGCAGCTTGCTTCGCTTGTATTCTTTCGGGTTGCCTGGATACTGTTTGAGCAGTGGGAAGAGTTCGGCGGTGGTGATACAAGACTTTTTGAGTGGCTCATAAGCGATAAATATACGTACATCGCTCGGTCAGAGAAAGGTGACGAGTACAGAGAGCACTTGGTGCCACGTGCCGTGATCCGCAACATATGCGTCCAGCTATTTGAGTCGGGAGGGTCTGTAAAGCACGTTACTAGCGTTATTCGACAGCTCCTGAAGGTTGCAAGGATATCCCGCGCGGAAGCCCGCTATATAGATGTAGCGCTTGGCCTGCGCACGGCTATGCCAGATGAGTGGGACTACCGAAGTGGGGACTACATGGCGCGGCTGAGAGCTGGTGGCGTACGGCTCGTTGAATAACCTGAGTGTTCTGCAGAGCCAGCAGATTGTCCGGAGAATGAAAACATGGTCTAAGTAAGTGCTGCGGCCGAGAGCTACGCCGAGGCTGAGCTTTTACTTATATCATTTCTCACTGATCGGCCGCTCCTGGCCGATAGTGGCGGCCCGGACCAGGCCGTCTCTGATATCTCATTGACGCAATGGGTCATGTGGCCTGGTTATTCCTCCCACTACCTACACATTATACGAGCCTTCACACCATAACCTTCCGCTACCCTTTAAAATGGGTAGCGGAAGGTTATGGTGGGGCTTAGCTGAACAGCCAAGGGTCGAGAACGCCGCTTGGATAGGTGAGGGTCAGGAAATGGGCCATGCCGACAAGAAAGGCGACCACGCCAACAGCCATCCCCGCTGCCGTCCATAACTTCAGCCGGGCGATACCCAGTAGAAACAGCAGACAAAACAGCGCAGCAGTGCTGATGAAACCCAGGCCGAGGATGGTCGCGATCAGCGTGCAGAAGCCCGCCAACCAGATAAGTTCTTCACGACACACCTGGCGCTGCCATTGTGGACGGCGCATCAGGTGTCGTGCGATTTCGGCAAAACAGCCCAGTGCCATGATGGCGATAGCCAGTTTGGGAAACACGCTGCCCAATAGCGATAGACCTGCGACATCACTCCAGGCGAACGCGGCCAGACCCAGCAACCCTGCTAGTAGCAATATATCCACACCGCCCAACGTGGCACGTGCCGGCCCGGCTGGGGCGGTCGCATCAGCGTCCGTGCCTCCAGCTTCTTTAGTCTGCCGACGCTTCTGCCATAGTGACTTGAATGCCGGGATAAACAGCGCCGCCAGGATCAGCGCGCCGATAATCAGCACACCGGGACGGGCAAAGGCCGCACTGCCCTGGAACTGTAGCGCCTGGTAGAAATAGGTTTCGGCACCGGGAGCCAGTACGAAGCCGATCAAGAACGCTGGACGCGACCAGTTGGCCTTCTTGAATAGCACGCCAATGGCGCCGACGGCTGCCAGAGCGACCAGGTCGCCGGTGGCACGGGTCGCCTGATAGGCGGCGAACAGAATAAGAATGGTGATCAGTGGCGCGAGGATGGTGAAGCGTACCCGGGTAAGGCTGGCGACCGGCCCAGCGAGCCCCAGGCAAAGTCCTGCACCGATAATGTTGGCCAATGCCAGCGACCAGATAATGGTGTAGGTCAGGTCGAGATGGGTCTCGATCATGCCGATACCCGGCTGCAGGCCGAGCAATAGAAGCCCACCCAGGAACACCGCCGCACTGCCGGAGCCCGGTACGCCAAACAAAAGTGTCGGCACCATCGCTCCACAGGCGCAGGCGTTGTTGGCCGATTCCGGGGCGATCACGCCACGAATGTCGCCTTGGCCAAACTCACTCTTATCCTTGGCGCTCTGTACCGCATGACCATAGGTCATCCAGTCGACTACCGAACCGGCTAGCCCCGGGATGGTACCGATCAGGCTGCCAAATCCAGCACAACGGGCCACCAGACCTTTTTCGCGACGTACATCGCGAAAGCCTTGGCGCCACCCCGCGCCGAGCCGGCAGGGCTCGCTGGCTATGGTACCTCGCTGTGTCAGCAGATCGATGACCTCGGGCAATGCGAAGATACCAAGGCCGACTACCACCAGCGGCAAGCCATCGTAGAGATAATCGAGACCATAGTTCAGTCGAAACTCGCCAGTCGCCGGTGCCATTCCCGTGGCGCCGACCAACAAGCCCAGCCCGCATGCGGCTAATCCCTTAAAAAGGTCACGGCCCGAGAGCACGGCAACCATCGACAGGCCCAGCAGTGTCAGCATGAACAGCTCGGATGACGAGAAGGACAACACCAGCGGCCGGGCAATGAGAATGAAACCGGTCAGTACCACGGCACCGATCAAGCCGCCGATCATCGACGATAGGAAGGCACTGGACAATGCACGAGCCGCCTGGCCACGCTTGGCTAACGCGAAGCCGTCGATCACCGTGGCCTGTGAAGCGCTGGAGCCGGGAATGCCGAGTAGCACCGAGGCGAAGGTGTCGCCAGTAGGAATGACGGCCACCAAGCCCATCAGCATTCCCAGCGCTACCGAGGGTTCCATGCCGTACAGGAAGGGTAGCAGCAGCGACATGCCGGCTATGCCGCCAAGACCGGGGATGATGCCGACCACCAGGCCGACGATGATCCCGAGCATCATGTAGAGAAGATGGGAGAAGGTGAAGACCTGTCCCAGACTGGAGGTAAGAATATCGAGCATGGCGTGGTTTCTTCGCGTTGTCGTATCGGAATCGAGCCGGCCCCGTCGCTATGCGACGAGGCCGGAAGTTCAGCGCGTGGCCAAGTGGACGTCGAACTTGTCCGCCAACCAGGTGACCAGCCACTGACGCGTCTCATCCTTGATCGCCATGGCGTCCTCAAGATGGGCCGATACCGTCTTGCCGACGATCGGCGTATAGGGGCCGAGCTGAGCTGCCGATTCCTGCTTGAACTTGTCGGTCTTGATGAATTCGCGGGCCGCCTGCCGGTAGGTCTCGGTGAGTGCCTCCGGGGTATCGGCCGGCACCATCACCAGTTTCTGCAGGGCGTAGCCGGAGGCGAAGAACTTGCGATAGGCCTCGTAGGCGTTACCCGACGGTGCCTTGCTTTCGGTCTTCTGGTAAATCTCATTGAACGTTGGCAAATCGGGGAAGGTCGGATCACGAACGATCTTGCCATCGTCATTAAGCACGCCCAGGCTGAACAGTGGAATGGCCTTGCCGTCGTCGACCAGCGGCTGGACGTTGCTTAGGTAGGCCGAGGTGGTCTGGAAATCGATGTTCGCTTCACCACGTTCGAATGCCAGTCGACCCTCGCCGCGGCTACGCATCCCGAATACCGGATTGACGTCGACGCCCAGCATATCGAGGGCTATCAGAACCGGCAGTTCGACGCCTGTGGGCGATTGTGCAGCTAGTTTGACCGGCTTTTTAAGCAGGGCCTGCAGGGCGCTGTCGGCATCTTCACCGAGGCTCGGTGAAGCGTACACGACGCCACCTGTCGGCGTGGCAAGGATCGGTTTCCAGTCGGCATAGTCATAGCGCACGCGCGGGTCGCTGAGCATCGCCGGATACTGGGTCGAAGCCGAGGTACCCAGCCACTGGCTACCGTCGGCATGCGCCCGCATCGCAAAAAGATTGGCGCCATTGATCGAGCCGCCCCCGGGCACGTTATCGATCATGATGGTTGGCTCGCCGGGTAGATAGTCGCTGAACCAGGGAGCAAAGAAGCGTGCCCAGACATCGGTACCGCCACCCACGCCAAAGGGAATGGTCCATTTGATGTCGTCGGGCACGTTAGTATCGGCGGCGTCGGCCGTGGCGGGTATGGCCAAGGCGGTCAGTCCAGCACAAAACAGGCCTAGGCCCGCGGCGTACTTCAATCGGGCGGTGAGTGTCTGTTCGGTTTTCAAGGGACTCATGGCGTGACTCCTTGTTTTTGTGTTGCTCATTGGGTGGATTTTTCGTTGGAATTTGAGGCTTCTAACAGGCGTTTGCCTTCACTGCGTCGACCGGCGAATTGCTGGTTGATGTGCCGGAATAGTAGAGCGTGCCGGCCATGATCTTGCGTGCCGTACGGACCAGCGATACGCGAGCGACGTCATGCGAATCTTGCCCTCGGTGTTCGACGTCAAGATCGATGTATCCGGAGGGATGCTCGAGACGAACATGATTCAGCGGCTCGTCTTCGGTCAGACGGCCGGAAGCGAGGGCGATGCGATGGGCAACGGTGCCCGGCACGCTGACCGCTGTCGCCAAGGCGATGGCACCCGTGACGGCAAGCGCCTTGTGACAGCGGTGTGGCACGAAGTAGCGTGCGCGCAACGTGGCGTCGACGTCGTCGGCCGCTGACAGCAGAACCGGCTTGGGCAGTACGCCTTGGCTGACATCACCGAGTCCCATGCGTCGTCCGGCTTCACGGCGAATCAACTCGAGTCGGGCCAGCATGGGTTCATTGGCGTCGAGTTCGGCGGGTGTTTCGTTGCCATTCAGACCGAATTCTTCGGCTGCAATCAGCAGCGTGGGAGTCGCAGCGTCCAGGCATGTCACCGCGACTCCATCAATAGTTTCTTGCGTCTGTCCGGTGGGCAGCAACGCCCCGGTCTTTGTACCCACGACATCGAGGAAGCTCAGCTGAATACCAGCGGCAGTGCCTGGCACGCCGCTGATTCGAGTATCGCCCTCATAGAGAACCTGCCGGCCCGGTGTCGGTACGTGACACTCAATGAGACGCTGGGTGTTGAGATTGCGAACCCGCACTACGGTCATATCGTCGCTAGGCTCGATCAGCCCAGTCTCGATCGCATAGGGGCCGACCGCCGACAGCATATTGCCACAATTGGGGTTGAAGTCGACGCGACGGCCGGGGCCGTCGACTTGGGCAAAGAGATAATCAACATCGGCCTCGGGATGATCGGAGCGTTCGACAATAGCCACTTTGCTGGTGAGCGGGTCGCTGCCACCAATGCCGTCGATCTGAAGCGCATGACCCGCGCCCATCAGGCTGAGCAATGTCTCCGCTCGTGCCTCTGGCGATTCGGGCAGGTCGCTCATGCGCAGGAATGGGCCTTTAGACGTGCCGCCGCGCATGATGATGCAGGGAATGCTATTGATCATTGCTGTTTCACTTTCTTACGGACTCGTGAAACGAGCATGTCACCCTCATTTTGATGCCTCAAATGCAAATAAAAGCAAGACTTGATGTCGTTTTCGCATTAATGCGCTAAACTGTTTAATTACATCGTTTCAATGCAAGAATCGTCTATGTTGCATCGTATAGAGTTTCTCGATCTGCAGTCCTTCGTCCAAGTCGCCGAGCTGGGTAGTTTTCACGAGGCGGCGCAGCGCCTTCATCTATCGCAACCTGCACTATCGCGGCGTATCCAGAAGCTTGAAGAAGCGCTTGAGGTCACGCTCCTCGAACGCACCACACGGCGCACATGGTTGACGGCAATTGGTACTGACTTTCTGCCTCGGGCAAGAAGGATGATCGAGGACTACGAATCGTCGATACTGGGTATTCGCGAACTCGCAACCCATCAGAAGGGAACCTTGACCATCGCCTGCCTGCCCACGGCGGCGTTCTACTTTCTGCCCAGCGTTATTCGTCGATTCAACGAGGCCTGGCCGGGCATTCGCATACGCATACTCGATGTCAGTGCTAATGAAGGACTGGAGCGAGTGATCAATGGCGAGGCGGACTTTGGAATCAATATGATCAGCCCGCAATTACCGGAGGTATCGTTTACCCCGCTATTGCGCGATCCCTTTGTGTTAGCGCTGCGTTCCGATCATCCATTGGCTGCCAAGGAGACGATCACCTGGGCCGATCTAGAAGCGGTTCGAATGATTACCGTTAGTCGTGATAGCGGCAACCGTACGCTGCTGGACAATGTACTGTCCTCGGAGAGCATTCGTCTCAACGGTTTCTATGAAGTACAGCACCTTTCTACATCGCTTGGACTGGTGGAGTCCGGTCTTGGTGTCGCCATTTTGCCGAGAATGACCATGCCAGGGCCGGGGCATGACACGCTCTGCTCGCGCCCTTTACCCGAGCCGCGAATACAGCGCACCATCGGCTTGATCCAGCGAAACGATCACAATTTGTCGAGTACCGCGGAGTTGTTCATCGAGACGTTGTTAGCATTATGGGGCGAAGGGGATAGAAACCGCCCCTCTTAAAATAGTAGGGGAAACTTGTATCTCAAAGCTAGCTACAATTTAATTGAACATACTACACCTGCATTTCCTTCTTATTATAAATAACTCAATGTCCACTCTTGGCCGAAGCGGACTTGTTGAGCAGCCTCTTACTACAAGCGAGCCGCTCCTAAAAGCACCTAGAGCAGAGTCCTATGGTTAATAGTGATAAAGCACCACTAGCAGTCGTCACCGGCGCCAATGCCGGGCTGGGCCTCGAAACCGCCAAGGGCCTGCTGTATCAGGGCTACCGCGTCATCGTGGCGGCGCGCAATCCCGAGAAAGGCCACGCGGCGGTCGAAGCGCTGCACGGTGAAAGTCCGGGAGCCGACGTTCGTTTCGAGCCGCTCGATTTGGACGACCTGGCCTCGGTACGCGAGTTCGCCGCCAAGCTGCGTGCCGACGAAATCTCTCTGGATCTGCTGATCAACAATGCCGGCATCATGGCGTTGCCGACGCGGGAACTGACTGAGGATGGCTTCGAGCGCCAGCTCGGCGTCAACTACCTGGGGCATTTCCTGCTGACCAGCCTGCTGCTGCCCTCGCTGGAGTCGGCCCCTGCGCCACGTATCGTGCAACTCTCGAGCCTGGCGCACCGCGGCGGGCACATTCATTTCGACGACCTCCAGGGCGAGCGCCGCTACGACCCCTGGCGCGCCTACCGTCAGTCCAAGCTGGCCATGCTGCTGTTCAGCCAGGCCCTGCAACGCCACAGCGACGATGAAGGCTGGGGGCTGACCAGCCTGGCGGCTCACCCCGGCCTCTCGCGCACGGCGCTGTTCGATCACGGCATCAGGAGCCGCGCCCTGGTCGGCAGTCTCTTCAAGGTATTGATGCCTTTCATCAGCCAGACTGCCGCCGAGGGCGCACGCCCCACCCTCCATGCGGCGACCGCCGGCGACATTCGCCCCGGCGATTACTTCGGCCCCGCCGGTATCGCCGAGACGCGCGGCGCACCCAAGCGCGCCCATATGTCGCTGACGGCCCGGGACCAGGCCATCGCCGAGCGGCTTTGGCAGGTGTCCTGCGAGTTGACCGGGGCGACGTGGCATAGAGCCGATTGTCTTGCCGGTCGGCCTGGGTCAGTGCTCGGTCAATGAGCCGATTAACGAATTAATTCGGCTCACTAAATGAGCCGAATTGCCGGACTATTCGGCGCACGAGGTAAACAGAGCGTATCCGGTAGTCTCGCTACCTGGCCCGAGATCAAACCACCCTTATGTAGTTTTGCTACAACGACTTATGCAGCTAATGGCGCTTTGTGGAGCGTCTTGCCCTGGCCCATAGTGAAATCACGGTTCAGGCAGGGTGTCGCCACCCCCGACTCGCTGACCTGACCCCGGCTACACCTGAGCGCCATGCCTTGATTCGATCCAGGCGCCAGAAGCGAAGGTCTCGAACGCTTGTGACCCTATCGCTGTTGCAGCATCGGGCACTTACCCGGCCCAGCATGAGTAGCTAAGGCACCAGAACGCCATCGGAGATGGCCGCCCCAAAACGGGATTTCCCCGGGGGATGATGACCTTACATGAGGACTGAACCATGAACTGCATCCAACTGACCCAGCATGCCGATGACATCGCCAATACTTTCAGCAAGCAGGATCTGGCCAAGCTGGTGGTTGCCCTGAAAGCCGGCGGTGATTCTCTGCAGGATGCCGTCGAGGTGCTCGATACGATCAATGCTCACCAGAACTACACACTCGACCAGGCCTGGGACGAAGTGCGCGCCGGCGAGACTCGCGACATTGCCATCAACGAAGAATGACTGCTCCTTCACTCGCTCGATCGTTTACCCCTCCCTCGCCGGAGGGGTTTTTATTGCAGACCGGGACTCACCGGCAGTGCAGCTATCAAGACTTGCCAAGTGCCGGCTAACTTCTGCGATTGCATGCGAAGCGATCTCTTTGGCTGCTATTGGACAAAACACACAGCCACTAAGGGTTGAAAAACGGCCAGCCCTGTCGAAAACGCCGCGGCCCAAGCGACTAGCAGAAGGAAGCACAATCGACTGCCCAGTCATATCACCCAATGGAGCCGCACCATGTCGCGCATGATCTTCGTTAACCTGCCCGTCGCCGACCTCGACAGGGCGATGGCGTTCTACGACGTTCTCGGCTTTACCAACAATCCGCACTTCACCGACGAAACGGCGGCCTGCATGGTGTGGAGCGAAGCGATCCACGTGATGCTACTCACCCACGCCAAATGGCGCACCTTTACCACCCGACCCATTCCGCCTACCGACGCCAGCGAAGTGATGTTGGCCCTGTCGTGCGAGAACCGTGCGGCGGTGGATGCCATGTGCGAGGCCGCTGCGGCGAATGGCGGCACGGCCGATGTCAATCCGCCCCAGGACCTTGGCTTCATGTACGGCCGCGCCATGATGGACCTCGACGGTCACGTCTGGGAGACGGTGTGGATGGACCCGGCGGCCATGCCGCCGAACGAGTCAGCGAGCTGACGGTGCCCTTGCTGGCGTGCCGCGATTGCCTGCCTGCCGGTCAGTTACGCCGCCCTTCGAGCAAACCCCTCCCCCGCGCCGTCAACGCGAGCTGGCGGTGGGGCCACTCCTTGTGGGTGTCGCCGATCTCGAGCGGCGCCTGCGGTGTGGCGATCAGCGGCTGAAGCAGCCACCAGAACATCAGATCGCCCAGGTAAGGCAGCGGTTCGTACTCGCGCATGAGCCACGAGAACGCCTGGCCCACCGTCAACGGGCCGTGGTCGCGCACGATCTCGAGCGTAAGCCGTTCCGTCAGGCCCAGGCCGGTATCGGGCGCGGGCCGCTCCTGCAGGTGGCGAGCCAGCGCCCGCCCCATCATCGGCAGCGCCGGCGTGCCGGTGGCGACCAGCACCTGCAACGGTTCGGGCGTGTCGGCGGTGAGCGCCTTCCAGGCTTTTGCGCCCAGTTCGAGCAATGATGCTTGTACCGGGCGGCGCTGCCGCCAGAGCCAGGCGAGCAGGTCTGGGGCGAGCTGGCCGATGCCGATGAAGCGCGCCACGCCGGGAATCGCCTCCGCCGCCACCAGTTCGACCCTGGCACCGGGCGGGTTAGCATGCAGCCGAGACAACAAGTAGGCCAGCACCAACTGGTCGTAGCTGTCGTGTTCGAACCACAGCACGATTCGCTCGTAGCGCGCCAGGTCGTTCAGCGCTTCGTAACTCTTGCCCAGGCGGGCCAGGGCGTCGCGCTCGGCCATGCCGGACACTTCCGCCAGGAAACGCGCTCGCAGATGCATCAGTTCTTCGGGTGGCAGGTCGCGCAGCGGGCCGATGCAGAACGGATCGGAGAACTCGAGGAAATCGCCTGCGAAGCCGGCAACGCGCAGGTTATGCTGGATATCCGAGCCGCAGCGAATGTGCAGCGTGGCCCTGTCGCGGTCGCCGTTTTCGATCACTAGCCGCCGCGAGGCATCGAGCGTTTCGATATGCGCCTTGAGTTTCGGCCAACTGGGGAAGCCGCACTCGCGGGCGATGACGCACTGGGCGTCGGCGAGCTGCAAGGGCGCCTCGCGCGGCGGGATGTGCCGAACAATCCGTGCCAGGGCCTCGGGGTCGTCGGCTCGTGCCGCCTTGAGCAGTTCCTTGGCGCGCTTGCGCTGCTGTTCGAGGCTGAAGCGTCCATGTGACGTGGCGTCACGCGGGTAGAGCGAGGTCATACGATTCCCTCCATGCGCCTGTGTCCGCCAGTCAGGCTGGGAGTCGTATTGTGGAAATCGAGGGTGGTAATGGGCGCAGCCCTTTCCGCGGACGGGGACGCCTTGCGGCGCTGCGCTTAGCGTACCCCAGCCTGGAACGGTGTCAATCAGGGCTGCCTGCCCTCGCCCCGCGTCGGTCACGCGCGGCGCCCTATTCACCAGATATCAATCCGCATCCGCCGAGAAGGCCACGTCCTTCTGCGCCTCGAGCGCGCCAAGCCGCTCGCTCAGCGCACGCGTGATGGACGCATAGGCAGTGCTGCCGAGCGTCAGCCGCCGAGGCGGATCCTGCCGATCGGCGGTCGCGATCATCGCCTCGACCGTCCGATTGGCATCGGCCAGCTTGCCGAAAGTGCCTTCTGCAATGGCGCGCCTTATCTCCCCGGCGGGCGTGTCGTCATACACGGCCATCGGTTTCGCGTGAACGAGCCCGGCGGCGAAGTTGGTGGCCGTGGGACCCGGCTCGACCAGGATCAGGTCGATGCCGAACGGCGCCACGTCTTGTGCCGTTGACTCGACGAAGCCTTCGATACCCCATTTGGTCGCGTGATAGAGGGAAAAATTCGGGTAGGCGATCTGCCCGCCCTCGGACGAGACCTGCATGATCCGTCCTCCGCCCTGCGCGCGCAGGTGCGGCACGACGGCACGAATGAGCTGGATCGAGCCGGTGAGGTTGGTCGCGATCTGATGCTCGATCTGTTCGTCGCCCAGCTCTTCCGCGGCGCCAAAGAGGCCATAGCCGGCGTTCGATACCACGACATCGATCCGGCCCATGTCGGCGAAGGCCCGCTCGACGGTGGCGCGGATGCCCGCGGTATCGGTGAGATCGAGCTTCATCACCGCGAGGCGGTCACCGTGGGCCTGCTGAAGGCTCTCGAGCGCGCGCTCCTGGCGCAGCGTGGCGACGACGCGGTCGCCGCGTGCCAGTAGGCTTTCCGTCATCAGGCGGCCAAGGCCGGAGGAAGCGCCAGTGATTAGCCATGTCTTACTCATGAGAATGCTCCTTTCCTTCACTTCAGTTGACAAGGTCATCCTGACCGCCCCGATTGAAAACGAGAAGTAGGCTACGATGGGATGATTTAGTGCAGAGAATTCACCAATGACGAAACCCACCCTGGCGGATCTGGAAGCCTTCTCGGTAGTAGCAAGCGAGCGCAGCTTTCGTAGGGCCGCCGATCTCATGGGCATATCGCGCTCGGCGTTGAGTCACCGAATGCGCAAGCTGGAAGAGCAACTCGGCGTTCGGCTGCTGCACCGCACCACGCGCAGCGTTTCCCTCACCGATACCGGCAGCAAGTTGCTCGCACGCATCACGCCGACCCTGAGCGAGCTGGATGTAACGCTCGATTCGCTCGCCGAGGAGCGCGGCGAGCCCAGCGGTTCATTGCGGATCAATACCAGTAAAGGCGCCGCTCGGTTGTTGCTGACCCATGTCATTCCGGCTTACCTGGCGCGCTATCCCGATGTGGAGCTCGATCTGGTCAGCGAGGGGAGGCTCGTCGATATCGTCGAGCAGGGTTTCGATGCCGGCGTTCGGCTGGGCGAGGCGGTGCCCCAGGACATGATCGCCGTGAGCATCAGCAAGCAGCTCCGCTTTCTCGCCGTGGCCGCGCCAGCGTATCTGCGTCGGTTCGGCGAGCCCCGCGTCCCGGACGATCTCCATCGGCACCGCTGCATTCGCCAACGCCTGCCGAGCGGCAAACGCTACCACTGGGAGTTTGCACGCCACGGCCAGGAAGTCGCCGTCGACGTGCCGGGTGCGCTGACGCTCGATGACAGCGACCTGATGGTCGAGGCGGCCAGCGCCGGGCTGGGTATCGCCTTCATTCCCGAAGAAACGGCGCGCGACCGGCTCGAGTCGGGGCAGCTCGTGGCGGTACTGGAAGCGTGGAGCCCGCCCTATCCCGGGCTGATGCTGTACTACTCGGGGCGCCGGCACGTGCCCTCCGCCCTGCGCGCCTTCATCGAACTGTTGAAAGCGCCCGAGACGCAGGCGAGCCTAGGCTCAAACTTTATGTACAAACTTAAGTAATCTTTGATCTGAATCAACGCATACAAAATACGTATGTTTTGTATTCTAAATAGCTCGCTATCAACGCCGATACCTTTATTGGCCTTACTTACAGCTTGCGTTTGATGACGCTTGTTGAGGTGCGGCTATTTCCAAAACTGGAATCATTCGAGGCCTATTGGTCGTCCCTATGCGAGAGTAGAAAATGCATAATGTGTTGAAAAATCTAACCATCAAGACGGGTTTGACAGTTGTTCTGGCCTTATTCACGCTTCTGATCCTCCTTGTCGCTGCGCTTGGCTACCAATCTAGCTCTCTGGGGGCTAGTTCGATAGATGAGCTGAACCGTATTAATGTGCAGCAGTTGTATTCGCTTAACCGCGCCCGAGTAAATATCGCCGATACGCAACTGAACTTCCTGAATCACTTGAATGCGTTAAATGAGGGAGAAAAGGCCCTGGCAACAGCGCACCTGGAGCAAGCGGATAGCACGCTGAAAGCCGCGCAACAGCGTTTCGATGCCTTCTTGGCTGCTCCGAAAACCGAGCAAGGCAAGCCCTTTGCGGATGACGTTGCGGCGGCCTTTTCTAAGCTCATGGCACAGGGACTTCTTCCGCAGAAAGAAGCGCTGGAGCAGGGTGATGAGAGTGCTTACCATGCTGCCAAGCGCGAAGGGGACAGACTCAATCTAGCGTATGTCAACGCCAACCAAGCCTTCATCGACTTTGCCAGCACAAGAGGCCAGGAGTTGTTGTCTGGTTTCAGGGCGACGATGACAACCTTTGGCTATGTCGGCCTTGCGGCCTTGTTAATGGTTGTCCTGTGTATCGTCATGGTTCGTATCGGTATGATGCGTGTCGTCATTCGCCCATTGCAGGAAGCCGTGACTCATTTCGAACGGATTGCCCAAGGCGATCTGTCGCATAAAATCGCTGATCGGGGGCGTAATGAGATTGGCCAATTGTTTGCTGCCATGAAGCACATGCAGACGGGGATATCACAAACGGTTGCCTTGGTTCGGGATAGTAGCGGCTCCATCCACATCGGCACCCGGGAAATCGCTAGCGGTAATACCGACCTCTCGTCTCGTACTGAGCAACAGGCCGCTTCACTCGAGGAAACGGCCGCCAGCATGGAGCAACTGACAGCCACCGTTAAGCAGAATGCCGACAATGCGCGTCAGGGCAACACCCTGGCTAGTGAGGCTTCCGGCACTGCAGAGCGAGGCGGTGACGCGGTTGATCAAGTCATCGACACCATGCGCGGAATCTCTGAGAGTTCGCGGAAGATTACCGACATCATTAGCGTCATTGACTCGATTGCTTTCCAGACCAATATCCTGGCGCTCAACGCCTCGGTTGAGGCTGCCCGGGCTGGTGAGCAAGGCCGAGGCTTTGCCGTCGTGGCGACTGAGGTCCGCAACCTGGCAAGCCGTAGCGCCGATGCTGCCAAGGAGATTCGCGCTCTGATCGAGACCTCGGCAGCTCAAGTCGAGCAGGGGGCGACCCTGGTTGAGGGCGCGGGGCAGACAATGGATGACATCATGGCTTCGGTGAAGCGCGTCGCCGATATCATGGACGAAATCTCTGCTGCCTCGCAGGAGCAGAGTGACGGTATCGAGCAAGTCAACCAAGCCGTCTCGCAGATGGATGAAGTGACCCAGCAGAATGCGGCACTAGTACAGGAGGCCGCGGCGGCTGCCTCCTCGCTAGAGGAACAGGCTGCGCAACTTGAGTCGGCAGTAGCTATCTTCCAGCTTGCAGAAGTCGAGGTGCGAGGCGACCAACAGGTCGGCAAGCTCGAATCTCGGCCTGCACTGTCCTCTAAGACTGTGCAGCCTGCACCTCGGAAGGCTGCTAATTCCCAGCCCGCCGTACTCGAGTGGGAAGAGTTTTGAGTAGACGCTTCGACCGGGTATTGGTTCTTGCCAGATAGCAATGAAATCCCGGCCAATCGGCCGGGATTTCATATTCGGAATAGTGCTACCTGCCAGTGAACTCGTGTGGCTTTCTCCAAGTAAAACCGATGCGGTCTTTTACAGCAATGGGATGGATTATTCAGAACAAAAGGTCTCCAGCCCCTAAAGATCAGCCTGTTTACTTCTGATGTGTCATTAACTTAGACGCGACGACAGCGGCAACCAGACGTGCTCGTAGCCGATGGACAGCGCGACAGCCGCGAGCAGTGCGGCCATTGCCAGGCTGAAGCTCTTGAGGATTGCCGGGTTCTCGACGCGCTTGCCGAGCACGGCGCCGATCAGCGCATAACTGCCGGGCGCGCCGACCGCCAACACCGCCAGGCCGAGTGACCAGAGCACCAGGCTGACGCCGTCGATGCCCACGGCGGGAAACTGGATCGTGGCGATCGGCAGCGTCGCCACCACGCCCTTGGGATTGCACAGTTGCATGATCAGGCCGTCGCGAAAGCGCATCACTCGCGGCGCCTGGCGCACGGCGCCCAGGTCGATGCTCGACCGGGCGATCTTGATGGCGAGATAGAAGATGTAGGCGCATCCCAGCGCGCCGACCACGGCGAGCATATCGCCCCTCACCCAGGCGGCACCGGCCCAGCCGAACAGCAAGAACAGGATGAGCAAGGCCGTCCCGACCCCGAAATAGAATCCCAGCGAGGATTTGGCCTGGCCATGGAGCCCGGCATTCAGGCCGAGCAGGTTCACTGGCCCGGGCGTATACATGACGCCCAGGGCATAGGCGACGATCGCTAACATGGTGGAATCTCGGCCCGAAATTGATTGGATTGCTTCGCCATGCGCCGTCCCTGCTGACGCTGACCAGGCCAGCTTAGGTCCGTCGCCTTGCCGGCGGCTTGAACATAATTGCTCAACCAGTGCGAGTGGACGGTGATGACGCGATTTCGGCGGCGCTACTATGTTGAGTGGGTTGGGTTGAGTGAACTGGGTTGAGTGGACTGGCCCGGCAGGAAATTCAAAGGCCAGCAGGAATTTAAAGGACGGTGAATTTAAAGGACAGTACAGCGCAATGAGCGAAGCCAATGAGCAGCGCATCATCGAGACTTGGCGCATAAATGGGCAGGCCTGGGCCAATGCAGTCCGCGAGGGCGATCTCGAGAGTCGTAAGCTGGTGACCAACCGGGCAATCGTCGAGGCCGTGATGGAGCACTCGGTCGGCTCCGTATTGGATGTGGGATGCGGCGAGGGATGGCTGGCTCGCGAACTCGCGGCGAAAGGGCGAAGTGTCATTGGCATGGACGCCGTGCCAGGGCTAATCGACGCGGCCAGCAACGCGGGTGGGGGAACCTTTCATCTGGCCTCGTACGAGGATATTGCGGCAGGCCGATTCCATTGCCTTGTGGACACAATCGTCTGCAATTTTTCGCTACTCGGGGAAAAATCCGTCAGTGACCTGTTCGCGGCGATACCGGGATTGTTGACGCCAGAAGGGGCGCTTATCGTGCAAACGCTTCACCCCTTGGCGAGTATCCATGAACCCCCGTATGCAGACGGTTGGCGGCAGGGCTCGTGGTGCGGCCTGGGTTCGGGGTTCACGAGACCGGCGCCCTGGTATTTCCGCACGCTGAGTAGCTGGATCGCCCTGTTCAAAGACAATGGGTTTCGAGTGCGCGCCCTACGCGAACCGATCCATCCCAAGACGCAAATGCCGGCATCGATCATATTCGTTGGCACCCGTGACGCCTGACCCGTCGCTTCTGTTGGAACCCAACGTGTCGCCGCGCTTGGCTGCCGGAGGGATCCGAAGGAGTCCGGTCAGGGGGTGACGCTGCGCTGGTATTGATACGGCGTCATGCCGTAGATGCGCTTGAAGCGGCGATTGAAGTGGCTGAGATCGGCGAAGCCATATCGGAACGCCACCTCGCTGGGCACCACGCCGGCATCCAGTGCATTGCGCGCGGCATTGATGCGGCTGTTGATGACGTACTGGTGCGGCGTCATGCCGAACTGCTGCCGGAACAGCCGCAGGAAATGGTATTTCGAGAGGTGGGCGGCCTGGCTGAGATCGTCCAGCGACATGTCCTCCTCCAGGTGGGTGAGGACGTAGTCCTTGGCGCGTTTCAGCAATGCATCGGGGCGCGTGACGGTACCGTCCGGCTGGAACTTGCCGTCGCGCTGCACGAGCCGCGTGGCGATCCGGTGAAGGGCGTGTTCCTGATCGATGCGGCTGCCGACCTGTTGGGTCACCAGGCGGACCAGTTCCAGGATCGCATCGCGCAGCGCGGGGTCCTGAATCAGGGTGTCGCGACTTTTGAAAACGCCGGCGCTCTCACGCCCCAGCGCATCGGCAAACAGCGCCTCGAGCTGAGCGGGCGATACGTAGGTCATCACGTAGCCGAGCGTACTGTCGCCGCCCGGCTGCCCGTCGTGCACGTCCCCGGGATTGAACTGGATGACGTTGCCGGGCGGGCTGCGGTGAAACTGTCCGCCGCTGAAGAAGTCCTGCCGCCCGGCTAGGGTGACACCGAAGGCGTATTCGTCATGGGCATGGGGGTCGTAGCGGAAATCGCTCATCGCCGCCTGCAGCACGGTAAGCTCGGGAACGTGCCGACTCTTGAAGAACCGAAACTGGCTGGCCTGCTTCGCCATGCAAATCTCCCTGAACACTGCCCTTACCCAGCCTAGGCCGCTCGGCATGCCGGCGGCTTGGACATTATTGCTCACCCACCCTGACCCGCTGTCGAAATCGCCACGGCCCGTTCGATCAGCAGGAGTCGGCATGCCCCCATCGAATCGGCTGGAAGAGGCCCATGATGTGGCGCATGCTTTCGCAACCCGGCATGAGGGAGGCAATACCATGGTGTACGCGGCCAACGACATCCTGCTCTGGTTTTCCGCGCTGGGTTGCGGGCTCATGGCCGGGCTCTACTTCGCCTTCTCGACTTTCGTCATGACGGCCCTCGGGCGCATCGACCAGGGCGCCGGCATTCTCGCCATGAACTCGATCAACTCGACGATCCTCGCCTCGCCGTTCATGCCGCTGTTCTTCGCTACGACGCTGGCAGGCGCCGTGCTCGCGATCCTCGCCCTGTTCGCCTGGAACGAACCGGGATCGGCGTTCGCGCTTGCCGGTGGGCTGGTCTATGTCGTCGGCATGTTCGGCGTAACGATGCTCTGCAACGTGCCTCTCAACAACGAACTGGACAGGGCCAAGGCGAAGGGCGGTGACGAAGCCGCCATCTGGACGCGTTACCTGCGGGATTGGACGCGCTGGAATCACCTGCGAACGCTCGCCTCGACGCTCGCTTGCGGCTGCTTCATCGCGGCGCTGCTGGCCAGGGCCGCGGCTGGCATCTGAATCCGCTGCTCAACGTAGCCGACGCTCCGGTAATTGCGTTCAAGCCGTCTCGCCGATGATCCTGGTTCGTTCGGCCTTCTCGGCTTTTTCGATTTCCTCGACGCCGAGCATGCTGACGCCCGTGGTGGCGATATCCGCCGCGCCGTCGATTGCCGGCAGTTGCCAGTGGTTGGCGCTGAAGCCGCTATCGATCTGGATGCGCTCGGCGACCATGTCGACGAAGCTGCGCACCTTGGGCGAGACGAGCTTGCCGCTGGGGAATACCGCGTTGAGCTCGGTTTCCGGTCCCGACCAGCCTTCCAGCACCCGATGCAGCTGGTATTCCTCCGGGCCCCAGCACGCCACGATCTCGCTGGCCAGCATCAACCCGTGGCCCTCGACCAGCAGGCGACGCAGCACGAACGGGTCGTTGGCCACGGCGATGGGCTCGACCGCTATCTCTTCCTGGCGCGAGCCGTTCTGCAATTGCCAGAAGTAACGCTGGTTACGCCGGTCGGTGCTCTTCGCCAGCACCGGATGCTGCGCCAGCTCGGCGGGCGTGCGCGGCTCTCCGTGACGGGCGATATAGCGCTCGCTGGCATACACGAACGAGCGGTAGCGGGCCAGCGGGCGAGCGACCAGGCTGGAATCCGGCAGATTGCCGACCCGCAGCGCCACATCGATCTGATGGGCGACCAGGTCCAGCTGTTCGTTCGACAGCACCAGGTCGATCCTGACCTCGGGATAGAGTTCGCGAAAATCGCGGACCAGCGTCGAGGTGAATTCCGTGCACATGGTGAACGGCGCGGTGACCCGCAGCCAGCCGCGCGGGCTGCCTTCGAGCTGGTGCACGGCGCTTTCCGCCTCGCTCAAATCCTGGGTAATGCGATTGCAATATTCGTAGTAGACCCCGCCGGCCTCGGTGAGGCTCAGCCGGCGTGTAGTGCGATGCAACAAGCGGGCGCCCAGGCGCTGTTCCAGCCCCTGGATCTTGCGACTCACCGTAGTCTTGGGTATGCCCAGAAACCTCGAAGCGGCGATAAAACTCCCCTGCTCCACGACCTTGGCGAAGATCAAGGCGTCGTTGAGATCCTGCACCATATTGTTGTCCTTGCCGTGCATAGTCCTGAGTGAATACCGCGGGGCAACGGGGCACGGAGACTATCCCGCCACTGGAACAGTATTTCCCTCCAAACCCGACTAATCAAGTCGGGTTAAGCGGTTTATCTTCTCCGTTCCACCAACGCCGAATGTCGATTTCCCCCGCCCCGCAACGACTACGGGGCACGAGGACTATTTCCCGCTACAAGCTGGCTGGCATTGGTGCCGACAAGCGACTGGCTACAGAGGCCCACCCATGAACGTCCACAAGATGTTCCGTTCGTTGCGCCATTCGCGCGCGACACTGACGATTCCCGCACTGCTGGGGCTGGCCCTGCTCGCGGGTTGCGACACCCAGGCGGAAAGCACCCAGCAGGCCCCGCCGCCGCCCCAGGTCAGCGTGGCCGAGGTGCTGGTGCAGGACGTGCGTTACTGGGACGAATACACCGGCCACGTCGAGGCGGTTGAAACCGTCGACTTGCGTCCGCGCGTCGGCGGCTACATCGAGCGCATCAACTACACCGAAGGCCAGCTCGTCGACAAGGGTGACGTGCTGTTCGTCATCGACCAGCGCCCCTACCAGGCGGAGTTGTCCCGGGCCGAGGCCGACCTCAAGCGCGCCGAGGCGAATGCCGAGCTCGCACGCGCCCAGGCGGCCAGGGCCGAGACCCTGGCCAAGAGTCGCGCCATCTCCCGCGAGGAGCTCGACCAGCGCCGCGCGGCGAGCGCCCAGGCGGCGGCCGACGTTCTGGCATCGCGGGCCGGCGTCGCCACCGCCAGCCTGAACATGGCCTACACCGAGGTGCGCGCGCCGATTGCCGGGCGCACCGGTCGCGCCCTGGTCACCGCCGGCAACCTGGTATCCGAGGCCTCGCCGCTGACCACCATCGTGTCGATGGATAAGGTCCACGTGCACTTCTATGCCGATGAGCAGAGCTACTTGCGCTACGACGCGATGGCGCGTAGCGGCGAGCGCCCCAGTTCCCGCGAGGAGCGCACGCCGGTGCGGATCGGCCTGGCCTCGGACAGCGGCTACCCCTACGAGGGAGAAGTGGACTTCGTCGACAATCAGCTGGATCCGGCGGCCGGCACCATCCTGATGCGCGCCGTGCTCGACAACCACGACGGTCACTTCGCCCCGGGCATGTTCGCCCGCGTGCAACTGCGCGGCGGCAGCGACGACCGGGCGGTATTGATCGACGACAAGGCGGTACTGACCGACCAGGATCGCAAGTTCGTCTACGTCGTGGATAAGCAAGGGCTGGCGGTACGCAAGGATATCCAGCTCGGCCGCATGGTCGGCGGCTTGCGGGTGGTGAAGTCCGGGCTCGAAAACGGCGATCGCGTCGTGGTGCGCGGCGCGCAACGGATCTTCTTCCCCGGCATGCCGGTTACCGCACAAAGCGTCGCCATGCGCGATTCGAAGCCCGCGATGGATCTCTCGGCGGCTCATTGACCGACGCCCCTGACGCCTGCCTCGCCCCGATGATGGAGTAACCTGCATGGACTTCGCGAAGCTTTTTATCGATCGGCCGATCTTCGCCGCGGTGCTGTCGATCGTCATCTTCATCGCCGGCCTGATCGCGCTGCCGCTGTTGCCGATCAGCGAGTACCCCGAGGTCGTGCCGCCGACAGTACAGGTCCGTGCGGTCTACCCCGGCGCCAATCCCAAGGTGATCGCCGAGACCGTGGCCACGCCGCTGGAAGAGTCGATCACCGGCGTCGAGAACCTGATGTACATGAAGTCGGTGGCCGGCTCCGACGGGGTGCTGGCGATGACCCTGACGTTTCGCCCCGGCACCGATCCGGACGAGGCCCAGGTTCAGGTGCAGAATCGGGTCGCCCAGGCACTGGCGCGGCTGCCCGAGGACGTGCGTCGCCAGGGCGTGACCACGGACAAGCAGTCGCCCGACCTGACCATGGTACCGCAGTTGATCTCGCCGGACGGACGCTACGACAGTACCTACCTGCGCAATTACGCGGCGTTGCACGTGCGCGATGAGCTGGCGCGCCTGCCCGGGGTCGGCCAGGCGATGCTGTTCGGCGCCGGCGACTACGCGATGCGGGTATGGATAGACCCCGATCGCGCCGCCGCGCGCGGGCTCACCGCCGGCGATATCCTCGCCGCCATCCGCGAGCAGAACGTGCAGGTCTCGGCCGGCCAGCTCGGCGCGCCGCCGACGCCCCAGGATTCGGACTTTCTGATCTCCATCAACGCCCAGGGCCGCCTGTCCACCGAGGAGGAGTTCGGCGACATCATCGTCAAGACCGGCAGCGACGGCCAGGTCACCTATCTCGACGATGTCGCGCGCATCGAGCTCGGCGCCGCCGAGTATTCGCTGCGCTCGCTGCTCGACAACAACCAGGCGGTGGCGATCGGCATCTTCCAGGCGCCCGGCTCCAACGCCATCGCGCTGTCGGACAGCGTGCGCGACAAGCTGGCCGAACTGGCCACGCGCTTCCCCGAGGGCGTGGAGTACCGGGTGGTCTACGACCCCACGGTGTTCGTGCGCGATTCCATCAAGTCGGTCATCAAGACGCTGCTCGAGGCGGTGCTGCTGGTGGTGCTGGTGGTCACGCTGTTCCTGCAGACCTGGCGCGCGTCGCTGATTCCGCTGCTGGCGGTGCCGGTGTCGATCGTCGGCACCTTCGCGGTGCTCTACCTGCTGGGTTTCTCGATCAACACGCTGACGCTGTTCGGCCTAGTGCTGGCGATCGGCATCGTGGTCGACGACGCCATCGTGGTGGTCGAGAACGTCGAGCGGAATATCGCCGATGGCCTGGCGCCGCTCGCCGCCGCCCACCAGGCCATGCGCGAGGTCAGCGGGCCGATCGTCGCCATCTCGCTGGTGCTGTGTGCGGTGTTCATCCCGATGGCCTTCCTGGAAGGCGTCACCGGCCAGTTCTACCGCCAGTTCGCGGTGACCATCGCGATCTCCACGGTGATCTCGGCCTTCAATTCGCTGACGCTCTCGCCGGCGCTCGCGGCGATGCTGTTGAAGCCGCACGGTGCACCCAAGGACATCGCCTCGCGCCTGATCGATCGACTGTTCGGCTGGCTGTTCCGGCCTTTCAACCGCTTCTTCAATGCCAGCTCGGCGCGTTATCAGAGCGCGGTCTCGCGCAGCTTGCGCCGCCGCGGTGCGGTGTTCGCCGTCTACGTGGTGTTGCTGGCGGCGACCGGCGTGATGTTCCAGGCGGTGCCCGGCGGTTTCATCCCCACCCAGGACAAGATGTACCTGATCGGCGGCACCAAGCTGCCCGAGGGCGCGTCGCTGGACCGTACCGAAGAGGTCGTCCGGCGCATGACCGAGCTGGCGCTGGAGACCGAAGGGGTGAGTTCAGCGGTGGCCTTCCCGGGCCTCAATCCGCTGCAGTTCACCAATACGCCGAATACCGGCACGGTGTTCTTCGGCCTGGACCCGTTCGCCGAGCGCACGCGTAGCGCCGAGGCGATCAATGCCGAGCTCAACGGCAAGTTCGCCGCCCTGCAGGAGGCGTTCAGCTTCGCCTTCACTCCGCCGGCGATCATGGGGCTGGGCACCGGCTCGGGCTTCTCGCTGTTCGTGCAGGACCGCGCCGGCCTCGGTTACGGCGCGCTGCAGGAAGCGGCCAACAGCCTGGCGGGCGCGCTGTCGCAGACGCCGGGAATGGGCTATCCGATCAGCTCCTACCAGGCCAACGTGCCGCAACTCGATGCCGAGGTGGATCGCGCCAAGGCCAAGGCCCAGGGCGTGGCCCTCACCGACCTGTTCGAGACGCTGCAGGTCTATCTGGGCTCGGCCTACGTCAATGACTTCAACCGCTTCGGACGCACCTGGCAGGTGATCGCCCAGGCCGACGCCGAGTTCCGCACGGACGCCGAGAGCATCGGCAACCTGCGCACCCGCAACAGCCTCGGCGAGATGGTGCCGATCGGCAGCATGATCCAACTCAGCGAGACCTACGGCCCCGATCCGGTGATCCGCTACAACGGCTATCCCGCGGCCGATCTGATGGGCGAGGCCGACCCGCGCGTGCTGTCGTCCAACCAGGCGCTGGCGGCGGTCGAGCAGATCGCCCCGGCGGTGTTGCCGAGCGGCATGAACTTCGAATGGACCGACCTGAGCTACCAGCAGGCCAACCAGGGCGGCGCCGCCCTGGTGGTGTTCCCGCTGTCGGTGTTGCTGGTGTTCCTGGTGCTGGCCGCTCTCTACGAGAGCTGGACGTTGCCGCTGGCGGTGATCCTGATCGTGCCGATGTGCATGCTCTCTGCGCTGATCGGGGTGTGGTTCGGCAATGGCGACAACAACATCTTCGTGCAGGTCGGGCTGGTGGTGCTGATGGGCCTGGCGTGCAAGAACGCGATCCTGATCGTCGAGTTCGCCCGCGAGCTGGAACTCCAGGGGCGGAGCATCGTCGAGGCCGCGCTCGAAGCGTGCCATCTGCGCCTGCGGCCGATCATCATGACCTCAATCACCTTTACCGCCGCCGTGGTACCGCTGGTGCTGGCCAGCGGCGCCGGCGCCGAGGTGCGCGAGGCGCTGGGCACCGCGGTATTCGCCGGCATGCTCGGCGTGACCCTGTTCGGACTGTTCCTCACCCCGGTGTTCTACGTGGCGCTGCGCAAGCTGGTCGAGCGCGGCCACCGCGAACCGCAGTCAGGCGATCTGCCGGTGAGCGGCGAATACCGTGCATAATCGAATGCTCCGACAACGCGACCCAGGGAGCGAAAACGCAAATGGCTACGTCTTCATACAAGAGCCGGCCGCGCGGCGGGCGCTGGCCGCGGCGGCTGGCCTGGCTGAGCGTGCTGGTGGTGATCGCCGCGGCGCTATTGCTCGGCGGTGCGGGGCCGGCCCATCGGCTGGAGCTGGTGGACCTGGGCGCGGCCTTCGGCCTGTTGCGCCAGGGAGCCTATCTGGCGCTGGGCGCGGCGGTCCTGGGGCTGGCGACGCTGGTGGTGGCAAGCCTGTGCCGGCGCCCCAGGCCGGCACTGGTCGGCGCCCTGGTACTCGCCACGGTGGCGGCGATGATGGTCGTGCCCTGGCAGATGCAGCAGCGCGCCCGTCAGGTGCCGGCGATCCACGACATCACCACCGACATGCGGGATCCGCCGGCCTTCGTCGCCCTGGCCCCCGCCCGTGAAGCCGCGCCCAATGGCCTGGCCTACCCCGGCGAGACGACCGCAAGCCAGCAGCGCGAGGCCTATCCGGACATTCGGCCGCTCATCCTGAACCTGCCGCTGGCCGAGGCGATGGATGCCGCCGAGGCGACCGCCCGGCAACAGGGCTGGGAACTGGTCGACGTCGGCGACGACAGCCTCGAGGCCACCGCGACCACACGCTGGTTCGGCTTCAAGGACGACGTGGCGATCCGCCTGCGCGACGTCGAGGACGGGGTGCGGGTGGACGTGCGCTCGGCCTCGCGGGTCGGACGCAGCGACGTCGGCACCAACGCCGCGCGGATTCGCGCCTATCTGGCGGCGCTGAGCCGGCGAGCCGAATAAGGGCACCGTCGGCTCGCCGGGCCGTACGACGACGCTCAATCGCCCCGTTCGGCCAGGCTCGGCGCCTGCAGCGCGGCGGTTTCTCCCACCATGTCCGTCACCGTGGCACCGACCACCCGGATGGCCTCGGCCACCGTGGGGGTCATGGGCGAGGCGTAGTTCAGGCGCAGGCAATGGCGGTACTTGCCCGAGGCGGAGAACAGCGAGCCCGGCGCGATGCGGATCTGCGAGGCCGCCAACCGCTCGTTGAGGCGCACGCAGTCGACGCCGGCCGGCAACTCCAGCCACAGGATGAACCCGCCCTGGGGGTAGCTGACCCCGGTCCCGGCGGGAAAGTGACGCTTGACCCAGCCGAGCATGATGTCGCGGTGGCGCTGGTACTGGCGCACCATCTCGCGCAGGTGACGCTCGTAATGCCCCTTGACGATGAACTCGGCCACCGCCAGCTGCGGCAACGTCGCCGACGCCCCGGTGGAGACGTACTTCATGTGCATCACCTGGTCGCGGTAGCGTCCGGGGGCGATCCAGCCGACCCGCAGCCCCGGGCTCAAGGTCTTGGAAAAGGCGCTGCACAGCAGCACGCGGCCGTCGTCGTCGAACGCCTTTAGGGTCTTCGGTCGCGGGGTGGAAAACGCCAGGTCGCCGTAGATGTCGTCCTCGATGATCGCCACGTCGAAGCGCTGGGCCAGCGCCACCAGGGCACGCTTGCGGGGCTCCGGCATGGTATAGCCCAGCGGGTTGTT
Organism: Halomonas sp. HP20-15; assembly: GCF_033446685.1. Taxonomy (NCBI): domain Bacteria; kingdom Pseudomonadati; phylum Pseudomonadota; class Gammaproteobacteria; order Oceanospirillales; family Halomonadaceae; genus Halomonas; species Halomonas sp. HP20-15. The sequence goes on along the minus strand of NZ_JAWQLY010000008.1, from coordinate 183,122 downwards.
GCAGGTCGGGGTGACCTGGATGGCGCGGATCGGCCACTGCTCCAGGGCCAGTTCCAGCGCCTCTAGGCTGATCCCGGTCTGCGGATCGGTGGGAATCTCCAGCGCCTTGAGGCCGTTGGCCTTGAGGATCTGCATGGTGCCGTAGAAGCTCGGCGAGTCGACGGCGACCACATCGCCCGGCGCGGTCAGCGTGCGGATGGCGATCGACAGCGCCTCCTGGCAGCCGGTGGTGATCAGCACGTCGTCGGGGTGCAGCAGGCATCCCGAGGCCGTGGCCAGGCGCGCGATCTGGCGGCGCAGCTCGAGGCTGCCGGCCAGCGCGTCGTAGTTGAGCTCGTGCACCTCGGCGTGGCGATGCAGGCCGGCCAGCAGGCGCAACAGCGGCTTGAGCGTCGCGCTCTCCAGGTCGGGAATGCCGCGGCCGAGCATCAGCACGCCGGTGTCGCGCGGCATGCCGACCAGCTCGAGTACCTGGTCCCACTGCGACACGTCCAGCGGGCGCTGTGCCGGGCGCGTCATCGACGGCAGCACCGCCGGCACCTGGCTGGGCAGCACGTAGTAGCCGGACTTGGGGCGGGCCTCGATCATAAGCGCGTCCTCCAGTCGGAGGTACGCCTCCTGGGCGGTGGAAACGCTCACCTTGAAATCGCGGCAGACGCTGCGGATCGAAGGCAATCGGGCACCCACGGCATACTGGCCCTGTTCGATGCTCCGTCGCAGCGTGGCCGCGACCTCTTCATAGCGTTTCAAGACAGCGTCCTCGCAAATAAAACAAAAGCAGTACAGAAGTGATCGATATAATCGATACAGCCAGGCAAAAACCGATTCTGTACCGCAAAAATACTATTTATCTGAATCTGTATCGATCATTGAGCAAACCATACCCTGTTTGCAGGCCCAGCAACAGGAGTATCGCCATGTCCTCCACCCCGCTGCATCGTCTCGTCGCCACGTTACGCCTCTATCGGCATCGCCACCTCACGCGCCAGCGACTGCGCGAACTCGACCCTCATCTGCTCGCGGACGTCGGCATCACGCTCACTGAAGCCCGGCGCGAAGGCAGCAAGCGCTTCTGGGAGGCGTGAAGCGCATCAAGGCAGGCATCAAGCGCGCAACCGGGCGTTCCGTCCCGGTCGCGTGTCCCTTACTTCTGCTTTCTGCACGCGCGCAGCGAACTGGCATCGTGAACGAGGCCGGCCTATCCTTTTTGCGGCCAATTTATCATGATAAATTGGCCGGCAGCGTCTTTCCGCCTCCAGACGCAGACCACAAAAAGGACAATGCCATGAGTACTCATCAAGAGGCGCTGTCACAGCGCAAGAAGAAGTGGTACCGGACGGTCCCCGACCCCATGGTGCTGATCTTCATGATCCTGCTGGCCACCTATGCACTCACCTTCGTGGTGCCCGCCGGCGAGTATCAGCGGATCGAGGAGAATGGCCGCACCCAGGTGGTGTCCGGCTCCTTCGAATACCTCAACGACGTGGGCCCCATCTCGCCCTTCGATATCTTCGTCGCCGTGCCGCGCGGTCTCAACGAGGCCTCGCTGTATCTGTTCATCGTGTTCATCGCCGGCGGGCTGTTTCACATCCTGCAGCGTACCGGGGCGCTCGAGAACGCCATCGGGGTGGCGGTCAACCGTGTCGGGGTCGAGCGGCGCAACCTCATCATCACCGTCGGCACCTTCATCTACGGTTTCTTCGGCGTGGCCGTGGGCTTCGAGAACAACATCGCCCTGGTACCGATCGCGGTGCTGATCGCCGGCGCGATCGGCTGTTCCAGCCTGGTCGGCACCACCATGGCCGTGGGCGGCATCGGGATCGGCTTCGCCCTCTCGCCGATCAACCCCTACACCGTCGGCGTGGCCCAGGGCATCGCCGACCTGCCGACGTTCTCCGGCGCCTGGCTGCGGACCCTGATGGTGATCTCGTCGCTGGCGCTGCTCTCGCTCTACATCTGCAAGTGGGTGGTCAAGATGGACTTCGAGGAGCCCGACGACAGCAAGATGATGAGCAAGGCGCTGCACGAATACCGGCTTTCCCAGCGCGACAAGCTGACCCTGGCGGTGTTCGTGCTGGGCCTGGCGGCGATGCTGGTGGGCGTGTTCACGCGCGGCTGGTACATCAACGAGATCGCCGGGATGTTCCTGCTGATCGCCATCGTGATCGGCATCGTCAACCGGCTCTCGGCCAACGAGATCGTCAGGCAGATGATGGAGGGCGCCTCCAAGGTCACCCCCGGCGCGCTGGTGATCGGGCTGGCCGCGTCCATCCAGGTGCTGCTCGACCAGGCCCAGATCATCGATACCATCGTGCATGCACTCAGCGGCCTCATCCAGGGCATACCCGGTACGTTGTCGGCGATCATGGCGAGCGTGGTGCAGGGCGCGATCAACCTCTTCGTGCCCTCGGGCTCGGGCCAGGCGCTGGTCACCATGCCGATCCTGATTCCGGTGGCCGACCTGGTCGGCATGAGCCGCCAGCTGATGATCACCGCCTTCCAGGTCGGCGATGGCCTGACCAACCTGATCGTGCCCACCTCGGGCGGCACCCTGGCCATGCTGGCGCTGGGCCGGGTCTCCTACGAGAAGTGGCTGAAGGCCATCCTGCCCTTCATGGTGCTGGTCTACATGCTCGCCTGGGTCGGCCTGGTGATCGGCCACTACGTCGGTTACTGAGCCCGCCGTGACCCTGTCGCTGATCCACGTGCAGCCGGCCACCGGCACGGTCGCCGCGCTGACCGCCACCGGCGGCGTGGCGGTGGGCGGCTACGTGCATCATGCCTGGCGCGGCCTGGGCGCCTGCGCCACCCAGGGACTGGCGACCAATCCCTGGTACCCGGAAGGCATCCGCCACGCGCTGTCCCAGGGTCGCACCGTACGCCAGGCCCTTGATCAGGTGACGAGGCGGGACGGCGGCGCGGCGCGGCGCCAGTGCCTGGTGATGGATGCCGGCGGCCGGGCCGCAGTGCATAGCGGCGGGGACAATCTGCCCGAGGTCGCCGCCGAGCTGCGCCCGACGATCGCCGCGGCCGGCAACATGCTGGCCGGTGGCCAGGTCGTCGCGACGCTGGTGCAGCGTTTCCTGAGCCTGACCTGCACGAACCCCGACGCCGCGTGGGCGCGCAGCGCAGCGCCCCGTTACCGCGACGGCTACGAATCCCGGCTGCTCGAGACCCTGATCGACGCCCTGGACGCCGCGCTCAGAGCCGGTGGTGACAGACGCGGCGCGCGCTCGGCCGCCCTGCGGATCGAATCCTTCGACGCCGCGCCCATCGACCTGCGGGTGGACTGGGACGAGCGGCCCGTCGAGGCGCTTCGCACACTCGCGGGACGCGTGCGCGCACCGGACTTCGCCGAATTCCTCGCCTCGCTCCCCCGCCAATGATGCCAGGAGGAACCATGAACGATTCCACGCACCCGGAGAACCCGGGCCAGCAATTGATGGCGCGCCTGGACGAGGCCGCCCAGTACTCGCTGCCCGGCGATGGCGTCACGCGGCTGTTCTGCTCCGAGGAGCATCGCCAGGTGCTGACGTTGATCGGCGACTGGATGCGCCAGGCCGGGCTGACTCCCGAACTCGATGCCTCGGGCAACCTGGTGGGCCGCAACGCACGCGCCCTGGCCGGCGAGAGGACGCTGATCCTCGGTTCCCATCAGGACACCGTGGTCGAGGGCGGCAAGTACGACGGCATGCTGGGCGTGGCGCTGCCGCTGCAGGCCCTGCAGGCGCTGAAGGACGAAGGCGTCGAGCTTGCCTACGGGGTCGAGGTGGTGGCCTTCGGCGACGAGGAAGGCACCCGCTTCCAGTCGACCCTGATCGGCAGCCGCGCCCTGGCCGGGAGCTTCGATCCCGCCAGCCTGGAGGCGCGCGACGCCGACGGCGTCTCCCTCGGCGAGGCGCTCTCGCGGTTCGGCGGCGCGCCCGAGCGCATCCCGCAACTGGCGCGCAGGCGCGAATCGCTGATCGGCTACGTCGAGGTGCACATCGAACAGGGGCCGGTACTCGAGCAGCGCGACCGGGCGGTGGGCGTGGTGAGCGCGCTGACCGGCATCGAGCGGCACCGGCTGAGTGTCGCCGGCAAGGCCGGCCATGCCGGCACCACGCCCATGCCGGGCCGCCGCGACGCCCTGGTGGGGGCGGCCCGGATGGTGCTGGAGGCCGACCGGGTACTCAACGCCACCGACGATTTCGTCGGCGTGATCGGCAAGCTCGAGGTGCGCCCCAACGCCGTCAACGTGATTCCCGCCGAAGTGAACTTCACGCTGGAGCTGCGCTCGCCCGATCCCGACGTCCGCGCCCGGGGCCGCGAGGAGATCGTGGCGGCCTGTCGCCGGATCGCCGCGGACGGCGAGCTGGAATTGAGCTGCGAAACCACCTACCAGGCCGAGGCGGTGGCCTGCGCCGAATGGCTGATCGAGGCCCTGGAGGGCGCCTGCCTGAACTGCGGCGAACCCGCCGAGCGGCTGTTCAGCGGCGCCGGCCACGACGGCCTGGCGATGCACGACGTGACCGACATCGGCATGCTGTTCGTGCGCTGCAGGGACGGTCTCAGCCATCACCCCGACGAGGCGATCAGCGCCGAGGACGCCGACCGGGCGACCCGCGTGTTGATGCGCTTTCTCGGCGACCTGGATCCCGACCGCCGGGCCTGACTTCTCAGCCGGCCAGGAACCCGCGCCGGACCTGGGCCTCGTTGTCGTTCATCACCGCCTGGGCCGAGCGCATGTGCTCGCGCATCAGCTCCCGCGCCCGCTCGGCGTCGCCCTGCTCGATGGCGTCGAGGATGCGCGCGTGGTACTGGCAGCCGACCGGACCGATCTGGTGATCGCCGGGCTCGTAGAGTCGCCGGTAGACGGTCAAATCGGAGAGCACCTGCACCGTGAAGCGGATGATGAACGACAACAGCGGATTGCCGCCGGCCAGTTCCGCGAGCATTTCATGAAAGTGCAGCGAATCGATGTGCTGCTGGCGCTCCGCCTCCAGGTCGGGCGCCTTGTCGCAATAGCCGTTCAAGCTCTCGCGCAGACGCGCCAGATCCTCGGCTCCGACCTTGCCGGCCAGCGAGGCCGCCAGTTCGGGCTCAAGGGCCTGGCGGATCTGGTAGATGTCGCGGATCGAGATGTCCTGGAAATAGAAGTAATGGCTGAGCAGCGAGGTGGCCTTCGCCTCGCTCATCTGGCAGACGAAGACGCCGCCGCCGGGGCCGGTGCGCGTCTGCACCAGCCCCTGGGCCTCCAGCACCCGGGTGCTTTCGCGAATGGTGCCCTTGGAGACGTTGAGCGAGGCCATCAGCTCGGCCTCGCTGGGCAGCCGATCGCCGGGTATCAGTTGGCGATCGACGATCCAGCCCTTGATGGTATCCGCGACGTGATAGGGGAGACGACGCGATACGGAACCAGCCATCATTGCTCTCATGCCGACATAGGGATGCCAAGGGTAAGCCATTCGCGCAAACGCGAATAGCGTTTCCCGGCCCGAGCCTGGCCGCCCGATCGTGGCGTCATCGATCCGTCGCGCTGGCGATGCCGTTAAGTTCGTCGAGCATCGCCTCGGGGAGCTCGAGCTCGGCCGCGGCGAGATTCTCGTGCAGATGCGCGACCGAGGAGGTGCCGGGTATCAGCAGGATGTTCGGTGCCCGGCGCAACAGCCAGGCGAGCGCCACCTGCATCGGCGTGGCCGCCAGTCGCCGCGCGACGTCGGATAGCGTCGACGATTGCAGCGGGGTGAACCCGCCCAGCGGGAAGAACGGCACGTAGGCGATCCCCTCGCGCGCCAGCTCGTCGATCAAGGCATCGTCGTCGCGATGCGCGAGGTTGTAGTGATTCTGCACGCAGACGATCTCGCACAGACGACGGCCTTCCGCGACCTGGCGGGGCGTGACGTTGCTGAGCCCGATGTGGCGCACCAGGCCCTGGCGCTGAAGTTCCGCCAGCGCCGTGAGCGGCTCCTCGATGGCGCCTTCGGCGGGGCCGTGGGTATCGAACATCAGGCGCAGGTTCACCACGTCCAGCACGTCGAGGCCGAGATGGCGAAGGTTGTCGTGGACGGCCCGGGTCAGTTCCTCGGCCGAGAAGGCCGGCAGCCAGGCGCCCTTTTCATCGCGCCGCGCGCCGATCTTGGTGACCAGGCAAAGATCGGCGGGATACGGCGCCAGCGCCTCGCGAATCAGCCGGTTGGTGACATGCGGGCCGTAGAAATCGCTGGTGTCGATGTGGTTGACGCCCTTCGCCACCGCCTCGCGCAATACCGCCAAGGCGGCCTCGCGATCCCTGGGCGGACCGAAGACGCCGGGGCCGGCCAATTGCATGGCGCCATAGCCCAGTCGGCCGACGCGGTGATCGCCCAGCGCGAAGCTGGCAGGTTGATGCTGATTCATGGTGTTGCCCTCACTTGGACTTCTCGTGGTTGGTAAGACCACCATAGGCGCTGGGCTTTCCCGCGATAATCCCACACAATCCGCACAGGTTGTGCAGGATGGCGAACAATGAACAACGAGCTGGGTGATCTGAACGCCTTCGTGACGGTGGCGCGCGCCGGCGGCTTTCGCGAAGGGGCGCGCTCGAGCGGGGTCAGCGCCTCGGGCCTGAGCGAAGCGGTGCGTCGCCTGGAAGCGCAACTCGGCGTCCGGCTGCTGAACCGCACGACGCGCAGCGTCGTGCCGACCGAGGCCGGCCAGGGCCTGTTGGCGCGACTCGGCCCGGTGTTCGCCGAGATGGAGGCCGCGCTGGACGTGATCAACGTGTTTCGCGACAAGCCGGCGGGCCTGCTGCGCCTCAACGTGCCGGTGAGCGTGGCGCGGCTGGTATTGCCGTCCATCGTCCCGCCCTTTATGGCGGCCTACCCCGAGATTCGCCTCGAAGTGGTCACCGAGGAGAGCTTCGTCGATGTGCTCGCGGCGGGCTGCGATGCCGGCATTCGCTACGAGGAGCGGCTGGAGCAGGACATGATCGCGATCCCCATCGGGCCGCTCACCCAGCGCTTCGCTGTGGGCGCCTCGCCCGCCTATCTCGAGCGCCGCGGGCGGCCGTCGCATCCCCGCGAGCTGCTCGACCATGCCTGCCTGCGTCATCGCTTCCCCAGCGGGGCGATGCCGCCCTGGGAATTCGAGCGTGACGGTGAGGTGGTGCGGGTCGACCCCCACGGCCAGATGATCGTCGAGGCCGGCGGGGCGAGCGATCTGGCCATCGAGGCGGCGGTCGCCGGCCTGGGCATCGTCGGTCTGTTCGAGACGTGGCTGGGCCCGCGGTTCGACAGCGGCGAGCTCGAGCCCATCCTCGAGCCCTGGTGGCAGCGCTTCTCGGGGCCCTTTCTCTACTATCCGGGACGCCGTCTCATGCCCGCGCCGCTGCGGGCATTCGTCGACTTCGTCAAGGCGTCGGGAGGCGGCGCCTGAACGCCGCGATGCCCGAGGCACCATTCATCAAGAAGTCACTCACCAAGGAGCCCATTGCGTGAAACCCGAGGACCTGGAAAAGCTGGTGACCCGCAGAATGCCGTTCGGCAAGTACGAGGGCCGGTTGATCGCCGACCTGCCCGGACCGTACCTGAACTGGTTCGCGCGGGAGGGTTTCCCGCGCGGTGAGATAGGCCAGCTGCTCGAACTGATGCACGAGATCGACCACAACGGTCTGAGCGACCTGCTCGTGCCGTTGCGGCAACAGCACGCCGAATGACGCTCGCTCACCCGGGTCTGGCGGCCGCCCTCGCCCGCAGCCCCAGCCAGGCATTCGCGACCAATGTGACCAGGGTGAGCGTACCGCCGTAGACGGTGGCGCCCGGTGGGCGTTCTCCGAGTACCCACCAGACCCATAGCGTGCCGAGTATCGCCTCGACGAGGTAGAAAAGCGCGACTTCGGCGGAAGGCAGGTAGCGCGTCGCGTTATTGATCAGCGCCGTCGCCAGCGGCATCTGGACCAGCCCCATGACGGCGAGGACGGCGTAGCTGCCGGGGGCGAGTTTCAGCGGGGTCGCCATGGGCAGTGCGATCACCGCCGAGACGAGGCCGCCGGCGACGATCAACGGTAGCCTGTCCATCGCGGGAAAACGTCGCAACAGCGTGAGATTGCCGCCCACGGCCGCAGAGGCGCCCAGCGCGTAGACGTTGCCCAGCATCCCTGCGCTTTCCATCGAGCCGGCGAAGACGATCAGTAACCCCAGAGTCGAGAACGCGATCGCCACCCAGGTTCGCGCCGAGACGGTTTCGCGCAGGCAGAAGCGGGTCAACAACGCCGCGAACAAGGGCGCCGTGCTTAGGATGACCACGACGTTGGCGACCCGTGTATGCATGACCGCCATGACGAACAGTATGGACATGGCGGCCAGCAGCAACGCCGACAGCAGGGCGGCGCCCTCGTGGCCCTTCAAGGTGGCAAGACGCGATTTCCGGCAATAGAGAAGCCCCATGGAGAGCGCCATCAAGCTGCCCCGCCAGAACACGATGTTCCAGCCGTCGCTCGATGCCAGGCGGACCAGCAGGCTGTCGAAGCTCAACACCAGAACGCCGAACGCGGCCAGCAGCAGGCCACGGCGGTGATCCTGCAATTCAAGAGACATCGCATGGACCTCGCGTCCAAGGTTCGGGGGCCACGCCGTTGGCGACGCGCCCCCCAGCGATGGCAGCAGCCAGCGGTGGCGCCATCCGCGTCAGGTGTCGGTGGCCACACCTTGCGGCGCCCCGGCGCGGCGGGTTCTGGCGACCCGATAGCCCACCGCACCGGCGATGAACAGCATGCCGCCACAGCCAACTGCCAGTGCATAGGCGCCCAGCGTGGCCGAATCGGCGACGTGGAAGCGGTCCGCCAGCCCGGCGAGCGTTTCCGCGTATTGGTACCACAGGAAGACACCCACCAGAATCCCCGTCACCATGGTGCAGATGGCGATCCGGCGTGTGCCGCTTTCCCAGCGACCCTGGATGTCTTCATCCCGCCGATGCAGGCTTGCCAGGTAGTCGCGCTCCGCCTGGCTGACCGTAGTCAGGCGCGAGGCCAGCATGATGGCCACTACCGCCGCCGCGGTACTGATCACGACGGGGTGCAGATAGACGGGCAGCGCGATCCATTCGGCTTGGGTGGCCAGCGAGAGCAGCAGGTTGCCGACGAAGCCGACGATCAGGCCCCAGGCCGCGCCGGCGGCGGTGATCCGACGGCTCCAGATGCTCATCAGCGCCACCGGCCCCCAGGACGAGGCGAACAGGGTCGCCGCGAACCACACCACGGCCATCACCGCCGGCGGCTGGAACAGCGCCAGCACCAGCGCGGTCAGGCCGGCGGCCAGCACCGCGAGCCGGCTTGTGCGCATTGCGGTTTTCTCGTCACGCGAGGCGGGCAGGATGTCGTTGGAAAGGCTGAAGCCGATGATCGACAGGAAGGTCGAGCAGGACGACAACCCGGCCGCAAAGACACCGGTCAGGATGACGATACCCAGCCAGGTCGGCAGCACGTTGAGCGCCGACCAGACCATGGCGTGCTCGGCATCGAGCCCGGGGTCGTAGAGGTTGATGGCCGCGCCGGTCATCATCATCAGGGCATAGAAGATCGCCAGCGCCACGGCGGTGAGCATCGCCGAGCGCATCACCACGTGCTCATTGCGAGCCATCAGATAACGGCTGGCCTGCCAGGGGCTGGCGGCGAGCACCGCAGCCCAGACCAGCCCCAGCGTCAGCCCCCAGGTCAACGCCTCGGCGGGCGAGGAGAAGGTCGCGTCGTCGCCTTCGACGACACCGTGCCATAGCGCGATGCCGGGCTTGTCGGACTGGCTCAGCAGCCCTTCGATGACACCGTGCCAACCGCCCAGGTCGTTGATGATGTAGAGCGAACCACCCAGCGCGGCCAGCGAGAAAATGACGAACATCACCGTGTCGGTCAATACCACGCCGGGCGACCCTGAATACAGAATGAAGCCGGTGTAAGTCAGCCAGACCAGCACCAGCCCCACCCAGTACGGCAACCCGGTGAGCTCCTCGAACATGATCCCCGCACCCTGCATCACGCCCAGCAAGTAGGCACCCAGCCCGACCACGGTGGTCAGGCCGGCAACCACCTGCACGCGCCGAGAGGCGAAACGCTTGCCGAAGAACTCGGGCACCGTAAGGGCGCCGCTGCGCCGCAGGTAGCGACCGAAGGCCAGCGCGCCCAGCAGACAGCCCGAGGTACTGATGGCGGCAAATATCAGCATGACGAAGGGATACCCGCTGTAGGCGAAGCCGGTCTCGCCGAGGAAGGCGCTGGTGCTCAGGTAGCTGGCCACCAGCGTACCGAGGATGAGAAAGGTCGGCGCATTCCGACCTGCAACCAGGTAATCGTCGAGATGCTTGACGCGACGCCCAGCCAGGTGACCGATGATGAAGTAGCCGATCAGGCTGAGCAGAATGGCGGTGGTATAGACCATGGCGGAAACCGTTCTTGTTCATTGGAGCCCGCCATAATGCGGGCCGTGCCCATACCTATCGTTCTCTCAACGTCACGCCGAAAGGTTTACGCGACACCGATCCGTATCCATTCCTCGGTTAAGCCGGCCCCGTCGAGCCCGGCGGCGAAGCCCCGTTCGGCCGCCGATGTCGTGAAGGGAACGCTTGACGTCGCCAACGGGCCTGCCGCTCAGGGGGCGTTGCATGAAGCTCTGGGTCGACCATTACAATCAAAAGGATTCCCTCATGCTTGGCAGCCCCCTGCTTACGCTCGGCCGTGTTCTGAAGCGTTCCCTATTGACGCTCGGCCTGGTGACACTGGCCGCGCCCGTCTACTCGGCCTCCAGCATGGATTTCTCGAACGAATACAATGCCAGTTCAATCCATGCCCAAGGCGATGCCTGGTTCATCGACCGGGTCAAGGAACTGACCGACGGCGAAGTCGACATCACTCTGCACACGGGCGGCTCGCTGGGCTTCCGCTCGGCGGATCACTTCTACGCCGTAGCCGACAATGCCGTACAGATCGCCGATAGCCTATCCGGCACTCTGGGCGGCATCGACCCCATTTTCCTGCTTTCCTCATTGCCCTTCGTGGCGGACGATATCGAATCCGCGCATCGGCTCTACGACATCGCCCGGCCCGAATACGCCAAGGTCTTCGAGGACAACAACCAGATTCTGCTGTACGCCTCGCCGTGGCCGGCCAGCGGTATCTGGTCCAAGAACGCGGTGACCAGCATGGAAGATCTCCAGGATCTCAAGATCCGCAGCTACGATCGCAACGGCACGGAGACGCTGATGAACGCCGGCGCCTCGCCAGTGAAGCTGTCCTGGGCCGATGTCGTGCCCCAGCTTGCCACCGGTGGCGTCGAGGCCGTGCTGACCTCGGCAGAGGCGGGCGCCAACGGCAGCTTCTGGGAACATCTCAATGACTTCAGCGCCATCAACTACGCCGTTCCACTCAACATGGTGCACATGAACAAGGATGCCTTCGAGGATCTCGACAAGGCCACTCAGCAGGCGGTCCTCCAGGCAGCCAAGGAAACCGACGTCCACAACTGGGAAGTGGTGAAAGCGCGCCTGGAACAGAACTACGCCCAGCTGCGTGACCATCAGGTTGCCATCCATGACCCCATCCCGGCCGAGTTCCAGGCCGGCCTGGAGAAGGCGGCCAAGCCGGTGGTCGAGAACTGGGTCGAGACGGCCGGGGATCGCGGCAATCGCATCCTCGAGCAGTATCGTAGCCAAGAGAGCGAGTGATGGCGGCCTCAGAGTCGCCCGGGGACGCCGCAACCGGCGGCAATCTCAACCCCGTCGTCGCGCTACTGAGCCGGCTGTCCAGCGCCCTGGCGGCGCTGGGCGCCGGTGTCGCCATGCTGCTGGTGGTATATATGCTCGGGCACATCCTGTTCGAGATCGGTCTGCGCCTGTTCGGCCGTTCCACATTCATCCTCGACGAGTACATCGGCTACAGCGTGGCGGCGATGACCTTTCTCGGCATGCCCTACGCCCTAGTAAAGGGCGGGCTGATCCGTGTGTCTCTCGTCCTGGAGCGTCTGCCCCAGGGCTGGCGCTGGCCGCTGGAGCTATTCGCCAGTATGTCTGCGCTGCTCGCCTTCGGCTGGCTGGCCCGATACTGGACGCTGGCCGTGGAGCGCAGCTATGCACGCGGCATCATCAGCGAGACGATGGCCAGAACCCCGCTGTGGATCCCCCAGTGCGCAGTCCTACTGGGCTTGTACCTGCTCTGCTTCACGCTCGCCGTGCGTGCGCTGCAAATCCTGGCACAGCGCCAGATCTTCAAGCCCGGAGGCCAATGAATGGACATGCTACTCACTGGCGCCGGAGTCATCGCCTTGTTGCTCGGCGTCCTGGCCTTGGGCAGTTGGGTGTTTTCCGGCCTGGTCATCGTGGCCATGCTCTCGCTATGGGGGCTGGGCGACTTCGACGCCCAGCGGATCGGCCTGATCCTCTCCAAGATCCTGTTCCGCGCCGCCAACAGTTGGGAGCTCTCGGCTATCCCACTGTTCATCCTGATGGGCGAGCTGATCTTTCGCTCCGACATCTCCGAACGGTTGTTCCGGGGCCTGACGCCGCTCACCCGGCACCTGCCCGGCGGCATTCTGCACACCAACGTGCTGGGCTGCACCCTGTTCGCCGCCGTTAGCGGCTCCAGCGCCGCCACCACTGCCACTGTCGGCAAGATCACCACCCAGGAGCTGGCCAATCGCCACTACGACCGCAACCTGTCGATCGGCTCCCTGGCCGGCGCCGGCAGCCTGGGGCTGCTGATACCGCCGTCGATCGTGATGATCGTCTACGGCGTCCAGGCCGAGGTCTCGATCAGCAAGCTGTTCATGGCGGGAGTACTTCCCGGGCTGCTGATCGCCGTGCTGTACATCGGCTACGTGGCCATGCGCAGCTTGATCGACCCGAGCGTGGCGCCCCGCGACGATGGCGATGCGACCGGCATCGGGCGCGCCCTGCTGAATCTGGCACCGGTACTGGGACTGATCGTGATCGTCCTCGGTGCCATCTACAGCGGGATCGCCACGCCATCCGAGGCGGCCGCGGTCGGTTGTGCCGCTACCTTGGTGCTACTCCTGTGGGAACGCCAGCTGACCCTGAGCCTGTTCATCGACGCCCTGCGCGGCGCGCTGATCAGTTCGGTGATGGTCTGCAGTCTGCTCATCGCGGCCGCCCTGCTATCCACCGCCATGGGGTACCTCCACCTACCGCGCGATTTGGCTAGCTGGATTGCCGACCAAGCGTTCTCGCCGGTGGCCCTGCTGCTGGCCATGGCCCTGTTTTACGTGGTGCTGGGATTGTTTCTGGATGGAATCTCGATCACGGTGATGAGCCTGCCGATCACGCTGCCGATTATCGTCCAGGCCGGTTACGACCCACTGTGGTTCGGCGTCTTTCTGGTGATCATGGTCGAGCTTGGACAGATCACGCCGCCGGTCGGCTTCAATCTGTTCGTGCTGCAGGGGCTGACGGGGGAAAGCATCGGCCGCGTGGCGCTGGCGGCTGCGCCGTTTTTCGTCCTGATGTGCATCGCGGCCTTGCTCATCTGCCTCTGGCCCTCGATCGCTCTTTGGTTGCCGACCGTGCTCTCGGGCCGTGCCTGAACTGGTTCGCGCGGGAGGGATTCCCGCGCGATGAGGTCGGCCAGCTGCTCGAACTGATGCACGAGATCGATCATAACGGCCTGAGCGAGCTGCTCGATCCGCTACGTCAGCGTGATGCCGATTAGCAAATAGGCGGCGAGGGACAGCAGTGCCACCGCGAGCGCGAAGGGAATCTGCGTCTTGATATGGTCGATGTGATCGGAGGCTGCGCCGGTCGATGCGAGCACCGAGGTATCCGACAGAGGTGAGCAGTGATCGCCGAACACCCCGCCCCCGGCGACTGCCGAGACGGTGACGTAGACCAGCGGGGTGATGGCGTCAGCGCTGAAGTTGAAGGCCAGGGGCACCGCCAGGGGCATCATGATGGCGAAGGTTCCCCACGAGGTGCCGGTGGAAAAGGCGATCAGCGAGGCGATCAGGAAGGTCATGGCCGGCAGCAGCGAGGGTGTGAGCCAAGCGGAGGTGGCCTCGACGATATAGTTGGCCGTGCCCATGTCCTTGGAGAGCTGATTGAGCGAATAGGCCAGAGCCAGGATTATTATCGCGGGCATCACCCCTTTCATGCCCGAAATAGAGGTCTTCATGATGTCGTTGAAGGGGATGCCCTGCAGCCGCATGACGATGCCCAGGAACACGGCGGCGGCCAAGAAGGCTTCCATGGTCTTGGCCGAGCCCATGACGATGAACGTGCCCACGGCGACGCCGATCACGATCAGCACCGGTGCGAAGAAATTCAGCAGCAGGCTGGTACGCGCCCCTTCGTAGGCGGGGATTTCGGTCAGCTCTTCACCGATCAGCGGCTCGGCGCCGTCGCGCAGTACCTTGCCCTCCTCCTGGGCGCGCCTTTCCGCCTTGCGCATCGGCCCGAAAAGCGGAATCACGCCGATGATCACCAGGCCGACGACCAGCACGGAAAGCCAGGCGTAGAGATTGAATGGAATGGCATGGAGAAAGACGCCCATCGCCTGCGTGGCATTCTCGATGGGGCCCATGCCGATCAACAGCCCGGAAATGAACACCGCCCATCCGGTAATGGGCACCAGTACGCTGACCGGCGCCGAGGTGGAGTCGGCGATGTAGGCGAGCTTCTCGCGGGAGACGCGATAGCGGTCGGTCAAACCGCGCATGGTGCTGCCGACGAACAGCGGGCTGAAATAGTCGCTGAAGAACACGAACATGCCCATCAGCCAGGCGATCAGCTGTACGCGGACGCGTGTCAGGGCGCGGCGTTCGACCCAGGCGGTGAAGTTCTGGATGGCACCGGTACGCTGGAAGAAGGCGATCACCGTACCGATGAACAGTTCCAGCAGCAGTATCCAGGAAAAACTGGTGGTCCCGAGGGTTTCCTTGAGCAGGGTCGGAAAGCCCATCAATCCGTTGCCCAGGGCGATGACGCCCGCGAAGCACGCCACGGCCAACGAGAACACCGTATTGCGCGTCATAAACGCCAGCACGATGGCCAGCGCCGCCGGCATGATCGATATCAGCCCAACATGATCTTGAGGATCCATTGCAGTCTCACTTTTTATTGTGGTCGAGGGGTTCAGGTCTCGCTTTGCGCCTTGCGACGCTCTATTTCACTGGTCAGATAAAAGCCGAGGCGACGCACGGGATCGGGCGGCATCCAGCTGGCCGTGCCGAATAGCGACGCGATGTCCTCCACCGGCAGGCCCATGGCATGGCGGGCCAAGGCGTCGCCAAGATAGGTGCCCTTGACGATCCCGCCGCCGTTGCAGCCTGCGGAGACGTACAAGCCCGGCTGGATCTCGCCCCATAGCGGCGCGCCGTTATGGGTGAAGCCGGTGGTGCCGCCCCACATCTTGTCGAAGTGGAGCGGTGCGAGTTCGGGGTAACGCGCCTCGAGGCTCGCGCGCAGCTTTGCCTCGATGCGCGCGTTGTCCGCTTCGCGCTCGTAGCTGTAGCGCGAGCGAATCATCAGGCGCCCGTCGCTGGTAGTGCGTAGCGTGCAGCCCAGCCGGTGCGCCGGAAGCAGGCCCCAGGTCTCGGCCGCGATGCGCTCGCGGTGCGGTGATGCCAGTGGCGGCGTGACGGCGGCGTAGGTGTAGATGGCGGTCAGCCGCGCCCGGTCGGCGCCGAGGGCACGCGAGAAGGCGTTGTTGGCGAGGATCACCCGGGTGGCTCTCACCTCGCCCTCGGGGGTCGTGATTCGCCAGTCCTTGCCGTCGGCGACGATACCCGTGGCCGGGGTCCGCTCGTGAAGCTCGATTGCTTCGTCCAGGCTATCGGCCAGCCCGGTGATCAACGCCGCCGGCTGGACCAGGTAGCAGTCCGGCGAGTAAAGGCCTTCCTGGTAGTAGCGAGTGCCGATGCGCGCCTCGAGCTGCTCGCCATCCAGCGGCTGATAGCTGAGCCCGGCGGCCTCGAGGAAGTTGCGGTACTGGCGCAGCGAGCGCCGGCCGACATCGCTACGCGCCGCGCGATAAGTGCCGCTATGGCGAAGCTGGCAGTCGATGCCCTGCCGCTCCACCCGCTCTCGCAAAGTGGCCATCGTCTGGCGACTGAGCGCGTTCAGTTTGGCCATGCGCGCCAGTTCCTCCGGGCGCGCATCGTTGGCGAGCGCCACCTCGAGCATGAACCCCGAGTTGCGCCCGGGGCTGCCCTCACCGACCACGTCGGCTTCCAGAATCTTGATGCGGTCTTGAGGGCGCTCCCGCTGCCAGGTCATGGCCGCGGAGATACCGGTATAACCGGCACCGATCACCACGACGTCCGCCACCGCCTCCCCGCGCAACGGCGGATGCGGTTTACGTTCCGCTAGCCAGTCGTTCCAGCCGCAGGTGCGTTGATGAGAGGGATGGGTGAGGCGTGGCATCGGGTTCAATCCAGGTAAAGCAGGCCATGGGCCTGATCGATCATCTCGCCGACTTCTTCCCGCATGCCTTGCAGCACCTCCTGGCGGTGCGTGTCGGTCATGCGCGACTTGAGCATCGAGCAGCTCATGGCGCCCAGCGGGTGGCCGCTGTGGTCGAGAACGGGGACCGCCAGGCCGGTGTACTCGGGCAATTGGGAGCCCTCGACGCCGCGGGCGAAGCCGTGGGCGAGCACGTGATCGATCTCCGCCTCGATGCTGGCGATGGACAGCGAGAACTCGTCACGCAGGCGCTCAGCGTTGTTGACGAGAATTTCCTGGCGCTCGGCCTCACCCAGATAGGCGAGCAGGGCGATCGAGGCCTGCCCGACGCCGAGCGGCAGGCGACCGCCCGTGGCCCGCACGAAGCTGCCCACGGGATAGGCGCCGTTCTGCACTTCCAGACAAACGGCATTGACGCCATCGCGAGCGAACAGATAGAAGCTGTCTCCCAGGCGCTGGGCCAGGGCCAGCAGTCTCGGCCGCGCCAAGTCGCGCAGCCCCGCGCCGTTGCCCGCCTGAGCGCCCAGTACCAGCAATTCGTAACCGAGCATGTAACGGCCACGAATCGGCGCAGAACGCAAGAAACCTTGCGCCTTGAGCCCCTTCAGCAGGCGATAGAGCGTGGGGCGGCTGAAATCCATGGCGTCCAGATAGTCGTCGACGCTCGCACCGCGATATCCGCCGCGTGCGGTGATCTGCAGAATCTGCATGGCATGGGCCAACGTGCTCGGCCCCTGGGCGGGGGCGCTATCTTTCGCAGACATGGCTTTCGCGGGCATGGCTTTTGTCGTTATTGGTTGATGTGCCGAAGAACATAGCAAGACAAATTTCCGACTTCATCTCATTAAGTGAGACAAGACGATATTGGCAGACGGCAGCGTTGTCTCAGCGGCAGTTATTGTCAGCATCTCAAGAAAAGCTGATCTAGGCTGGATAGCGTTTCGAGTTATCCAAAAACAGATTTGAGTCGAAGGCGAATCACTGGAATGGCTCGCTAATCCGATAATGACGATTCGAATAACGAGACAATTAAAGGCCAGGTTAAAAGCATGAAAGTGAAACGCATCATGTCCAATGCCGTGACATCCGACCTCAGCAAGGCGAAGGCCTTTTACGGCGATCTATTGGGCCTTGAACTGCTTATGGATCATGGCTGGTTTCAGACTTACGGTTCAGATGAAAAGATGACGCTTCAGGTGAGTTTCGGGTCCGAAGGCGGCTCGGGGACGCCCGTGCCCGATCTGTCCATCGAAGTCGACGACATCGAGGCCGCATTGGCACGATTCAAAGAGGCGGGTGTGACTATTGAATATGGGCCCGCAAGCGAGCCTTGGGGCGTGCGGAGATTCTATGTTCGCGATCCTTATGGAAAGTTGCTCAATATTCTGCAGCACGAATAGCCGATCCTGACGAGCGCTGCCGTCACGCGCTCGAGTGCGCGTGGCGGCCTTAGTCGATCTCTCCGAATGGGCTCGCCTCGCCCTACAACCCCTCGGCGGCCAGCGCCAGGTTGGGCGCCAGGGGCAGCCGCGGCAGCAGCGTGGCCTGGTAGGCGTGGTAGAGATCCGGCTTGACGTCTCCCTCGTCGGGGTCGATGGCCAGTTGGCCGTCGAGCTCCTGCTGCCAGCCGCCCCGCGCGCGATCGATGAAGGTGACATCGACGAAATCCCAGAGTTGCCGGTACCAGCGCTCATAATGGGCCTCGTTGGTGCGCCGGAGAAACGCGGCCGCGGCGGCCAGCGCCTCGGCGTGGGTCCAGTGGCGCCGGCGGCGGGAATTGGGCCGGCCCTGCCAGTCCACGGTATAGACCAGACCCGGGGCGTCGTCGCTCGCCCAGCCATCGCGCAGGCTGGCATCAAACAGCGCGGCGGCGTCGCCGAACAGCCAGGGCGGTGCCGCCCGGCCGCGGGACTCCAGCGCCGCTTCCAGATGCAGCATCAACCGCGACCACTCGAAGCCGTGCCCCGGCGTGGCGCCATAGGGGTAGAAACCGTCGTCGGGCCGGTCGGCGTTGTAGTCCGGGCGTTCGGTCCAGTCGCCGTGGAAGTGTTCGAGGATGCGGTAATCGCGGGCGGCGGCGTGACGATGGATCAGCCGCTCGACGATGGCCAGCGCGCGGTCGAGCCACACCGGCTCGTCGCGCACATCGGCCAGCGCCAGGCACAACTCCACGCCGTGCATGTTGCTGTTGCCGCCGCGGTAATCGCTCAGTTCGCTCCAGTCCTGGCTGTAGCGCTCGACGAAGGCCTGCTCGTCGGTCGACCAGAAGCGGGTATCGATCACCCCGACGGCCTCGTCGAGCAGCGTGGCCGCGCCGGGGATGCCGGCGTGCGTCGCGGTGGCGGCGCCGAGGGCGACGAAGTGATGGATATAGCACTGCTTGGTGTGATCGCCGGTGGTAGCGGGGTCGGCCGCGAACCAGCCGCCGTGACGCTCGTCGCGCAGCACGCCGGCAAGCGCCTGGATGGCGTGCTCGGCCAGCGCCGCGGCCCCCGGCACGCCCTGCAGCGCCGCCAGGGCGTAACTGTGCGCCATGCGCCCGGTGATCATGGTATCGGCCTCGGCGCCCTCGGGTATGCGTCCGTTGCCATCGAGCGCCGCGAAACCGCCGGACGCCAGGCGCGCCTGACGGTGGAAGTCGAGCAGCGCGAGCCCTTCGCAGGTCAGCCAGTGGTGATGGGTGGCGCTATCGAGCCAGCGCCGGGGCTTTTGAGCAGTCTTGTGGGTCATCGAACCATGCCTTGTGTCGTCGAGCGGGGCTCGGCCTTAGCCGTTGACCACGGTACCACCGTTGGGGTGGATCGTCTGGCCGCTGATGAACGAGGCGTCCTGGCTCGCCAGGAACACGAAGACCGGACCGAGTTCGCTGGGCTGGCCGGCGCGCCCCATCGGCGTCTGCTGACCGAAGCCTTCCAGCATTTGCGGGTCGTGAGCACCCAGGGTGGCGGGTTGCAGCGGCGTCCACACCGGGCCGGGCGCCACGGCGTTGACGCGGATGCCCCGCCCCACTACCTGGTTCGACAGGCTGCGGGTGAAGCTGACGATGGCGCCCTTGGTGGCCGAATAGTCGACGAGGATCTCGGGGCCGATGTAGGCATTGATCGAGGCATTGTTGATGATCGAATCGCCTTCGCCGAGATGCGGCAGCGCCGCCTTGGCCAGATAGAACTGGCTGTGCATGTTGACGTCGAACATCCGGCGCCACTGCTCGTCGGGCAGTTCGGTAAGATCCTCGCTGACCCATTGCGTGCCGGCATTGTTGACCAGGACGTTGAGGCCACCCAGGGTGCGCAGCGTCTCGTCGACGCAGCGGCGACAGAAGTCGGCTTGTGAAAGGTCACCCTCGATCAGATGGCAGCGGCGCCCTTCCGCCTCGACCAGGCGCTTGGTCTCGGCGGCGTCCTCGGCTTCGCTCAAGTAGACGACGGCCACGTCGGCCCCCTCGCGGGCGAAGTGGATCGCCACCGAGCGGCCGATGCCGCTGTCGCCGCCGGTGATCAGGGCGACCTTTCCAGCGAGTTTGTCGGCGCCCTTGTAGCCGGCGCGGATCATCTCTGCCGGTGGGTCCATGGCGGCCTCGCTACCGGGCAACGCCTGAGACTGGGCGTGAATCTCGAGCTTGCTGGCCATGCTCACCTCCCTGTGGTGCGCTGTGATGCGTGAAAGCACGGCGACAGGCCGCGCCTGCGCTCAACGTAGACCTTGGTCTAGAGGTCGGCAAGCTGGGCGATGCCGCAGGAAGATCCCTTCTAGTGCCGGAGCCCCCGACCGGCGGCCAATGCGTCGCCAGCGCATATCTACAAAACGCATCTTCCAGTAACCAAGGCTGACATTCGCGATCGATCGCTCTGTTTAATTCACTTAAGTTAATAAAACTAAAGTTTAAACAAGCATTTACTAACCTGCCGAATGTCGCCATCCACCGACACCGCCTCTCCTCGCTTCCATGCCCAGCCTGAACGCAGCCGCCGCTCGCTTGCTTGGCATTTCCTTCGCTGGGTAGCATCCCGCCTCGCTTGATCCCGACATAGAAAGGCAACCCTCGGCAACAAGGATTCCGGTACGCAGTGTCTCACCGGGGCTGCCACCAATAGCGGGGCCTGGCATGGCTTCAGGAGCAACGGATCTGCCAGAAGCGTTTGAGGCTTATTGGAGACATTGCATGAGCAGCACCCTGACTATCGATAAAGACATTACGGCCCGGCAGCTCGAAGCGCAGATCGACGCCGCCCCGGCAGGCGCCAAGCTGGTCTTCGGCGCGGGCGACTACAAGTTCGACGAAGCCATCACCATCACGCGCTCCGATATCTCCCTGATCGGTGCCGGTTCGGACGAGACCACGCTGACCTTCACCGATGAGGCGCTGGACAACAGCGACGAGAAGTTTGCGCTTCGCCTGGACGGCAGCCATGCCGACACCGTCGGTACGCTGACCTCGAGCGTCGACGAGGGCGAGCGTCGAATCCGTCTGGATGACGGTCACGACCTCGAGCCGGGCGATACCCTGCGCCTGTGGCAGGACAACGACGCGCAGTTCTTCGAGGCGATCGGCGACAGCTCGTGGCGCGAGCAGGACGCGCCGCTACGCACCAGCATGGCGCAGGTGGACGATGTCGAGGGCGATACCGTGACCCTCGACCGCGGCGTGCACTTCGACTTCGACGGTGGCAAGACCCATGTCGAGCGTATCGACGCATTGGAAAACGTGAGCCTCGAGGGCTTCAGCGTCGGCTTCGAGCTGGGCGATGCGAATAACGACGTCTTCGAGAATACTTTGTCCGGTCTCGAGGATTATCTCGCCGTCTCGCTCGAAGGCACGGTGGCCAGCCAACTCAGCGACATTCAGGTGCTTGACGGGCCTTCGGTGGCCTTTCATTTTGCCAAGACGCTGGATACCCACGCCGAGGCCATCGAGGCGCATGGCGCCTTCAACAAGGGCGGCGGCGGAAACGGCTATGCATATGAATTGCGCGAGAGCTACGACGGCAGCTATACCGACCTGGCCGACAGCGGCATGCGCCACAGCCTGCTATTCGCTTCCTGGCGCTCCTCGGTGGGCAACGAGGCCGAGGTCCGCTCCACCGATCGAGACATCAATTTCCACGGCGGGCGCGATCACGGCAACGCCGTGCACGTCTTGGAGTCGGTACGCGGGGCCGACAACATCTCCACCTCGCTGTGGGTCAACAAGGGCGGAGTCAGTTGGGGGGCCGTCACCAATGACGAGGCCAATCAGGTCACCTTCGACTACGTGATGGGCTCGCGTCGCGACGATGTACTGCAAGGCAGCGACAGCGGCGTCTTCTTCAACGGCCAGCTAGGCAGCGATACGCTCACCGGCGGCAAGGGCAGCGACATCCTCCAGGGCGGGCCGAGCGACGACTGGGGCAACGACCTGCTCAATGGCGGCAGCGGCATCGATACGGCGCTGTTTTCCCAGGAATACGCCGCCTACGATATCGATTTCGACGGTGACCGGGCCGTCGTCGAGACCAGCGGCAAAAAAGACACGCTGGTGGATATCGAGAAAGCCATCTTCGCCGATGGCACTGAACTCGACATTGCCAGCGGCGACACCTCGAGCGGTGGCAATTACGAAGCGCCTTCCGCCGAAGCGATTCTCGGCGATTCCGCTTCGGGCGATACCGAGACCGGGGAGAACACCGAAACGCCCGACCAGGCGCCCGCCACCGAGCCACCCCTCGAGGACAGCGAGGATGGTGGTGAAAGCGTCAACGTCGACGCGCCCGACCAGGCGCCCACCACCGAGCCACCCGCCGAGGACAGCGAGGATAATGGTGAAAGCGTCAACGCCGACGCGCCCGACCAGGTGCCCGCCACCGAGCCACCCGCCGAGGACAGCGAGGGCGGCGGTGAAAGTGTCAACGTCGATGCGCCGGCACTGGCCATCGACAGCGAAGTGCACAGCGCTTGGCATGACGGCTATACGGCCGAGGTTCTCGTCGAGAACACGTCGGACGCCACGCTCAGCAACCCCGAGCTGCACTTCGGGTTGTCGGACGATCTGGACAAGCTCTGGAACGGCCGGGTCAGTGAAACCGACGACGGCTACCAGGTGACGCGCGATGACTCGCTGGCCCCCGGCGACGTCTGGCGCTTCGGCTTCAAGGCCGAAAACGCCGAGGGTAGCGGCGAGGACTTGGCCACTGGCGAGGCGGCCCCGCTGATCGGTCTGGAGACTCCCTCGCCCGATACATCGATCCTGTAAGCCTACCTGCGAGCGAAGCCCCCGCGCTTCGCTCGTATCGTTCCCCTCCGCCTTTTCATGAGCGGTCGCCGCTCAGCCGTGCGGGTCGAACAACCGGACTTCGCGGATATCGAGGCGACCCCAGACCCGTCCGGCCATGTAGGGCTCGGTTTCCAGCCAGGCATCCAGCGCCTGGCGATCGGGGAAGGCGAAATGCGCATTGGAGCCGACCATTTTGCCGGCCTCGTCGAGAATCGCCCCGCCGCTGAGGAAGTGCCCCTGGGCGGCGAGTCGGCGGATGCCTTCCAGATGCGCTTCGCGATTGGCCAGGCGCCGCTCGAGCGCTTGATCGTCGGTGTAGTCGTAAGCCACCACGGCGTATTGCTTCATGCTCGCGTATCCCGTGCTTTAACCATGAATGGATGTGCCGGCTATCATAGCGCTCTAACACCGCAACAACGCACCGTCGTCGTGCCTCAGCGCGTTTTTCGGCTTCATCGCGCCGCGGCTCACGCTATAGTCGTCGTTCATTCATTGGCCGCTTGATTAGGGGAACGTATGGCGGATCTGTTGTGGTACCAGTATGCGCTGATCGGCTTGATCTTCGCCTGGAGCGGTTTCGTGCGCACCAGCCTGGGGTTCGGTGGCGCGGTACTCGCCCTGCCCTTCCTGTTGCTGGTCGTCGACGAACCGCTGCTATTCCTGCCGATCATCGCCATACACCTGCTCATTTTCTCGAGCTGGATCGCCTGGCGTGGCCATCGTCAGCTGCGCGCCACCAGCGGGGCGACAGCGCCTGAAAGCAACATCGACTGGCGCTACCTGTTCAAGGCACTGAAGATCATGATCGTGCCCAAGCTGATCGGCGTGGTAGGCCTGTTGACGCTGCCGGGCAATATCATGACCACGGTGATCTTCGTGATCGTCATCGTCTACGGGGCGAGCTATGCGCTGAACAAGCCGTTTCGCAGCCAGAGCAAGACCCTGGATTGCGTGTTGCTGGCCCTGGGCGGCTATGTCAGCGGCACCTCGTTGATCGGCGCCCCGCTGATCGTCTCGGTGTTCGCCAGCCATGTGGCCAAGCATCAACTGCGCGATACGCTGTTCGCGCTGTGGTTTATCCTGGTGGTGATCAAGATGGTGTCGTTCGTGATCGCCGGCGTGGATCTGCAATTGATCCACCAGCTATGGCTGCTGCCCTGTGCGCTGGTCGGCCACCTGCTCGGCGAGCGCGTTCACCGCTACATGCTTTCGGCCGATGCCTCGGTGTTCTTTCGCGTGCTGGGGGCGGTGCTGATTGTGGTCAGCGTGGTGGGGCTGATCAGCGGCGTGGGGTAAGAGTCGCTCGCTCGATCAACCGGAACAGGGCGTCGATGACGCCTTGCCTGACGTCGTCGTGCAGCCGATAGCGCGGCACGCTCACGCTGATCCCGCCGGCGGGCGTACCGTCGGCGGCGCGGATGGCACGCCCGAAGCAGATGATGCCCGGCTCGTTCTCCTCGTCGTCGATGGCGTAGCCGCGCTCCCGGGTGCAGGCAAGCTCGTCGCGCAGCGCATCCAGTGAGATCAGCGTGCGCTCGGTGACTGGCTCCAGGCGCAGTTTCTCCAGATATTGCTCGCATTCGGCAGCGTCCAGCGCGGCGAGATACGCCTTGCCCACCGAAGTGGAATGCATGGGGATCGGCATGCCGATGTAGGAGGCCATGCGTACCGCGTCGGTGGATTCGACCTTGTCGATGAACGTCATGTGGCAGCCGTAGGGCACCCCGAGATGGACGGTCTCGCCGGTGGCCTTGCCGATTGCCTGCAGCGTGGGCCGAAAACGCGCCTGCAGGCTGCCCTGGGTCAACGACTGCTGGGCCAGACGCAGGATCTGGCGGCCCAGCACGTACTCGCCACCGAGCGGGTTGCGCTCGATGAAGCCTTCCTGCTCCAGCGTGTTCAGTAACCGATAGACGGTCGGCCTGGGCATTTCCAGGCGCTGCTGGATGGCCCGGGCGCTCGCCTCCGGCCCCAGCTCGGGAATCACCTGCAGGAGCCGCAGGCCCTTGGTCACGGCCGCCGCACCCTGCACCTGGGCGGGCCGCGATCGCTCGCTTCTTTTCGAGTCCACGTGGGCTTCACTACGAATGTCTATATCCAGGCCCTCCGGGATGAATTGACGGAGTGGGGGTTCGCGCTTACCTTGATTTCAAATTGTCCATATTGTGAATCGTGTGTCCATATAGTGGACGGAGGAAGCATGTCAGTCAATGACGACCAACGCAAGCGAATGCCCTATCAGTACCCGCAACCGGCGGAGGCCTCCGCCGATATCGTGGTGCCCAACGCATTGCCGGACGATGAGCGGATCTGGGTGCCACAGGCGGAGAACGTCGACTTCCGCCCGCTGTGCCTCAACGTCTCACAGGGCTACTGGGTCAATCTGCTGCGCGTTCGCAAGTCGGGGGTCCTCAGTCGCCACCGCCACCCCAACCCCGTCCACGGCATGGTGCTCAAGGGCAAGTGGCGCTACCTCGAGCACGACTGGGTCGCCACCGAGGGCAGCTATGTCTACGAGCCGCCCGGCGAAACCCACACCCTGGTCGTGGACGACGACGTGGAAGAGATGATCACCCTCTTCCAGGTGAACGGCGTGATGTATTACGTCGACCCCTGGGGCGAGCACCTGGGCTTCGAGGACGTCTTCACCAAGATCGACATGTGCCGCAAGCACTACGAGGCGTGCGGCCTGGGAAGGGAGTACGTCGACCAGTTCATCCGTTGAGTGTCCGGTACAGGCACTCTTTCCTTCGTGGGAAATACAACAAGTAACCAGGAGACGCTCTGATGACCTTCAAGAAAACCCCGCTCACCCTCTCCGCCGGCCTGCTCGCCCTGGGACTGTCGATCGGCGTCGCTTATGCCGACTACCCGGAAAAACCCATCCAGTTGATCGTGCCCTGGTCCGCCGGTGGCGGCACCGATGCCGTGGCGCGCCAGTTGGCCAACGGCCTGCAGGAACAGCTCGGCCAGCCGATCAACGTGATCAACCGCACCGGCGGTGGCGGCATCGTCGGTCACACCACCATGGCCATGGCCAAGCCGGATGGCTACACGCTGGGGCTGGCTACCGCGGAAATCAGCACCTATCGCAACATGGGCACGTCGGATATCTCCTACGAGGACCTGACGCCCATCGCCATGATCAATTTCGACTCGGCGGCCTTCAACGTCAGTGCCGACTCCGAGTGGGATACCCTGGACAAGGCCCTGGCCGACATCAAGGCGAACCCCGGCCAGTACACGGTCTCCGGCTCCGGCCCGGGGGCGGCTTACCATCTGGCGTTCGCCGGTTTCCTCGATCAGCAGGGCATCGACCCCACCAGCGTTCCGCTGGTGCCCAGTGAGGGGGCCGCGCCGGCCTTCCAGGAACTGGCCGCCGGCGGCGTGGATATCGTCTTCTCATCGTTGCCGGAGGCCGAATCGATGCGCCAGGCCGGCCGCATCGACACCCTGGCGGTATTCTCCGACGAGCGCCTCGCGGCCTTCCCCGACGTGGCCACCGCCAAGGAACTGACCGGTCAGCCCTGGGCCGCCGGCACCTGGCGCGGGCTGGTGGGACCGGACGGCCTGCCCGGCGATATCGTCGAGACCCTGGCCGAGGCGACCCACAAAGTGTGGGAGTCCGAGGAATTCCAGTCGTTCATGGACAAGCGCGGCTTCGGCACCAAGTGGCGCGGCCCGGAGGAGTTCGCCGACTTCATGGCCACCCAGGACGAACAGAACGGCAAGATCATCGACAAGCTGGGGCTTGCCGAGTAGGCCCGGCCACCGAGAGAGACAGGAGCCGTCATGCGCGTCAATGATCTTTTGCTCGGCGTGGTGATGGCGCTGTTGGGCGTCGTCGTCATCTGGGCTTCGCGAGACTTTTCCGCTCTCCCGCGCCAGCACTACGGCGCGGGAACCTTTCCCACCCTGATCGGCAGCCTGCTGATCGCGCTCGGCGCCCTCATGGCGCTGCGCGGCTGGCAGTATCAAGGCGCCCTCATCACCTGGCAGGGCGAGCTCTCGGCGCGGCGCGTCACGGCCTGCATCGCGGTGGTCATCGCCGCCGTTGGCGGCTATGTCTTGCTGACCCCGGTACTGGGCTTTCCGGTCGTGTCGCTGGCGATGCTGACGCTGATGATCGGCTGGCTCACCGCGGGCCGCTGGGTCCTCGCCGCGTCCGTGGCAGTGGTAGCGACCGCCCTGGTGTGGCTGACGTTTTCCGAGCT
The DNA here is from genome assembly GCF_033446685.1 of Halomonas sp. HP20-15. NCBI lineage: Bacteria > Pseudomonadati > Pseudomonadota > Gammaproteobacteria > Oceanospirillales > Halomonadaceae > Halomonas > Halomonas sp. HP20-15. Next base: position 156,245 of record NZ_JAWQLY010000008.1, on the reverse strand, counting down.
GCTCCACGTGCCGCTGTCGCTGGGCATACTGGAGAAGGTGATCTACTGATGGCGGAACTACAACAAGCCCTGTCGATGGTCTTCGCCTGGGACGTACTGGCGGTGATCCTGGGCGCCTCCCTGTTCGGGCTGTTCATCGGTGCCATTCCGGGGCTGACGGCGACGATGGCCACCGCGCTGCTGGTGCCGGTGACCTTCTTCATGGAGCCGCTGCCGGCGATCGGCGCCATCGTCTCGGCCACGGCGATGGCGATCGTGGCGGGCGACATTCCCGGTGCGCTGCTGCGCATCCCGGGCACCCCGGCCTCGGCCGCCTACACCGACGAGGCCTACCTGATGGGCCGCGAAGGCAAGGTCGGCCAGGCATTGGGAATCAATCTCCTCTGTTCGGTGGTCGGCGGATTGATCGGGGTGATCATGCTGGCCTTCTTCTCGCCGCTGATCGCCGAATTCGCGCTCCAGTTCACCAGCGACGAGTACTTCTGGCTGGCCCTGTTGGGGCTGTCCTGCGCGGTGCTGGTTTCCGGCGGCGATGCGCTGAAAGGGGCGATCTCGATGCTGCTGGGCCTGCTGATCTCGATGGTCGGCATGAGTTCGGTGTCGGGCCAGGTCCGCTTCACCTTCGGCATCACCGACCTGCTGGGCGGCATCTCGATCCTGCCGGTGCTGATCGGGCTGTTCGCGGTCGCCGAGCTGATGCGTCGAATTCCCGAAGTCGGCAAGATCTCGATTCCCCGACCACCCAAGGTCAGCAAGCCGTTTGCCGGCGTGGGCAAGGCCATGTGGCAGTACAAGGGCGGGGTCGTGCGCAGCGGCTTCCTGGGGACGCTGATCGGCGCGTTGCCCGGGGCCGGCGCGGACATCGCTTCGTGGATCTGCTACGCCCTCGCCCGCAAGCTGTCGCGCACCCCCGAGAAGTTCGGCACGGGGCATCCCGAGGGGCTGGTCTCGGCCAGCGCGGCCAACAACGCGGCGCTCTCCGGGGCCTACATACCGGCGCTGGTGTTCGGCATTCCCGGCGACACGATCACCGCGATCATCATCGGCGTGCTGATGATGAAGGGCATCACCCCGGGGCCCGACGTCTTCACCACCGATGCCGCGCTGGTCGACGCCATCTTCATCGTCTTCCTGCTGGCCAACCTCCTGCTGCTGCCGCTGGGCCTGCTGGCGGTGCGCGGCGCTAGGCACATCCTGTCGATTCCCTCCGGGGTGCTCTACCCGCTCATCCTGCTGTTCTGCATCGTCGGGGCCTACGCCACCAACAACAGCATGCTGGACGTGTGGATCATGCTCGGCCTGGGGGTGCTGGCCTACTTCATGGCGGAAAACGACTTCCCGATCGGTCCCATGATCCTGGCCGTGATTCTGGGCCCGATCATCGAGAGCAACTTCCTGCGCTCGATGATCAAGGCCCAGGGCGATCTGCTGGTGCTCTTCGATCGCCCCATCGCCGCCACCCTGGGCTGTCTGGCCCTGCTGGTCTGGGCGGGCATTCTCTTCTCCAGCGTGTGGGGCATAGGCAAGTCACGTCACGGGACCTATCCCACCTGAGCCGGTACAAGGAAGCAATCCTATGAAAACCGTCATCATCGTCGGCGGCAGCACGGGAATCGGCCGCGCGATCGCCCAGGCGTTCGCCGACCAAGGCGCCGAGGTGCACGTCACCGGGATCGAAGCGCCCGAGGCGATGTCCCTCGCGGGAGTTGCCGGCAAGCACCGGCTCGACGTCCGCGATCCAGGCGCGGTTGAGGCGCTCTTCGCCGGTTTCGCGCGGATCGACGTGCTGATCAACTGCGCCGGAGTCATTCGCCGCGGTGGCGAGGAGTTCTCCCCGCAGGGCTTCGCCGATGTCGTCGACATCAACCTCAACGGCACCCAGCGCTGCTGCCAGGCGGCCTACCCGGCGCTCAAGGCTGCCCGCGGCTGCATCATCAACACCGCCTCGATGCTGTCGTTCTTCGGCAGCGGCTTCGTGCCCGCCTACTCCGCCTCCAAGGGCGGCGTCGCCCAGCTGACGCGCTCGCTGGCCATCGCCTGGGCCGAGGACGGCATTCGCGTCAACGCCCTGGCGCCCGGCTGGATCGCCACTGAGCTGACCTCGGCGCTGACCGCCAATGTGGAGCGCTCGGCCGAACTCATCGGGCGTACCCCGCTGGGCCGTTGGGGCACCCCGGAGGATCTGGTCGGCCCGGCGCTGTTCCTCGCCTCCAACGACGCTCAGTTCGTGACCGGCAGCATCCTGCCGGTGGATGGCGGCTATTCGGCCCGCTGAACACTTGCGCCTTCCGGGAACGACACGGCCCCGGACACAGCCATCGACATTCTATTAAGGAGCTTTCACATGGATCTGGGAATCGACGGCCGCTGGGCCGTGATCGGTGCCGCCAGCCGCGGCCTCGGCCAGGGATGCGCCAAGGCGCTGGCCCGGGAGGGCGTCAACCTGGTGATCAATTCGCGCAGCGCCGAGGCGCTCGACGCGACGGCCCGCGCGTTGCGACAGTCGAACGCCGGCATCGAGGTTCGCGCCGTCGCCGGCGACATCGGCGATGAGGCGGTGCGCACGGCCATTCTCGATGCCTGCCCGCAGATCGATATCCTCGTCACCAACAACGGCGGTCCGCCCCCCGGAGATTTTCGCGACTGGACGCGGGAGGATTGGCTGCAGGCCGTGGAGGCCAACATGCTCACCCCGATCGAGCTGATCAAGGCGACGGTGGACGACATGGCCGCGCGCGGCTTCGGCCGGGTGGTGAACATCACCTCGGGCGCGGTCAAGGCGCCGATCGACGTACTCGGTCTCTCCAACGGCGCGCGCAGCGGGCTGACGGGGTTCGTTGCCGGCCTGGCCCGCCAGCCGCAACTGGCGAGCCGCAACGTCACCATCAACAACCTGCTGCCGGGCGCCTTCGACACCGAGCGCCTGCGCGGCGGGCTCGATGCAGCCTCGAAGGCCTCGGGGCAGGACGTGGCGCGGATTCGCGAGCAGCGCCTGGCGGGCATTCCCGCCCGGCGCTTCGGCTCGGCCGAGGAGTTCGGCGAGGTCTGCGCCTTCCTGTGCAGCCAGCAAGCCGGCTATCTGACGGGACAGAACATCCTGCTCGACGGCGGCGGCTATCCGGGCACGTTCTGAACCCCGGTCGACGCGCCTTTTCATCCATCCCCTCGCATAAGGAGCGGGCCATGATCCCCGATGACGACGCGACGCTGTTGGCGCAGATGCGGGAGCGACTGACGTCGTCCCTGATCGGCGACATCCTCGACAACCTCGGTTATCGCCAGCAGTTCCTGCCGCCTCGGCTACGCGCGCTGGATCCGGACAAGCCCTTGGCCGGCCGGGCGATGCCGGTGCTGGAAAGCGACTACCTGACGCCCGAGGAATCACCGGGCGCCAGCCCGCTGGGCGAGAAACCGTTCGGCCTGATGCTCGAGGCATTGGATGATCTGCGTCCCGACGAGGTGTATATCGCCTCCGGCAGCTCGCCCCGCTACGCCCTGTGGGGCGGGCTGATGACGTTGCGCGCCCTGCAACTCGGCGCCGCCGGCGCGGTGCTCAACGGCTATTCCCGCGACACCCAAGAGATTCTCTCGACCCCGTTCCCGGTCTTCTCCTACGGCAGTTACGGCCAGGATCAGGGGCCGCGGGGCAAGGTCATCGACTACCGGGTGCCGATCGAGATCGAGGGGGTCCGGGTCGATCCGGGCGATCTTCTCTTCGGCGATGTCGACGGGGTCGTCGTCATCCCGCAGGCCATCGAGAAGGAGACCGTTGCCCGGGCCCTGCAGAAGGGCGACGCCGAGGATCGGGTCAGGAACGCGATCCTCGAAGGCATGAGCACGGTCGAGGCGTTCAGGACCTTCGGCGTCATGTAGTCAGTTCGCCGGTCCGGATTCTCCGAGCGGGTGTACGAAACAAGGCGCCGGGAACGAACCGGCGCCTCGCCCATCGTCACAGGTAGCGGTCCAACCGCGGGAAGACGCGTCGCGCGTTGCCCTCGAAGATCGCTTGCTTCTGCCCCGCATCCAGGGCCCGGTTGGCATCGATGTAGCGCTTGGTGTCGTCGAAGTAATGGCCGGTCTGGGGGTCGACACCGCGCACCGCGCCGATCATCTCCGAAGCGAACAGGATGTTCTTGTCGGGAATCACCTCGAGCAGCAGGTCGATGCCCGCCTGGTGGTAGACGCAGGTATCGAAGTAGATGTTGTCGAGCACCCGCTGTTCGAGATCGCCGAGTTTCAGGTCCTGGGCCATGCCGCGAAAGCGCCCCCAGTGATAGGGCACGGCGCCGCCGCCATGGGGAATGATGAAGCGCAGCTCGGGAAAGTCCTTGAACAGATCGGACATCATCAGTTGCACGAACGCCGTGGTGTCGGCGCTGAGATAGTAGGAACTGGTGGTGTGGAAGGCCTCGTGACAGGCGCCGCTGACGTGGATCATCGCCGGTATGTCCAGCTCGACCATCTTTTCGTAGATGGGATACCAAAACCGGTCGTGCAGCGGCTTGTCCTTCCAGAAGCCGCCGGACGGGTCGGGGTTGAGGTTGCAGCCGACGAAGCCCATCTGGCCGACGGTGCGCTCGAGCTCAGCGACGCACGCTTCGGGTGTCACCAGCGGACTCTGGGGCAACTGGCAGACCGGCGCAAAGTTCTCGGGAAACAGGTCCACCACCCGCTTGATCAGGTCGTTGCAGTGCTCCGTCCAGGCGAGGCTGGTGCTCTCGTTGCCCAGATGGTGGCCCATCCAGCTGGCGCGCGGCGAGAAAATCGTCATGTCGGTGCCGCGCTCGCGCTGCAGCCTCAGCTGATTGTTCTCGATGCTTTCGCGGATCTGGTCGTCGGATATGGCCAACCGGCCTTTCACGGAGCGATGATTCGGGTCCGCCTCGAGCGCCCGACGCTGCTGTTCGCGATAGTCGCCCAGGCTCTGGGGCGCGGTGGTGTAGTGGCCGTGACAATCGATGATCATGAGAAATCCCTTGTCGATGGCGGGACGGGCAGACTCGCCAGGCGGCGCTAGCCCGCCTCGTTCCAGTAAAGGCGCATCGGGTTGTCGACCAGCAAGCGCTGCTGGAGCTCGGCGGTGACGGCGATCCGCGGGATCACTTCCACCAATTCGCCGTCGTCGGGCATGTGGCTCTTCATGTTGGGATGCGGCCAGTCCGTGCCCCACAGCACGCGCCCGGGAAATGCCTCGACGAGTGCGCGCGCGAAGGGCACCACGTCGGCGTAATCCGGCCCCTGACGAGTCAGCCTCTCGGGGCAGCTGACCTTGGTCCAGATGTTGTCGTGCTCGCCGAGCAGCGCCATGAACGCCTGGAAATCGGGATGATCGACGCCCTTGGCGACATCGGGTCGGCCCATGTGATCGATGACCACGAGGGTCTCCAGGCGCCGCAGCAGCGGCTTGAGCTCCTCGAGATCGTCGGCCTCGAAGTACACCACCACGTGCCAGCCCAGCGGCTTGATCTTGTCGACGATGCGTAGGCAGTCATCCCACGAGGTGTTGTCGACCAGGCGCTTGACGAAGTTGAAGCGCACCGCCCTCACCCCCGCGGCGTGCATCGCCTCGAGCTCGTCCGCGCCGATGCGCGGATCGACCACCGCCACGCCGCGCGCCCGGTCACCGGCGGCGGCCAGCGCATCGAGCAGCGCCCGGTTGTCGGTGCCATGGCAGGAGGCCTGGACGATGACGTTGCGCGCGAAGCCGAGATGATCGCGCAGGGCGAATAGCTCGTCCTTGCCGGCGTCGCAGGGCGTGTACTTGCGGGCGGGCGAAAACGGGAACTCCGACGCGGGGCCGAAGACATGACAGTGGGCGTCCACCGCCCCGGCCGGCGGCTGAAAAGCCGGCTTTTTGGGATTGGCGTGAAACGCCAGGTAATCGGTATCCATAACGACTCCAACGATCAGTGCGCAAAGACCACGCCATCAAAGAGTTTGCGCGCCGTGCGCAACACCGCCGCGGACGCCACCTGGCCGGCAGCGTCCCGCGTCAGCACGATCTCGGTGCGCCCGCTGGGCTGCTCGATGTACAGCGGCTTGGCGTCATCGCCACTCATGATGGCCAGGTCGTAGGCCACCGAGCCCGGAATGGCGCAGGCCGTGGCCACCGAGACCGCGCACAGCACGCCGATGGAGGCGTGGCAACGGTGCGGAATGAAGGTTCGCGTGCACAACGTGCCGTCCGTCTCGTTGGGCGGACTGACGATGACCATCTTGGGCACGGTCGAGTCATGCACCTCGCCCAGGTTCATCAGCGGCCCGGCCTTGAGGCGGATCGCCTCCAGGCGCGCTTTCAGCGCCTCGTCGGCATCGAGTGTTTCGCGATCCTCCCGCCCGCTGATGCCCAGATCCTCGGCGCGCAACAGCACGCTGGGCATGCCGTTGTCGATGCAGGTGACCGGCGTGGCATCGATTTCGTCCCGGGCATTGCCGGTGGGCAGCAGGGCACCGCAGCTGGAGCCGGCGGTATCCTCGAAGGTGATGAGTATCGGGCTCGCCGTGCCGGGCACACCGTCGATCGCGGTGTCGCCGGCGTAGGCAATCCTGCCGCCCGGCGTCTGCACCCGACTGGTCGCGACCTGGCCGGTATTCTTCATGTAGACGCGCACGTCGGTCGTTTCGCCCCGCACCGCGACCAGCCCTCGTTCGATGGCGAACGGAGCAACGGCGGCAAGCATGTTGCCGCAGTTCTGGGTGTCGGAGACGAGGGCCCGGTCGACATGGACCTGTAGAAAAAGGTACTCGACGTCCGCATCGGGTCGGTTGGACGGCGCCACCACGGCGACCTTCGAAGTGAGCGGATCGGCGCCACCCATGCCGTCGATCTGGCGCGGATCGGGCGAGCCCATGATGCGCAACAGGCAGGCATCGCGGGCGTCGCTGTCGGCGGGCAGATCGCTCGCCAGGAAGAAACCGCCCTTCGAGGTGCCGCCGCGCATCCATAGGCAGGCAATACCGTCAGACATACTTGAGCCCCCTCTCCTTCAAGCGTTCGCGCATGGCGTAGATATCCAGGCCCAATTCGCCGGCGGCAAGTCGCTGACGCATCTCTTCCTCGCGGGCCAGGCGCTCGCGGGCGTTCTCCAGCACCTCCGCCGCTTCTTCACGACGCACGACACAGACGCCGTCGTCGTCGGCGACAATGACGTCGCCGGGGCTGACCAGCGCGCCGGCACAGACGACCGGTACATTGACCGAGCCCAGCGTTTCTTTCACCGTGCCCTGGGCGAAGATCGCCTTCGACCAAACGGGAAAGCGCATCTCGGTGAGATCGCGGATATCGCGAACCCCGGCATCGATGATCAGCCCGACGCCGCCGCGCGCCTGCATCGAGGTCGCCAGCAGGTCGCCGAAGTAGCCGGCGCTCGATGGCGAGGTCGGCGCCAGCACCAGAATGTCCCCCGGCCGTACCTGCTCGATGGCGACGTGAACCATCCAGTTGTCCGCTGGCGCGGCGGAGATCGTCACCGCCGAAGCCGCCACTTGCGCGCCCGAGTAGATGGGACGCAGATACTCCGCCAGCAATCCCTTGCGCCCCTGGGCCTCATGCACCGTGGCGACGCCGCATTCGGCGAGCCCCTGGATGATCCTGGGATCGGCCCGTTCGATATCCTGTACGACTACGTTCATGACTCTTTCCCCAATGATGTCTTGTCGAGCGCACCGTCGCGGGCCCCCAGCGACGGCGCCGGTGAGGGCGTTACGGCCCGGTGGGAGAGTTGGATTCTCGCCAGTATCACGACCAGCACGGCCAGGCCCACGCCCCGAATCGCCAGGATCAGCGGGTCGAAATCCGTGGCCGGCACCGGCCAGGCCACCGCGACCGAAGCGGCGAGCAACAACAACCGCTCCGCCACGGCCAAAGGCCGTGACAGCCAGCCGGCAAAGGCGATGGTGATGCCGATCACCGCGGGGAACGACAGGACGATGGCGACGCCGATATCCAGCGGCTCGCCGAGCATCAGAAGCCCCGGCATGTTGACGAACAGGAAAGGCACCAGCAGCTTGACGAAGCCCAACCGCATGGCTTCCACGGCGGTCGCGTTGGCCGGCGATCCGGCAATGCTCGCGGCTGCGTAGGCGGCCAGCGCCACGGGCGGGGTTATCGCCGACACCAGCCCGAAGTAGAAGATGAACATGTGCGCGGCGATCGGCTGCATGCCCAACTGGGTCAGCGCCGGAGCGACCAGCACGGCCAGCAGTAGATAGGCCGCCGAGGTCGGCAGCCCCATGCCCAGCACGAACGACGCCACGGCCGTCAGCAGCAGCACCGCCCAGAGGCTCTCGCCACCCGCTTCGACGATCAGCCCCGAGACCATCAGCCCCATGCCGGTGAGGTTGAGCACGCCGATGACCGTGCCCGCGGCCGCCACGGCGGCGACGATCGGCAGCGTGGCCAGCAAGGTGTCCTTGCACACTTCGGCCAGATCGACCGGGCCGATCCGGGTCAGCTTCTGCCAGGGACTGATCAACAGGCCGACGACGATCGACAGCACCGCCGCCTGGGTCGGCGACTTGCCCATGACCATCAGCGCGATCAGGCAGATCAGCGGCAGCAGCAGATAGCCGCGCTTGCGCAGCGTGTCGGCCAGAAAGCGCAGGCCGCCCGTGGTGTCCCGCGCCAGCTTCAGCCGGCCGGCCTCCAGGTACACGGCGGTCATCAGCGCCGCCACGTAGAGCAAGGCCGGGACCAGCGCCGCCAGCGCGATGGTGCCGTAGGGAACGCCGATGATCTCGGCCATCAGGAAGGCCGCGGCGCCCATCACCGGCGGCATGATCTGCCCCGCCGACGAGGCGGCGGCCTCGATGGCGCCGGCCAGTGTCGGACTGTAGCCGACCCGCTTCATCAACGGGATGGTGAAGGTGCCGGTGGTGACCACGTTGGCCACGGCGCTGCCGTTGAGCGATCCCAGCAGGGTGCTCGACAGCGCCGCCGACAGTCCCGGACCGCCCTGCACGCGCCCGGTCAGTCCGCGTGCGATGTCGACGAACACCTCGCCGGTACCGATCTTGGTCAGCAGCGCCCCGAACAGCGCGAACAGGAAGATGTATTCGGCGGCCACGCCCATGGGCACGCCATAGAAGCCTTCGGTCGACAGCAACAGCGTCGAGGCCAGCCGGGACAGGCCGTAGCCGCCATGCCCGTACTTGCCGGGAATCAGGTAACCGAAATAGGCGTAACCCAGCGCGGCGACGATCAGTACCACCAGCGCCCAGCCCACGTACAGGCGCACCAGCATGATCACCACCAGCATCAGCCCGACGAACAGGTAGCGATCCAGCGCGGTGGACATGGCGCCGCGCATGATGATGTCCATGTAGGTCTGCCATAGATAGGGCCCCGGAATCAGCGCGATGACCACCAGGACATAGCAGAGCAGCTTCAGGGCGATGGGCTTGGCGCGTAGCCCGGCGTACAGCAGGCCGGCCGCCGCCACCGCCGAGAAGAACAGCGAGCGCAGGATCAGGGCGGTGATGCCGCCGTAATAGGCGCCATAGATGACCAGTGCCGTGACGGCCACGGCCAGCAGGGAGAACAGCAGTGAAATCACCACTCGCTCCCCCCGCCGGGATGCGCCGTCGTCGAGCAACAGTTTGTCGATGAGTTGCATGGCTACGCCTCGATCACATCGTGATCATTGCTGGGCTTCTTCGAAGTAGCGCTTGGCGCCCGGGTGCAGGTCGACCGGCGTGTTCTCGGCGGTCTCCAGGGAAATCTTCTTGGCCTGCGGGTGCACCTCGCCCAGCTCGTTGAGATGGCTGAACAGCGTCTTGGTCACGCGATAGATGGTGTCCTCGGCGACATCCTTGGCGGTAAACAGGACGGCGGGGTCATTAATGGCGGTAACCGGCTGATCCTGGTCGTCGTAGGTACCCGCGGGAATGTCGTACAACTGGTAGTAGGGGTACTGGTCGAGCATCGACTGAACCTGCTTCGCCTCGATCGGCAACAGACGCATGTCGCGCTGCGAGCTCAGGTCGATCAGCGCCGCGGTCGGGGCGCCGGCCAACACGGCCGTGGCATCGATCTGCTCGTCCATCAGCGCGCCGACCCCTTCGGTGTACGACAGGAACTGCGGCTCGATCGAATCGAAGACGCCGTATGCCTCGAGGATACGCTTGGCGAGCACCGCCGAGTTGCTGCCGGGAGGCCCCAGGCTGACGCGCTTGCCCGCCAGGTCGGCGATGTTCGCGATGCCGGTATCGGCGGTGGTCGCGAGCTGCAGCACCGCGGGGTACAGGTAGGCGATCCCTTGGACCGCTTGCGGGTCGCCGTCGAACGGCCCCTCGCCGTGGGCGGCTTCGTAGAGCGTGGACGAGGACGAGAAGCCCAGGGCCATCTGCCCGGCCGCGACCCGACGCACGTTCTCGATCGAAGCGCCGGTCACTTCCGCACGGGCGGTAGTGTCCTGCATGTGCTTGTTCAGGGTGTCCGCCACCCCGGCGCCGATCACGTAGAACAGCCCGCCGGTGCCGCCGGTGCCGATGGAAAGGCGCTCGTCGGCACTGGCGGCGCCGCTGGCCAGCATCAGACCCGCCGTAAGCATGGCGATGGATTTCCAGAATTTCATGACGTACTCCTCTCGATTGTCGCGCTCGCGATTGCATTGCTCGCGTTTGTTGTACTCGGTCGGTCTGGTTTATCTGGCAGGGATCTCACCGAGGCGACAGGTTTCGGAAACTCGCGAAGCTGGCGTTGACCAACTCGTCGATGGCCGTGTCGCGGTCGTGGCCGTCGACTTCGCCGCCCGATAGGCGCGTGATGCGCTCGGGGTTGATCAGCGCGTAGTACAGCGAACCGAGCAGGAACTGGCTGCACCACAGCAGGCCTTCCTTGCTGGCGCCGGGCACGCAATCGGCAATGGCGCGCATGAAGGCATGGCTGGTTTCATCGAAGGAGTCGGCGATGATCGCGCTGGCGTCCTTGTTGCCTTCCGCCGACAGCACCGCGCGCATCCGCGTGAACTCGGCACCGCCCCCGACGCTGTTTTCCGACATGGAGAACGCCGGAAGGATGTAGGCCCGCAGCACGAACCTGAGCCGCTCCTCGTCATCCTTGATCAGCACCGCCTGCTCCAGTAGCTCTCTGCGCCGCTGGTTCATGGGCGCCGTATGGCGCATGTAGATCTCGCGCAGCAGGCTCGCCTTGGAGCCGAAGTGATAGGTCAGGCTGCCCACGTTGGCATCCGCTTCCTTGGCGATGGCACGCATCGAAACGGCGTTGTAGCCGCTTTGCGAAAACAGCCGCTGCGCCGAAGCGAGCAGCCTTTCCTTGACTGATGGGGTCGCTACTGTAGTCACCAAGTCCGCCTCGTGTTCGATCGTATTATCTTCTTGTACAGTTGTATAAGAGCGACTCGAGCAATGCAATTTACAGGGAGCTAGACATTGGTCGCAGCCCTGCGCGCGCGCCGCAGCGAAACGCCACCACGCGATATCGAAACGAAAGAGATCAGGTCGATGAGGTTATCCCGGCTCAGACAAACGACCGATCCGCCATCACGTTCGTCAGTCTTTGGTCGCCGGGCCGTTCGCCTGTAGGCCGCAGGGTATAAGCTCGGCGGACCGGCGAGGGCGCGGTCTTCAGGGCAACGAGCGTTGGCAGTGCGGATGGCCGTCGGCCACCGGGCCACGTAGGATTGCGCTACGCCTCGACGAGAACCCGACATGCACGTGCGCCATTATTCCGTGATGCTGACTCTGAGCCTGAGCGCGGCTTTGATGTGGACGGCTATCGCCCCCACCCGCGCCAGCGATACCCGAATGGCCGAAGTCGCCGAGCAGAAGGCCGAGGTGCTCGAGCAGAAGGCCTCGGCCGAACCCAGCGAGGCACCCACTGTCCCCGTCCAGGCATTGACGCCGACCGGCGTACAGGCCGTCGACCCGCAGGGTAACGCCCCGCTCGACGATCCCATTACCTGCCTGTCGCGCAGTATCTATTGGGAGGCCCGCGGGGCCGGCACCGCCGAAATGGAAGCCGTCGCCAACGTGGTGATGAATCGCCTCGGTCACCCCGGTTTTCCCAACACGGTCTGCGAGGTCGTCCGCCAGGGCTCCGAGCAGGGCAACTGTCAATTCTCCTGGTGGTGCGACGGCCGTTCGGACATCGCGCACGAGGAGCAGGCCTATGCCGAATCCAAGGAGATAGCCCGTCGCGCGCTCAACGGCTCGCTCGCCGACGCTACCGACGGCGCGCTGTTCTTCCATCACAAGCAGGTCTCGCCCAGTTGGTCGGACGAATACATCAAGACCGCCGAGACGAACGAATTCGACTTCTATCGCCCCGATGACAGCTAATCCTCGGTAACTCCCCTCTCTGCCCACTCTCTGCCCCCATGGCCGTCCATGTCGACGCCTCCCGCTTCGCGCCTGTCGGTCCCGGCAGTCGCCGGGTTAATTTCTTAGCCAACAAACGATATACTCACTAGCGACTAGCGCGTTACCGGCAACGCTGCCGGAGCGTCAGCGACTGAAATACGCTCCACGGCCCGACCAACAAGGCGTGGAGCTTCGCTTACGTCGGCCCATTCCAGCCCTAAAACGCCAAAGGAAGATCGTGTTCGTTCCCGATACGCATGTGGCGCCTCCGCGCCGCAGATTCCCCTCATGAGTCAGGTGGAGCAGCTTTTCGAGCACTACGGCCCACGCTACAAGTTGTGGGTCACGCTCACCGTGATGCTGGGCCTGGTGGCGCTGGGCATGTCGATCACCATCGTCAACGTGGCGATTCCCTACATCAAGGGCGCCTTCGGCATGAGCGATTCCCAGGTGCAGTGGCTCTCCACCGGCTTTCTGGCCTCGACCACGGTATCGCTGCTGATCGCGCCCTGGCTGGTTGCCGCCGTCGGTCAGCGCGCCACCTTCATCGGCTTGCTGGCGGTATTCATCGGTGCGTCGATCCTCGGCGGCCTGGGCCAGGGGATGATGGCGCTGATCGCCGCGCGGGTCGTTCAGGGGGCGATGACCGGACTGATCCGCCCGGTCGCCATGCAGGCACTGTTCGCGGCCTACCCGCCGGAGGGGCGCGGCATGGCGGTGGCCATGTACGGCATGTGCCTGGGCCTGCCGCTGACGCTGGCTACCGTGATCGGCGGCTGGCTGGTGGAAAACTTCACCTGGCGCTACGTGTTCTTCATCACCCTGCCGATCTGCGCCGCGGCGGCGGTGATGGGCTACTTCTTCCTGCCGGGACGCGAGCAGAAGGGCCCGCGCCCGCCGTTCGACTGGGCCGGCGTGGTGCTGCTGTTCGCGGCGGTGTTCGCTCTGCTGACGGCGCTCTCCAACGGCCAGCGTTGGGGCTGGTACGACCCGCGCGTACCCGAACTGGTGCTGTTCGCGCTGGTCTGCGCGGCGGTGTTCGTGGCCTGGCAGAAGCGTACCGCGCATCCGTTGCTTGACCTGGCGATCTTCCGCTATCGCATCTTCGTGGTCGGCACCCTGGCGATGCTGCTGTTCGGCGGTTCCTTCTACGGCATCATGTATCTGCTGCCGCAGTTCGTGCAGTCGGTCCTGCACTACAGCCCCATCACCGCCGGGCAGATATTCCTGCCGTCCACGGCGGTGCTGGGCGTGCTGGTGCCGCTGGTGGGCTGGCTGAGCGATCGCTACCCGCCGCACTGGATCACCCTGCCGGGGCTGGCCTGCACGATATTCTCGGTATGGCACATGGCGCAGATGGACTGGAATACCTCGTTCGCCTACCTGGCGGGCGCGATGGCGGTGATGTCGGTGGGCATGGCCTCCTTTCCCCCGCCGACCCTATCGAACGCCATCGCCGCCCTTCCGCGCCACCTCACCGGCCACGGCTCGGGCACGATCAACTTCGCCATGCAACTGGGCGGAGCGTTGGGCACCGCGGGGCTGGTGATCCTGCTCGACCGCCAGACCGTCCAGCACGGCCAGCACCTCAACGCCGGCGTGAATGCCGGCAATACCGTGGCCCAGCAGCAGCTCGGCGAGCTGGCCGAGCTGGCCGGCCGCCTGGGCGTGCCGGCCACGCACCAGCAGGCCATGGCCGGCTACCTGATGGAGCGCGTGGAGACGATATGGGCGTCGATCCTGGCCTATCAGGACGGCTTCTGGCTGCTGGTCGCCAGCCTGATGATCGTCGCCATTCCCTCCGTCCTGCTCAGCCGCTGGCAACGGACCGGTCAGGCTTGACCCGCACTCGTGATCGTTTCAAGGATTCCTCGCACATGACATCGTCGAACACCCCGCCACGTCGTTTCACCACAAAGGCCAAGTACAAGCTCGCGGGCGTCGCGATCGTTCTGCTACTGGTGTTGCTGTGGGGCGCCCGGGCCATCTACCACGGCATGACCCACGTCAGCGCCCAGGACGCCCGGGTGATGGCCAGCCAGGTCACCGTCAGCAGCCGCCTGTCCGGCTGGGTCACCGGCTTTTCGATCGTCGAGGGCGACCGGCTCGCCGAGGGCGACACGGTGGCCCGCTTCTACAGCGAGCCCGACGAGCAGCAACTCGCGACGCTCAAGGCCGGTGTCGCGGCCATGCAGGCGCGCCGCGACTACGAGCAGGCCCGGCTGGAGCTCGCCGAGAAGCAGTTCCAGGGCGGCTTGAACATCACCAACCAGGAGCTCGAGTCCTCCAAGGCCGCCGAAGCCGCCGCCAAGGCGCGGCTCGTCCAGGCCCGCAAGGATTATCAGCGTTCGGACGCGCTGCTCGACAAGCATTCGGTCTCGCAGCAACAGCGCGACGAGGACTACTACACCTATCTCGCCGCCCAGGCCGAATATCACCAGGCCCAGCAGGAGGTGGCGGTCAGCCAGGCGCAAGCCGACAACGCCCACGTGGGTTTCCTCAATGGCGCGCAGATGCCCTTGCCCAACCCGTCGGTGATGCGCATCCAACTGGAGATCGCCGAGCAGGAACTGGCCCAGGCCCGGGCCAGGCTCGCGGAGGCCAAGCTGCGCATCGCCGACCTACAGGTACCCAGCCCGATCGACGGCGTGGTCAACAAGACGCTGATCGACGAGGGCGAATACGTCAGTGCCGGCCAGCCGATCCTGATGATGCACGACCCCGACAAGCTGTGGGTCGAGGCCAATATCAAGGAAACCGACATCGCCGAGCTGCGTGCCGGCCAGCCGGTGGCGATCAGCGTCGATGCCTACCCCGATGCGACCTTCGCGGGCCACGTCAGCGTCATCGGGCGCGCCGCCACCAGCCAGTTCGCGCTGCTGCCGAACCCCAACCCCTCGGGCAACTTCACCAAGATCACCCAACGCATTCCGGTACGCATCGCCCTCGACGACGGCCCCACCGAGCTGATCGGCCCGGGGATGATGGTGGAGGTGGATATCGACGTCAGCGGCGCGACACCGCGTCCATCCGCAAGCTGAGCGACGCGTCACGGCCATCCGCGCGTCGTTGAACGCATGACAGCCGGCTTGAGCGAGGGCAAGATCGTTCAGTTGCTGCAGTTGATCAATCACCTGTCCAACAATCTGGCGCCCGACATGCGGCGTCACGGACCACAACGGGAGCCCCGCCCATGAGTCGACCCGCGCCCCGCGAACTGACCGTCGTCGGACGTCGCTTCGTCACCCCGCACATGCTGCGCATCACCCTGGGCGGCGACGGCATGGCCGATTTTCCGGCCGACCAGGAAAGCGCCTACATCAAGCTGGTCTTCCCGCGTGACGAGGGGCAGCGACCGCTGATGCGCACCTACACCGTGCGCCACCAGCGCCCCGCTGAAATCGACGTGGACTTCGTCATTCACGAAAGCGCCGGCCCGGCCTCGCGCTGGGCGCTCGAGGCCAAGCCCGGCGAGCGTATCCTCGTCGGCGGCCCCGGTCCCAGAAAGCTGATTCACGACGATGCCGATTGGTTCCTGCTGATCGGCGACATGACCGCCTTGCCGGCGATCAGCGTGAACCTGGCGATGCTCCCCGCCGACGCGAGCGGGCATGCGATCGTCGAGGTCCTCGATGAAGCCGATATCCAGCCGCTCGACCATCCGGCGCGCCTGAACCTGCACTGGCTGGTCAATCCGAGCCCCGATCCCGAGGGCAACGCCCTGCTCGACCGCTTATGCGGATTGACGCTGCCCGCCGGACAACCCGCCGTGTGGGGCGCCTGCGAGTTCGCCAGCATGCGCAAGTTGCGCAGCTACTTGAAGCAGACGTACACGCTGAACAAGCAACAGCTCTACCTGTCCAGCTACTGGAAGATGGGCAGCAGCGAAGACCAGCACAAGCTGGCCAAGTCGCAGGATGCCGCGGAGCACGACACCGCTTGAGGCCGGCGGCAAGCAAAAGGCCACGCTAAAGGCGCCCATCGAGCGCCTTCGGCGTGGCCGTGGCTCAGCGAGTCATGCCTGTTGCGTTAGGCGTTCTTTTCCTCGCCCTTCTCTTCACCCTCGGGCTTCGCCGAGCCCTGGTGTTCCAGCGGCGTGGCCCGGTCGAGACGCGGATGGTTGTTGCGGAATTCCTGATGCGGATCGTCGAGGGCGTCCAGCGCCTGGATGGTGTAGGTCAGCGCATGGATCGCCGCCAGCACGTCCTGGGTGTTGCCGGTCTCGGAGATGGTGTGCATGTTGCGGATTGGAAAGCCGATCGAGGTGGCGGCGCAATCCACCGCCGCCAGCACCCCGGCCATGCCGTCGGTACCGGTGTCGGCGCCGACCATGTCGCGCTGCATGGGGATATCGTGCTCCTTGGCGGTGCTCTCGATGATCCGGTTGAGCTGCTCGCTGACGATCGCGCCCACCGCCATGGTGAAGCCCTTGCCCATCTCCAGCGGCTGCATGCGCCGGTCGCCGATGCCCGGCGCCGCCACGTAGTCATGGTTGACGTCGACGCCGATCAGCACGTCCGGCTCGAGCTCCCCCGCCAGCACCCGGCTACCGAAGCGGCCGATCTCCTCGTAGCTGGCGATGGCGAACAGCACGCGCACCTGCCGGGTGCCGCCCGCCTCGGCAATCAGCCGCGCGACCTCGCTGGTGACGAAGCAGCCCAGGCCGTTGTCCAGGTAGGCGCCGTAGAAGGTGTCGGGGCTGAAGCCCGGGCGGATGGGGCGATCCATGATGATCGAGTCGCCGGGGCGCACGCCGAGGTTCAAGACCTGCTGCTTCTTGTTCTCGCCGTGGATCTGCAGATCCAGGTAGATCTGCTCCTTCTTGATGCCCCGGTCGCCGGAGCGCACCGCCGGGTCGGCGAAATGGATGGCGCCCAGCGCCTCCACCGTGCCGCCCTGGATCACCCGGTAGCTGCCGGGGTTCTCGGGGTCTTCGCTGAACAGCTTGACCTCGTGGCCGATCAGCACGGTGGGCAGGAAGGAGTCGCTATTGATCCAGATCTTGCCGTCGTCGCCGATCGAGCGTACCTGCATGCGGATCTTGTCGGCGTGACCGATCAGCATCACCTTGAACATGTCGTCGCGGCCGGGATGGGTGTCCAACACCACGCCGGCGTGGCCCTGGTACTGGTGCAGGTGCCAGTCGCTGGGCGCGAACGACTCGAACTGCGGCTTGAGCACGCCATAGGTCATCGCGGCCTCCAGCCCCACCGGGCTGGGTGCGTCGAGGATCTCGCGCATCAGTTTGAACTGCTGCTCCGGCATGGGCCGGTTCCAGGGTCGGTTCGTCTCGCTCATTGCCTCACTCTCTTGTGAATTCCAGCTCGCGGATTTAATGGGTATATGAGATCAGTCTGGCAGATTTAACGCCGCTAACCGAGATCAAACATCACAATCCTCTGCGCGGCGGTCGATTCCCGCCAGGCGCTCGCCGTCGGCGTCGAGCGCCGTGGCGAGGCTGTCGAAGAATGCCCGGACCCGCGCCGTGCGACGCAGGTCCGGGTGGGTAAGCAGCCACAGGTCGGTGGCCAGTTCCGCGATGGGCTCGCCGAGGCGCCGCAGATCAGGCTGGTCGTCGGCCAGGTAACAGGGCAACACGCCGCGCCCGAGGCCGCTACGGATAGCGGCCTGCATGGCGAGCATGCTGTCCACCCGATAGCCGGCATGCGCGTCGACGCCCTGACGAACCATCCAGGCTTCCAGCGCCGGGTACCCCAGGTGGGGGTCCGGCCCGACCCACGCCTGGCGGGTTATGTCATCGTGGCGATCCGCCCGTGCATAGACCGCCTGGGCGATGCGCCCCACACGGCGGCCGACCAATGTCTCGGGCGGCGCCGAGGTGGGACGAATGGCGATATCCGCGTCGCGGCGGCTGAGGTTCAGGGTGCGATTGGACACCACGACCTCCAATACGATCCGTGGATGCTTCGCGCGAAATCGCGCGAAGTGCGGCGTCAGCAGCCCCATCAGCAAGGTATCGGTGGTGGTGATGCGCAGCGTGCCCGAAAGCGCCAGATCCTGGCCCAGCACGCGGCGCTCGGCGTCGGCGATGTCCCTGGCGACGCGTGACGCCGACGCGGCCAGCTCCTCGCCGGCGGGCGTCGGCGTGTAGCCGCCCCGCGAGCGCTCGAAAAGCCGCACGCCCAATTGGCGCTCGAGCTCGCCCAACCGACGAAATACGGTGGCGTGGTTGACTCCCAGCCGGCGCGCCGCGCCGGCGAGCGATCCCGACTCGGCGATCGCCAGCACGATGCGCAGATCATCCCAACGCGCCAGCCGCTCCGACATGCTCCCTCCCATTGCCACCCGCACATTGCATTATTGCAAACCTGGCTTTCAGCTTTCGCGGATTCACGCTAATTCATGCAAACGCTAGCGTAGAGCGATCATCAGCGCGAGGAAACGCCATGCACATCCTGATCGTTCACTGCCATCCCGAGCCCCGCTCGTTCAATGCCGCGCTCAAGGACGTCGCCAGCGAGACGCTGGAAGGCGACGGCCACCGGGTCGAGGTCTCCGACCTTTACGCCCAGAACTTCGATCCAGTCGAGCGACCCGAGCATTTCGCCTCGCGCGCCGATGCGGCTTACTTTTCGGCGCTGACCGAGCAGCGCCATCACTATCGGCGCGACGAACTGGCGACCGACGTGCGCCGCGAAATCGAGCGCCTTGAGCGCGCCGACCTGGTGATTCTGCAGTTTCCGCTGTGGTGGCACGGGCCGCCGGCGATGCTCAAGGGCTGGTTCGACCGGGTCTTCGTCTACGGCGGGCTGTATTCCGGTCAACGCCGCTTCGATCGTGGCCCGCTGCGCGGCAGGCGCGCCATCTGCTCGGTCACCACCGGCGCCCCGGGGACGACCTTCTCGACCTGGGGCCGCAGCGGCGATATCACCGCACTGATGTGGCCCATTCACTGCTCGCTGTACTACGTCGGGTTCGAAGTACTGGCCCCGCAGTTGACCTACGGCGTCCAGGGCGGAGGACTCAGCTACCAGGTCGATGCGGTTTTCCGCCGGCAGCTCGAAGCCGACAAACAGCGTTGGAGTGGGCGCCTCGAGGGGCTCGCCAACGAGGCGCCGATCCCCTTCACCGGTTGGCAGGACTGGGACGACGACGGCGTACTCAGCCAGACACACCCGTTACGCTGGCGCGTCTGAATCGGCCCTCGCGGTTCCCGCTAGCAGGCAAACCTGACAGCGACAGCCATGTGCAGCACGTAGCTTGACAGCGAATCCCAGTGAATGATCTTTTGATGACAGCTTTAAGAAAAAAGCGTTTTATTGGCGCAATTAGCATTATTTTGTGAGCTGCCAAATTGTCCAGGATGCCGCTACACGAAGCGAATTGGTATAAATAATTATAACTACACAGATAAACCGGACAGGGAAGGGGTGCACCATGAAAATGACCTGAGACGAGAGATAGGCGAATGAGTGCGATAAATATAGATTTCGTCATGACGTGGCTCGATCCTTCAGACCCCGAATGGCAGCGACAATACAAGGAAACCGCCTGCTCCGATAAATATCGCGATGTCGCAGACTTCAGCCCCGGGCGTTACCGGGATTGGGACAACCTTCGGTTTTGGTTTCGTGGTATCGAGAAGTATGCGCCCTGGGTCAATCGCATCCATTTCGTGACCTACGGCCACCTGCCGACTTGGCTCAACCCACAACACCCCAAGCTGAATATCGTCCGGCACGCCGATTATATCGACGCGCGTTACCTACCGACCTTCAATTCACGGGTACTGGAACTCAACCTCATTCACCTCGAGTCACTAGCCGAACATTTCGTGCTCTTCAACGACGATTTTTTCGTGATCGACCGGTTGGATCCGGAAATGCTCTTCAAGGGGGGGCTGCCTAGAGATTTTGCGATCCTCAATGCCTATTCCGGGGATGGGCTATCGCCGGTCTTGATGAACAATATCAAGCAACTCAACCGCCGGTTCGACAAGCGCTCGGTGATGAGAAACCACTTCAGCAAATGGTTCAATCCGGCTTACCGCCAATATCTCGCCAGAACCCTGCTTCTGCTCCCCTGGCCACGCTTTACCGGCTTCCTGGAGCCGCACCTCCCCCAGCCCTATCTGAAGTCTAACCTGCAAGAAACCTGGGCCGTCTTCGGCGAGGAGATGGCCAAGACCTGCCGGTCGAAATTTCGCCTGACCAGCGATATCAACCATTATCTGTTTCGCTATCATCATTTAATCAACGGCAGGTTCAGCCCGGCAACGCCACGCAAGGATGGCACGTATTATGAAATCTCCAACGACAACTACCGCGAGGTAGCGGCTTTCATCGAGTCGCAGAAGACGGCCCTCATCACTATCAACGATGCCGATATCAGCGATTTCGAGACGGTCAAGGCCAGTATCAATGCAAGCTTTGCCAAACTGTTCCCCGACAAGTCCGCGTTCGAGGTCTAGCACCATGCAAAGCGTGGCCGCCAGGCAGACAGACAGACAGACAGACAGACAGACAGACAGACAGACAGACAGACAGACAGACAGACAGACAAAAAGCGTAAAGGCCGAGTATGGACTCGGCCTTTACGCTCGGTACATGCATGCTTTTCGAGGCCAGCGTACTTAAGGCCGACCGCGATGTCGGTTAGATGTCGAACAGACCAGCGTTGCCGGCATCGTCCCACTCGCCATCATCCCAATTGCCATTTTCATCAGCATCGAAATTGGTGAAGATGCCGTCATAGAACTCACCGGAGTCGACATAGTTGTCGCCATTGGCGTCCCATTCACCGTAGGTCCAATCGTTGTTCAGCTTGCCGAATTCGTTATCGTCGATCAGGCCGTCGTCATTGAGGTCCCAGTCGGAGTAGGTGCCGATATCAGAGACCGAGCTGTAAAACTCGTCCTTGCTGAGCTTGCCGTCACCATTCGCATCCTGGCTTTCGAACGATGCTGCAAACGCGCCAGTGGAACCCAGTGCCAGTGCAATACCAAAGATCAATTCCTTACGCATAACGCTCTCCATATTCCATGTCATGATTGAACGGTAGTTGCAGTCGATCAAGCGGCTCTTGCCCTTGTCGACGTATTGAGCATCGGCGGCGAACATTAATCGAACCTTAGTCACGGCAGGTCGTTTGCCGTTGGATCCATTCGGCAGCCCGGCTACGTCCCGATATCCGAACAGACCATGCCAGGGAGTGCTAGAGTCGGGGGTCAAGCGGTACGGAAAGGCGCAAGCAAGGAGGCGATGTGCGCATTCTAGTCATCGAAGACGATGTGATCCTGGGCGATGGGCTCTGCGAAGGACTCAGGCTGGACGGACATACCGTGGACTGGCTGACCGATGGTGACGACGCCCTACATGCCCTGGAGGCCGACGAGTTCGATGTCGCGGTACTCGACCTCGCCCTACCCGGCTGTTCGGGGCTGGAGGTCCTGGCACACTGGCGGCGAGCAAACCAGCAGGTCCCCGTCCTGGTGCTGACCGCCTACGGGGACACCCATGACTGCATCACCGCTCTCGACCAGGGCGCCGACGACTACGTCAGCAAGCCCGTCGATCTGGCGGAGCTCGAAGCACGCTTGCGAGCCCTGTTGCGGCGCGCCAACGGCCACGCCGACAACTGCCTGCAGTGTGGCGCCGTCAGCCTCGACCGCAGCGACCGAATAGTCCGAATAGATGAGACGAGCGTCGAGCTGTCCGCTTATGAATTCGCCGTTCTCGAAGCGCTACTGGAGCGCTCGGGGCGGGTCATCAGCCGTGAGCAACTCGAATCGCGGCTGTACGGTTGGGGCGACGGCCCCGAGAGCAATAGCCTGCATGTACTGATCCACAAGCTGCGCTCACGAATCGGTGCCCGGCGCATCGAGACGGTTCGCGGCCTCGGCTATCGCATCGTGCCATGAACAGGTTAACGAAAGGCTTCGCCATTGGCCTGCATGCGCGACTGCTGATATGGCTGCTGATCTTGCTGGCCATGCTCTGGCTGACTCTCTGGACGCATGCCCGACATACCATCGAAGACAACGCCTCGCGAGAGCTGGACCATCGCCTGCAATCGACCGCGACGCTGTTGCTGCGCATCTATGTCGGCAATCTACAAACCGCCGACGCGGATGCCCGGCCCCGAGCAGCGCTGAACCAGCCATTTCTTGCTCAGCTCATGGCCTTGCCGAACAGCGCAACCGGGCCACAGCCTCCCAGTTTCGAAGTGCTTTCGGCCGAGCATGGCGTCTTGGCAAGTTCGAGCGATTTTCCCGCCGCCGCCCGCTTTTCATCGCCCGGGTTCGATAGTCGTTTCATCGCCAACCAGCAATGGCGAATCTTCACCCTGAACGATCTCTGGCATGGCATCACCATCCGGGTCGCCCTCAATCAGCACGTCGGTACCGCCCATGCCGCCATGCTCAATCACGACGTCACGCAATCGCTGCTCTGGCTGCTGCCCGCATTCACCCTGCTGGCGTTCGTTTCGGTATGGCGTGGACTGGCGCCATTGAGAAGAATCGAGCACGCCATCGCGCGCCAGAACCCGCTCGCTCCACGCCCCTTGAACATCGATCGTCGCCGCGTTCCCGTCGAACTGCGCGAGTTCATAGCCACGCTCGACCGTCTCATGAACCGAGTGAGGGAAGTGCTTACCCGTCAGCGCGCCTTTACCGCCGGGGCCGGCCATGAGCTGCGCACGCCCCTGGCCGGCTGCCGGGCGCAGTTGCAGGTCGCGCGCCGCAGTCGCAGCGCCGAGGGAAGAGAACGCGCGCTGTGCAAGGCCCAGCAATCCATCGATCACATGACGACCCTGGTCGATCAATTGCTCATCCTGGCGCGGCTCGATCCGGTGGCCCCCCGACTCGACACCCATCCGATGGATTTCAGCGAGGTTATCCGCCGTGTCGTCGAGCGCATCGGCACCCCCCGTGCCGTGCAACTGCGCCTCGCCATGCCCGACGAGCCGGTCACTGTCATCGGCAACGCCCCGCTGATCGAAACCCTGGTGACCAACCTGATCAACAACGCGATTCGCTTCTCGCCCCGTCAAGGCACAGTCCACGTCGCGCTGGCCTGTCACGACGGCCGGGCGCTCCTACGGATATGCGACCAGGGGCCCGGCATTGCCCCCGAGAGGCACGAGCGAGTGTTCGATCCATTCCAGCAAGGGCATGGCAAGGCCGATGAAGGCAGCGGGCTGGGGTTGGCGATCGTCCGGGCGGTCGCCCAGGCCCATGGCGGCCAGGCCATGGTGCATTCGCCCCGCGATGGCGGCACCGAAATCCGGGTGACCCTGCCAATCGCCGACCGGGACTCCGCTCAGGCGACGGCCTGAGCGGTGCAGGTCAAGCGCTCCGCAACCGTTGCAGGTGCCGATCGGCATCCCGCTGCAGCGCATGGCGCTCCGCGGCCATGGACTCGCGCTCGGCGGCGTCATGCAAGCTGGCCAGGTTGGCATCGACATTGATCAATACGGACGAGAGCGCGGCATGCAGCATCAAACCGCCCGCCAGGGTGTCGCTGCGCAGATTGTCGGCGGTTCGTGTCAGTGCCTCGACGCTCAGCCTCAGCGCCTCGAGACAACTGCGCGCCGTCGCCAACGGCACCCGGTTGGCGCGTTCGGCGGCGGCCTGGATGGCCCGCTCACGCGCCCGTCTCTCGACGTCGCTATCCTGGGGCCGCTTGACGGCGGCGAGGTAGGCGTCGAAGGCCTCGACGTCCTCGTCGGCGTAACGCCCCAGCTCGGCCAACCGGGCGTCGCCACGGGCGATCAGTTCCCCGCGCTCGACATCGGGATGCTTGCCGTCGGTGATGCGCAGCCCCTTGAGCACCAGGGCCAGCCCCATGCCGGCCGATGCCGCCGCGGCTGCGCCGCAGCCCGGCGTAGAGCGCGATTCGACGGCATCGCGAAAATCGCCAAGCGTCATGGCCCAGATGCTGGTCGATTGGCTCATGGCGCTCCCTGTTCGTCATTATGCCGAGTGTCTTGCAGCGCAGCGTAACGTGAGGCCTTCCGTCCCGTACACGGCTGGCCCAGCACGCCCTCCCGCGACAGCGAGTAGACGTCGAAATCATCGGCCAGCGCCAGGTGCCCGGCGTAGTGCCCCCGCGCCTCGCGTTCGACGTCGCCGATCGACACGGCGGCGTCGCGAGCATAGACGTAGCGCGGACTGAAGTGCGTCAGCAGCAGATGGGGCACGCCCTGCGCCTGGGCGAAGGCGGCGATACGCGCCGCGGTACTGTGCCGGTTGTCGGTGCCCAGCCGGGCAACGACCACTTCAGTGTAGGTCGCCTCGTGGACCAGCACATCGGCTCTCTCGCACAATCGCGCGAGCCGCGCCGGCGTGGCGTTGTCGCCACCGATCACGACCTTGCGGGGCCGGCGGCCCGCCAGCAGCACCTCGGCGCTGGCGAGACGCGTACCGTCGGCCAGCTCGACATCCTCGCCCTGCTGCAAGCGCCCCCACAGCGGCCCCGGCTCGACCCCCAGCGCTTGCAGCCGTTGGCGATCCAGCTTGCGCTCGACATGGCGCTCGCTGAACGCATAGGCATAGCAGGCGACGCCGTGGGAAAGCGCCGCGCAGTCGACACTGAAGTCGGCCAGCTCAAGCGGCCCGTCCAGCGTCTCGACATCGACGAAGACCAGCGGAAAGCTCAGGTGCAAGCCGGTGGTCGCCTGCACGGCGTCGAGGAAATCGCCGATCGCCTGCGGCCCGACGATCGTCAACGGTTGCGTGCGACCGGCCATCGAGGCGCTGGCCAGCAGCCCCGGCAGGCCATAGCAGTGATCGCCATGCTGGTGGGTGATCAGGATCGCTTCGAGCTTGACCAGGCTCAGCGAGGTACGCAGCAAGCGATGCTGGGTAGCCTCGCCGCAGTCGACCAGGTACCAGCGCTTGCCGCTGTCCAGCCGCAACGCCACGGCCGAGACGTTGCGCGTCCTGGTGGGCACTCCGCCGGAGGTGCCGAGAAACTGAAGTTGCATATCGCTCGTTATTTCCATGTGCCCGATGGCGTGCGTGAAAGCGTCACAGGCCGCTAGCGGACGGCGCCATGCTAGGATTGTGCCTCCCAGCATATTGCCTCAAGGAGCCCACGATGGCCGATCCCCAGCCCTTCATGAAATGGCCGGCTCTGGGCACGGGGCTGAGGGACGCCTGGCAAGCCGGCTACCGTCTGGGCGACCTGCGACGCGATATCCTCGCCGGCGTGACCATCGGCATCGTCGCCGTGCCGCTGTCGATGGCCCTGGCCATCGCCACCGGCGTAGCGCCGCAGCATGGGCTCTATACAGCCATCGTCGCCGGCATCGTGATCGCCTTGACCGGCGGAACCCGCTACAACGTCTCCGGGCCGACCGCCGCCTTCGTGGTCATCCTGTTGCCCATAGTCCAGCAATACGGGCTGGGCGGGCTACTGGTCGCGACGCTGATGGCCGGGGCGATACTGGTCGGGCTGGGCGTGGCCAGGCTGGGCGTACTGATCCAGTATGTACCCTACCCGGTCATACTGGGCTTTACCGCGGGCATTGCCCTGGTGATCGCGACGCTCCAGGTTCCGGACTTTCTCGGCCTGAGCGTATCAGCGGGCGAAAGTTATGTGGACAACGTGGGCCGAATCGTCGCCGCCCTGCCGTCGACCCAGCCCGCCGAACTGGCGGTTGGCGCACTCACGCTGGCCGTGCTGCTGGTGTGGCCGCGCCTCAAGCTGCCGCTGCCGGCCCCGCTGGCCGGCCTGGTTATCGGCGCCCTGGCGGGCTATGCCGTCAACCACTGGTTGCCCATCGACGACGTCGACACCATCGCCTCGCGCTTCAGTTGGTCACTGGATGGCGCCAGCGGCCAGGGCATTCCGCCGATAGCTCCCTCGCTCAGCCTGCCCTGGCATTGGCCGGGCCCCGATGGCCAGCCACTGACGTTGAATTTCGAATTGATCCGCGTGCTGCTGGGCCCGGCCTGCGCCATCGCCATGCTGGCCGCCATCGAGTCGCTGCTCTGCGCGGTGGTCGCCGACGGCATGACGCGCGGCCGCCACGATCCCAATGCCGAGCTGATCGGCCAGGGCCTTGGCAACCTGGCCGCCCCCTTCTTCGGCGGCATCACCGCGACCGGCGCCCTGGCACGCACCGCGACCAACATACGCAGCGGCGCCCACTCGCCGGTCTCGGCCGTCGTCCATGCGTTGGTGGTATTGCTGGCCGTCGTCAGCCTGGCCGAACTGCTGGGCCAGGTTCCCATGGCCTCGCTGGCTGCGCTGCTGTTCGTCATCGCCTGGAACATGAGCGAAGCCCACCATTTCCTCAGGACCCTGCGCACTGCGCCGCCCGGCGACATCGCCATCCTGGCGATCTGCTTTCTGCTGACGGTGCTCTTCGACATGGTCTTGGCCGTTGCCGTGGGTGTCGGCCTGGCGGCGGTGCTGTTCATCCGCCGCATGAGCGGCCTGACCCGCAGCACGCGACTGGACGATAGCCATCCCGGGCTGCTGGATAGCCTACCCGAACAGGTGGCGGTCTATGCCATCAATGGACCGATGTTCTTCGGGGCCGCCGAGAAGGCGCTGGCCTCGCTACGCATCGTCGATCCCGGGGTCAAGCTGGTCATCGTCGACATGCATGACGTGCCCAGCATCGATGGCACCGCCTTGGTGGCATTGCGAACGCTGGTCAACGAGATGCACCGTCAGGGGATCGCGCTGATCTTCGTGGGCCTCTCGTCTCGCCAGATCGTCAAGCTGCGGCGCACCGGCATCCACACCGCAACCCGTCGGCTGACCCATTGCGCGACCCTGGAACGCGCCCGGCACGTCGCCCGACGCTGGCTGGCTTGAATGTTCCTCTGGACTGTCGATCTCGCCGTATGCCGAACGACTAGGGAGGCGAGCACCGCAGCGGGTGCTTAACGGAGCCGGCCGACACCGGCCCTTCCCTGAACCGGTCTCACCCCGAGTGGCCTCTCCGAACCGGTTCCCCTAGAGGAGCATGCCGAATGAGTACCGCGACTTCCCCCATCAACGCCGAGAGCGCGATCCGCGAGCGGATCGATAGCTGGGTCGCTGCTGCACTGGCCAAGGACCTGGACACCCTGATGACCCATTACGCGCCGGACGTCGTCGCCTTCGACGCCATCGGCGCACTGCAGTTCAAGGGCCTCGACGCCTACCGCGAGCACTGGGCCAAGTGCTTCGAACTCTGCCCTGGAACGATGAAGTTCACCCTGCATGAAGTACAGATTCAGGTCGGCGACGATATCGCCTTCAGCCATGCGCTGAGCCACTGCGGCGGGACGAACGATCAGGGCGAGGAACAAGCCTGCTGGATGCGCGGCACCACCGCCTATCGCAGACGCGCCGGCGAGTGGCTGATCGTGCACGAGCATTTCTCGGCGCCCTTCGACATGCAAAGCGGCAAGGTGCTGTTCGACCTGGAACCCTGACCAAGGCAACCCGGGAGACGCGGTCGTGTTCGTGTCTCCCGGTGTGAGCCGTTCAGCTTGCCTCGTACTCGGCCTTGCGCCGTGAGAAGGTCTCGACGAAGCTGTCCATCACCTCGGCATCGTAGGGCTGCAGACCGCTGACCACGAGTTTCTTGGCGCCGGTGCCCAGCGGCTGGCCACCGGCGCTCATGCGAAAGGCCAGGCGGGCTTCGCCGCGCTTGCCCTGGATGTCGAAGCTGGCGCCGTCGAAGGCCACCTCGAGCCCCTCGCTGGGCAGCGCATCGAGCCGGAAGCCCATGCTGTCGTAGATCACCAGCGGCCGCTGCGGATTGAACATGACCCCGCTGTCTTCCATCAGCGGCTTGAGATAGTGCGGGAAGTTCCGCCCCGAGAAGGCGATATAGCGCCGCGTGAAACGCTCGACCACCGCCGGATCGTGGGTGATCTCGCCACTGCGCTCGACGTACAGGTACTCCTTGCCGGCATCGTCGACCACGCTCAGCTCGCCGCTCTCCCCGAGCACGAACTTGAGCGGCACCCCGTCACCGACCATGCCGCGAAAGTGGAAGGTCATCCGCTGGGCCAGGCCATGGCGAGCCAGCACCAGGGCAAACAACAAATCCCCCGGTACGCAGAAGCGTCGGGCATCGGGATCGTGAATAGGGTTGTAGTCGCCGGCCATGCGCTTGGCAAAGCGACTGGCCTGCTGCGCGCCGATACGCAGCCAGCCGTCGGCTTGGGTGTAAAATTCGTCGAGAAACATGTTAGCCCTGGTACCTAGATGAACGCTTGAGTGAACGAAAGCGCCGGCAAACGAAGAATTGTTATATTGCGTAAAAGCGGTGCCGGTAGCAGCGTTCTACCATCGAACGCGCGCCCTGACCAGTCGCAACGTCATCGCCACGAACCGGACTGCATGATTGCTGTCGCCGCTCAATCTGCGTCCAGCTCCGGATAGTGGCGGAACACGCCGCTTTCGTTGAATGGCAGCCGCCGCGACGAGGCCAGATAGGCGGCGACGTTGGGCCGCTCGGCGACACGCCGGACAAGCTCGATGACGCCCGGGAAGGCCTCCTCATGGCCGGCCATGGCACGCGGAAAGGCGTAGCGCAAGCCGCTTACCACCTGAAACAGCGACAGATCGACGTAACTGTGCTCGTCACCGACCAGGCAAACGTCGCTATCGGGGTTGAGTTCGAGCACCTGCTCGAAGTAGCCGAGAAACTTGGGCAGCCGTTCGTCGATGAAGATCGCCGCGCGTTGCTTGGCCTCCTCCTGCTGATCCTCGTAATACAGGCTCGATCCGATCGGATGATGCACGTCGTGGATCTCGGCGACGAAGTCGCTGAGTGTCAGTTGCAGGCCATGGGCCCAAAGCCGGCTCTGCTCATCGTCGGGCACCAAACCCAGTCGCGGACCGAGAAACTGCAGAATATTGGCGACATGCGAGACGACGGTCTCGCCGGCCTTCAGGAACGGCGGCGCGAAAGGCGGCCTGAAGGTCGCCTGCCCTTCCAGGTAATAGGAGATCTCGGTAATCCCGGCGTCCGCCTCGTTGCCGACGTCCTCGTAGTCGGCACCGGCGTCTTCCAGCGCCAGGCGCACGAATTCGCCGCGCCCCTGGATGGTTGGCCAGTAATAAAGTTCGTAGCGCATGGGCCCTCCTTGCCGCCATTCTCGAGGTTCTTCGACTGGCTTTTCAGGATAGCCCAATGAGCGCGGCCCTCCATTTCGGAGCCGTAATCGCCGGTTGGCGAGGGCACTCGAGCCGGGCGGCGCTTATCGCGTTGGACGCAGCATGATCACGCCCAGCGGGGGCAATGTCAGCGAGACACTGGCCGTCTGCCCGTGCAGCGGCGTATCGAGGGCCTGGAGCTGTCCCATGTTGCCCAGGTTGGTTCCGCCGTAGCGCTGCGCGTCGCTGTTGAAGATCTCTTCCCAACTCCCCATGATCGGTACGCCGAGCCGGTAGTCGTAGCGCGGCACCGGCGTCATGTTGGCCACCACCAGCAGCGGCTCGCCGATCAGGTCCCAGCGCAGCCACGCGAATACGCTGTTGGTGTCGTCGTCGCCGACCACCCAGGCAAAACCCTCCGGCTCGGTATCGCGCTGATGCAGCGGCGTCTCTTGCTGATAGAGACGATTGAGGTCGCCGACCAGGCGCTGTATCCCGGCATGGTGGGCCTCGCCGAGCAGCGACCAGTCGAGCTCGCGGTCGTGACTCCATTCGCGCCACTGGCCGAACTCGCAGCCCATGAACAAAAGCTTCTTGCCGGGCTGGGTCCACATGGTCGAGAGATAGGCGCGCAGGTTGGCGAACTGCTGCCACTCGTCGCCGGGCATCTTGCCGATCAGCGAGCCCTTGCCGTGCACCACCTCGTCGTGGGAAATGGGCAGCACGTATTTCTCGGAGAAGGCGTAGACCATCGGGAAGGTCAACTCGTGATGGGCGTACGAGCGATAGACCGAGTCCTTGGCGATGTACTCCAGGGTGTCGTGCATCCAGCCCATGTTCCACTTGTAGGCAAAACCCAGGCCGCCGTCGCGGGTCGGTTGGGTCACCCCGGGCCAGGCGGTGGACTCCTCGGCGATCACCGAGGCGCCCGGCACTTCCTCATGGACCACATCGTTGAGATGGCGCAGGAACTCGATCGCCTCGAGGTTTTCCTGCCCCCCGTACTGGTTGGGAATCCACTCGCCCTCGTTGCGCGAGTAGTTGCGGTAGAGCATCGACGCCACGGCGTCGACCCGCAGTGCGTCGACATGATAGTGACGCAACCAGTGCAGCGCCGAGGCCAGCATGAAGCCGTGCACCTCGCGCCGCCCCAGGTTGTAGATGTAGGTGTTCCAGTCCTGGTGGAAGCCCTCGTAGGGATGCTCGTACTCGTAGAGCGCCGTACCGTCGAAGCGCGCCAGGCCATGCGGATCGGTGGGAAAGTGCGCCGGCACCCAATCGAGGATCACCCCCAGTCCGGCCTGGTGGCAGGCGTCCACGAAGTAGGCGAAATCCTGCGGCTTGCCGAAGCGACCGCTCGGCGCGAACTGCGACAGCGGCTGATAGCCCCAGGAGCCGCCGAACGGGTGCTCCATGATCGGCAGCAGTTCGACATGCGTGAAGCCCATCTCGAGCACGTAGGGAATCAGGTGCTCGGCCAGGTCGCGCCAGCTGTAGGTGACCCCGTCGTGTCCACCGTGCTTGCGCCACGAGGCGGCATGCACTTCGTAGGCGGAGATCGGCTGGTCGGGCCCCTGTCGCTCACCGCGCTGGGCGATCCACTCGGCGTCGTGCCAGGCGAACGGCGTGGTGTCGGCGACCACCGAGGAGGTGTGCGGCGGCGTCTGGGTGGCCAGCGCCACCGGGTCGGCCTTGAGCGCGATGGCGCCATGCGCGTCGAGGATTTCGTACTTATAGGACTCGCCCGGCCCCAGGCGGGGCAGGAACAATTCCCAGACCCCGGCGGGATGGCGCAGCCGCATCACGTGGCGGCGCCCGTCCCAGGCGTTGAAGTTGCCGACCACCGAAACGCGTCGCGCGTTCGGCGCCCAGACGGCGAAGCGCACCCCGGACACGCCGTCGATTTCCATCGGCTGGGCGCCCAGGCAATGTCCCAGATTACGGTGATTGCCCTCGCCGATCAGGTACAGATCCGTCTCGCCGAGCAGCAGATCGAAGGAGTAGGGATCCTCGGTTTCCTGCTCACCGCCCGACCAGCGGATGCGCAGCGTGTACGGCGCGACATGGGGCAGCCGACCCGCGAACAGCCCCGGAACCTGGATACCGGTCAGGCTGCAGCGTCGTTGGCCGGTGTCGCGGTCGAGCACGTCCACCCCCAGTGCCCCGGGCAGGTAGACGCGCAGCAGGCAGGACTCCGTATCCTCCGCGCCACAGGCATGCACGCCGAGTACGGAAAACGGATTGCCGTGCGTGCCACGGGTCAGCGCCTCGGCGTCATCGGGAGACAACCAGAGGGCATCGTCCTTGACGGTGTTGACGTTCAGATCGGTCATGGGGCCCCTCTCATGGACAGTTGGTCGACGATGGCTGCCAGGCCGCGCAGCGGCACGCCCAGCCAGGCGGGACGATTGGCAGCTTCGTAGGCGATCTCGTAGACCGTCTTTTCCAGCACGAACAGTTCCAGTGCGGCGCTAGCGCCTTCCGGAGAAGCCCAGCGATGGGCAATATCGCCGGTACTTTGCCAATAGGCGTCGAGGAAGGCGCGCCGGCTGACGAGCAGGTAGCGCTCGGCCACCTCGTGGGCCAGCTCGACGGCACTCTCGTCGCTCGACTTGCCGACAGCGGCCTCGTCCAGCTTGGCGCCGGCATAGTCGAAGGAGCGCAGCATGCCGGCGACGTCGCGCAGCGGGCAGTCCTTGGCGCGCCGCTCCGCCAGCGAGCGGGCCGGCTCGCCCTCGAAGTCGATGATGTAGGCATCGTCGTGGGCGACCAGCACCTGACCGAGATGCAGATCGCCGTGGATGCGGGTGAGCAGGCTGCCCTCGGCCCGTTGCGCCAGCGGCTCGACGGCGGACAGCAAGGCATCCCGCTCGGTGAGTACCCCGTCGGCCAATGCCTGATCGGCTTCACCGGCATTGCCCTTGTGGCGCGCCAGCAGGTCGAGCGCCTTCTCGATCTGCTCGCGGACACGCTGCGACCAGGCCTCGACATGCGACGTGCCGGCCTGCTCCGGTGCGAAATCGGGATTTTCGCTCGCCAGGGCCAGCACCCGGTGCAGCTCGCCCAGGCGCTGTCCCAGGGTCGTGGCGAACTCCTCGAGTTCGTCGAGGGCACGGTAGCCACTCTCCTCGTCGCTGGCCTCGCTCTCCTCGCCCGCCTCGCGGATCGCCCGTTCGAGCACATTGCGCGTCCACGACCAGGCATCGCCCTGATTGGCAATGAAGCCCTGCACCAGCATCAGGGTCTGCGACTCGCCATCGGCATTGCGACGCGCCACCTCGCCGTACAAGGGCGGCACATGCTCGAAGCCGTGCTCGCTCAGGTAGCGGCCGATCTCGGCCTCGGGGTGTATGCCCGGTTCCAGACGCCGGAACAGCTTGAGTACCACCTTGTGATCGATGATCACCGAGCTGTTGGACTGTTCGACGTTGTTATGGGCGACATCGACGTCCTCGGGCAGTTCCAGCTCGCCCAGCGCCGAGGTCGGCAGGAAGCGGATCTCGCCCTCACCGCACGGCAGGCTGCCCCCGCTGCGCAGCAGGTCGAGAATGCGCAGGGCAAAGGCATCCAGCCCCAGGGCATCGGTCAGCAGGCCGACATCGCGTCCGCGGCGCACCCGCGCCAGGGCGAGTTGCTGGGCCATGGCCCCACTGCGGTCGTCCTCGCCGAGAAAGCCCAACGGCAGCAGGTAGCGGTCGCTGCCCTGGGAGTGCTGGATCTCGAGTTCGCTGAGCAGCATGGAATGCTGCTCGTCCTCGATGCGCACGGCATAAAGAATATTCACCCGGTCGATGCGCGCCTGCTTGGCGGCAAACCAGCGCCGCTTGGGCAGGTACTTGGGCAGCGCCTCGTTCTCGAGCATGCCGCGCGATGGGGCGTCGAGGATCTCCTCGAGCTGGCGCTTGACGATCAACGTCACGTAATCCGGCATCGCTTCGGGGGCCGGCACGTGCCATTCGGGCATCGCGGTCTCCGGCGCCAGCAGGAACCAGTAGAAACCGTAGGGCGGCAAGGTCAGCAGGTAGGGCAGCTTGCCGATCGGCGGGAAGGCACTGCCGCCGACCATCTCGACCGGCACCTGCCCGGCGAAGGCCGACAGGTCGAGCTCCACCGCCTGGGCGTTGCGCGCCACGTTGGCCACGCACAGCAGGACCTCGGCCTCGCCGTTGTCCAGCACCAGCTCGCGCAGATACGCCAGGATATGGCGATTGCTGGGATACAGCGGGCGCATGGTGCCGCGGCTGAACACCCGGTGCTGGCTGCGCACCGCGAGCAACCGGCGCATGCTGTTGAGCAGCGAATGCGGATCGCGGGTCTGGGCCTCGACGTTGACCGACTGGAAGCCGTAGAGCGGGTCCATGATCGCCGGCAGCACCAGCTTGGCGGGATCGCTTCGCGAGAAGCCGCCGTTGCGATCCATCGACCATTGCATCGGCGTGCGCACGCCGTCGCGGTCGCCCAGATAGATGTTGTCGCCCATGCCGATCTCGTCGCCGTAATAGAGCACCGGCGTGCCCGGCATCGACAGCAGCAGGCTGTTGAGCAGCTCGACACGCCGCCGGTCGCGCTCCAGCAGCGGCGCCAGGCGGCGTCGGATGCCAAGGTTGATCCGCGCGCGGCGATCGACGGCGTAGTGGTTCCAGAGATAGTCGCGCTCCTTGTCGGTGACCATCTCGAGGGTCAGCTCGTCGTGATTGCGCAGGAAGATCGCCCACTGGCAAGTGGCGGGAATCTCCGGGGTCTGGCGCAGGATATCGGTGATCGGAAAACGGTCCTCCTGGGCCAGCGCCATGTACATGCGCGGCATCAACGGGAAGTGGAACGCCATGTGGCATTCGTCGCCGTCACCGAAATAGGGACGCGTATCCTCCGGCCACTGGTTGGCCTCGGCCAGCAGCATGCGGTCGGGATAGCGCTCGTCGATCACCTTGCGGATCTGCTTGAGTACCACATGCGTCTCGGGCAGGTTCTCGTTGTTGGTCCCCTCGCGCTCGACCAGATAGGGGATCGCATCCAGGCGCAGCCCGTCGACCCCCATGTCCAGCCAGTACGCCATGACCTTGAGCACCTCCTCGAGCACCTGCGGGTTATCGAAGTTCAGGTCCGGCTGGTGGGAATAGAAGCGGTGCCAGAAGTAGGCGCCCGCCACCGGGTCCCAGGTCCAGTTGGACGACTCGGTGTCGAGAAAGATGATCCGCGTACCGGGATACTTCTGGTCGGTGTCCGACCATACGTAGAAGTCGCGCTCGGGCGAGCCCGGCGGCGCGCGGCGGGCGCGCTGGAACCACTCGTGCTGGTCCGAGGTATGGTTGATGACCAGCTCGGTGATCACGCGCAGGCCACGCTTGTGCGCCTCCTCGATGAAGCGCTGGGCGTCCTCGAGGGTGCCGTAGTCGGGGCTGACGCCGGTGTACTCGGCAATGTCGTAGCCATCGTCGCGGCGCGGCGAGGGGTAGAACGGCAGGATCCAGATGGCGTTCACCCCCAGGCTGACGATGTAATCGAGCTTCTCGATCAATCCCCGGAAATCGCCGATCCCGTCATCGTTGGCATCGAAGAACGACTTGACGTGCACCTGGTAGATGACGGCGTCCTTGTACCATAGCGGATCCTCGAGAAAGTCGATGGTCTCGACGGCGTGCGACTCGCTGCTGGCATCCATCATGGGCCTTCCTCCTTGACTGATCAGCGCACCGGGTGGATGCGCCAGATGGCGAACGGCAAGTGCCACGGCTCCAGCCGCATCGACTGCCACTTGCCATGCCATGTCCAGCGATGGCCGGACATCAAATCTTCCACGTGCAGGGCCGCATCGTCGGGTAGTTCGAACTCCCATAGCGGCAGTTCGAAGGGCCCCTCCTGGGCCTCGAACGGGTCGAGGTTGATCATCACCAGAATGAAATTGCCCCGGTCGTCGGTGCGCTTGCCGAAATAAAGCAGACGCTCGTTGTGGGCGGGGTAGAAGGCGATCCCCAGATGGGTCTGCAGCGCCGGATTCTCGCGGCGGATGCGGTTGAGCTGGGCGATCTCGTAGGTGATGTTGCCGGGCGCGGTATAGTCGCGCGGCTTGATCTCGTACTTTTCCGAGTCGAGATACTCCTCCTTGCCCGGTACCGGTTCGCCCTCGCAGAGTTCGAAGCCGGAGTACATGCCCCACAGCCCCGACCCCATGGTCGCCAGCGCGGCGCGGATCAGGAATCCCGGGCGCCCCGAGGACTGCAGGAAGTAGGGATTGATGTCCGGCGTATTGACGAAGAAGTTGGGCCGGTAGCACTCGCGCATCGGCGACTCGTTGAGCTCGGTCAGGTACTCGGTCAGCTCGGCCTTGGTGTTGCGCCAGGTGAAGTAGGTGTAGCTCATGTTGAAGCCGATCTTGCCCAGGCGCTTCATCATCGCCGGCCGGGTAAACGCCTCGGCCAGGAACAGCACCTCCGGGTCGCGCCCGCGTATGTCGGCGATCAGCCACTCCCAGAACGGCAGCGGCTTGGTGTGGGGGTTGTCGACGCGGAATATCTTCACGCCTTCGTCCACCCAACCCTGCACCACGTCGCGCAGCGTCAACCACAGCGAGGGCACCGCGTCCTCGGCATAAAAGTCGACGTTGACGATATCCTGGTATTTCTTGGGCGGATTCTCGGCGTAACGGATCGAGCCATCCGGTCGCCAGGAAAACCAGCCCGGGTGCTCGTCGAGCCAGGGATGGTCCGGCGAGCACTGGATGGCGAAGTCCAGCGCGATCTCCAGGCCGTGCTCGGCCGCCACCTTGACCAGGCTGCGAAAATCCTCGCGGGTGCCGAGCTCGGGATGGATCGCCTCGTGACCGCCCTCAGGACTGCCGATGGCGTACGGACTGCCGGGATCGTCCGGGCCGGGTGTGAGTGTATTGTTGCGGCCCTTGCGGTGGGCGCGGCCTACCGGATGGATGGGCGGGAAATAGAGCACGTCGAAGCCCATGTCGCGGATCATCGGCAGCCGCTTGTGGACGTCTTTGAACGTGCCGTGCCGGCCGGGATCGTCGGTCTCCGAGCGCGGGAACAACTCGTACCAGCTGGCAAACTGGGCCGCCCGGCGTTCGACCTCGAGCGGATATGTCGCCTCGCTGCGCGTCAGGTGCGGCCGGGCATCGGCGGCATGCATCCACTGGGCGGTCCGGGTATCGAGCATGACGCCGACCCGCTCGCCATCGCTGCCACACGCCTGGAAACGCTCGAGCACACTTTCCAGCGCCTCGCGCAGCTCCCCTTCCGAGCGCTCGGCGGCGGCCATGATCAGGCGTCGGCCCTCCTCGAGTTCGAGGCCGACCGGAACGCCGGCCTGGTGCTTCTTGAACAGTTCGTCGCGGTAGGTGCCGAACACGTCCCACCACGCCTCGATCACGAAGCTGTGCCGGCCGACGCGCTGGGGGGTGAAGCGCGTCTCCCAGATGTCCTTGCCCAGCGGCCGCACCAGGTGCATGGGTTCGCGTCGGCACTGGCCCTGGTCATCGCACCAGGTCACGGCGGCGGCCAGCACATCGTGACCATCGGCGAAAATCACCGCGGAGACGTCGACCGGCGCGCCGGCAATCGCCTTGGCGGCAAAACGCCCCAGTTCGAGCGAGGGTTGAACGGACTCGATGGCAATGCGTGGCGATTGCGCCGCCGCCAAGGCACCGTCGTCGCGCTGAGCTGGCGTAGCGGCCGCATTCGGGCTCCGATGCGGGGATGAACTCGTCGTCATTGGCGTCTCCTTCCGTCCCTGGGGCGGAGTTGCAGTCTGTTCGATGCCACCGCGCGGACCGCGCCGCACGGTCATGCCGGATTACGGCGCGGCCGAATCCTGAATCAGTTCCAGCAGAGCCAGTGAGCGTCCCATCAGGCGATGACCGTCGCCGAAGGCGCGTCGGCAGACGGTCTCCTCGAGGGCCAGGGCCGTGTCCAGCCGGCACATCCAGCCGCTGCCGCGCGGCACTTCGGGTAATTGGAAGGTCATCGCCTCGGGATGCGCGTTGAGCAACAGCAGCAGGGTCACGTCGGCCCCGGCACGGCGAATGCCG
The DNA here is from genome assembly GCF_033446685.1 of Halomonas sp. HP20-15. Classification (NCBI taxonomy): domain Bacteria; kingdom Pseudomonadati; phylum Pseudomonadota; class Gammaproteobacteria; order Oceanospirillales; family Halomonadaceae; genus Halomonas; species Halomonas sp. HP20-15. Next base: position 118,817 of record NZ_JAWQLY010000008.1, on the reverse strand, counting down.
CTGGGCCGGGCGCGACCGTCGAGCAGCACCCCCAGGCTGCGCGCCTCGGGATCCTCCCAGCGCTCGACATCCATCTCGTGGCCATCGGGGGTCAGCCAGGTGACTTCCTTGAGCCCCAACTCCTCGTTGTAGTCGCCACTCAGAAAGCGCCCACGACGCAGGATCGGGTAGCGGTGGCGCAGGGCGATGACATGCCGCAGATAGTCGATCATCGACTGGGCATCGCCGCTCAGGTTCCAGTCCAGCCAACTGATCTCGTTGTCCTGGCAATAGGCGTTGTTGTTGCCCCCTTGGGTACGCAGCATCTCGTCACCGGCGAGCATCATCGGCGTGCCCTGGGAGAACATCAGCGTGGCGAAGAAATTGCGGATCTGGCGCAGACGCAGTTCATGGATGTCCGGATCGTCGGTGGGGCCTTCGACACCGTGATTCCACGACAGGTTGTTGCCGTGGCCGTCGTTGTTGTCCTCGCCGTTCGCCTCGTTGTGCTTGTCGTCGTAGGAGACCAGGTCATGCAACGTGTAGCCGTCGTGGGCGGTGACGAAATTGACCGAGGCGAACGGACGCCGCCCGCGGCGATCGAAGCAGTCCGCCGAGGCCATCAGGCGCGTGGCGAGCTCGGCCAGCTGGCCCTCGTCGCCGCGCCAGAAGGCCCGCGTGGTGTCGCGGTAACGATCGTTCCACTCCGCCCAGCCGGGCGGGAAGCCCCCGACCTGATAGCCACCGGGCCCGCAATCCCAGGGTTCGGCGATCAGCTTGACCTGGCTGAGCACCGGATCCTGGCGACAGGAGTCGAGGAACCCGCCGCCTTCGTCGAAGCCATGCGGCTCGCGACCGAGGATGGTCGCCAGATCGAAGCGGAAGCCGTCGACGCGCATTTCGGTCGCCCAGTAGCGCAGCGAGTCGGTGACCATCTGCAGGACCCGCGAATGACTGAGATTGGCGGTATTGCCGGTGCCGGTGTCGTCGATGTAATAGCGCAGGTCATCCGGCATCAGCCGGTAGTAGGTGGCATTGTCGATGCCCTTGAGGGAGAGCGTCGGGCCCAGCTCGTTGCCTTCCGCCGTGTGGTTGTAGACCACATCGAGGATCACCTCGAGGTCGGCGGCATGGAAGCGCGCCACCATCTCCTTGACCTCGTTGATGCTGTCGCCGGCCAGGTAGGCCGAGTGCGGGGCGAAGAAACCCAGCGTGTTGTAGCCCCAGTAGTTGCGCAGATCCTTTTCCAGTAGATGCTGATCCTGCACGAAGGCATGGATCGGCATCAGCTCCACCGACGACACGCCGAGCGAGCGGATGTGATCGATCACTTCGTTGACCATCAGCCCCGAGAAGGTGCCACGTTGCGCTTCGGGTACCGCCGGGTGATGCATGGTGTAGCCACGCACATGGGTCTCGTAGATGATCGTACGGTCCCAGGGTATCTGGATGCGTTGTGAGCGCCCCCAGGTGAAGGCCGGATCGACGACTCGGCAGCGCGGCATGAACGGGGCGCTGTCGCGTTCGTCGAAGCTCAGGTCCGCCTCGGGGTGGCCGATGGTGTAGCCGAACAGCGCCTCGTCCCAGACCAGTTCGCCGACGATCTGCCGGGCATAGGGGTCGAGAAGCAGCTTGTTGGGATTGAAGCGGTGGCCTTCCTCGGGAGCGTAAGGCCCGTGCACACGGTAGCCGTAAAGCTGACCCGGACGGGCATCCGGCAAGTACCCGTGCCAGACCTCGTCGGTGTATTCCGGCAGTTCGATGCGCTCGATCTCGTGCTCGCCCTCGGCATCGAACAGGCACAGCTCCACCTTGGTGGCATTGGCCGAAAACAGCGCGAAGTTAACGCCGAGTCCATCCCAGGTCGCCCCCAGCGGAAAGGGCAACCCCTCGTGCACCCGCGACCGGTCCCTGACGAGCGGTGGCTCGTTGTTGGTTGATGATTCATCGTTCTGCTGCGGCGCTTCCTTGGTCGTCATTCCACATATCCTTGGCGCAGAAGGCAGGCTGGCGAAACGCTCCGTCGCCAGCCCTGCCTGCCGTCATCTCGCAGGGTTTGGCCGAGCCAACGTCACTTCTTCGGCTTGCGTGACGTGTCGCTGGCTTTGGTCTTCTTTTCGGCATTGCCGTCGGTCGAGCGGGACTTGGTCGTTTTCTCGCCCGCTGTCTTGCTGCTCGTCTTGGCGGTCGAGGACCGGGTCTTGTCAGCGGTCTTGGCCGCCCCGGCCCGCGAACGCGTGGTCGCGCTCCTGCCCGGCGTGGCGGTATCGGTGGCGTTGGGCGTGGATACACTGTCTTCGGTGCGCCGCGGCCTGCGAGCGCGCTTTACCGTGGCGGATTCCTCGGGCAGTGGCGTAGTAGCACTCGATGCCTCGCTCTGCGTGTCCGGCACGCCTTCCTGGTCGCGACCTTGGTCGCGATCGGACACATCGTCGTGCACGGGCAGATCCGGATCCGTGTCATCGGGCTCGGTTTCCACTTGGGGCCGCGCATCGCGCCCCGACTCGCGCTCGGCGGCCACGATCTTGCGCGCCATTTCCCAGTGGCGCTGCTCCTGCCCTTCGGGACGTCCCTCCGATTCCCAGATGCGATAGGCCAATTGGCGTATACGCAGTTCGTCGTCAGCCATCCTTTAGCTCCCCCCTTAACTCTCGTTACGGCTCTCGTTACGCACCTCGTGATTGCTTTCTCAATGCGATCATTGCGCATGTGCGTCACGCCGCCCCGCCATCCCTGACCAGGACCGCAACCGGGAACACGCCCAACAACTCGCCGATCGGGACCGGCCCTTCGCCTAGCCGCAGCGAGGCATTCGACAGCACATCGCGCCATTCTCCCTGCATCGCCGACGTCACCTGCAGCTGGGTATCGCTCCAATTTTCCGCCGGTATATGGGGTAGCGTAGCCGCTTCCAGCAGGTTCGCGGGCAGTCGCGGCACTACGACCAGCACACTTTGGATCAGCCCAGCCTGTTCGGCGTGCTGACGCATGAAGCCCAGCACATGTGCCTCACGACCGCCGGCGACGGACAGCGCTTGATAGTCGCCTTCGGCAAACAGCGCGGGGCATTGTTCGCGCAGCAGCATCAGGCGATGAACGAGGGCCTGCTTGACGTGGCCGTCGCGCCAGTGCGCCAGGGCCTCGGCCGGCGACTCGCCTCGCTCCAGCGACGACCGGCGCGCCGCGTAGTCGACGGGCCGCCGGTTGTCCGGATCGACGAGACTGAAATCCCAGTACTCGCTCCCCTGATAGAGATCGGGAACGCCGGGGACCGTCATGCGCAGCGTCACCTGCGCCAGGCCATTGATGGCCCCTGGCAGATCCAGCTCGCGGGCCGCGGCCATCAACGCATCGCGAAGCGCCGGCTCGCCGAGCAGTTCCTCGAGAAAGGCGCGACAGGCCGCTTCGTAGGCTTCGTCGGGCCACAACCAGTGGCTGCGCAGTTTGGCCTCGCGCAGCGCTTTCTGCTGCCACTGGGCGAGGCGCTCGATGAACTCGCGCATGGCGTCGTCATCGCCTGGGTCGAGCGACGGCGACCAGGCACCGAGCAACAGCTGGTAGAGGATCAATTCGTCACCCGGCGACGGTGCCACGCCACTGGCCACGCTGCGTCGCAACGGGCCCGCCTGGGCGCGCCATTGCCGTACGCGCTCGGCGAAGGCGTCGCCCCGCTCGCTCAGGGCCGCCAGGCGCGCGCGCACGTCCTCGCCCCGCTTGTGGTCATGGGTCGCCGTGGTCACCAGCGAGTGCGGAAAGAGGCGCTGGCGAAACGCGCTGGCGGCATGGAATTCAGCCGGGGAAACGCAGAAGTTCTGGGGATCGAAGCCCACGTCGTTGCGCGAAATGAGCACCGCGCTGCGGTAGCCCGCGGTATCCTCCACGGCCTTGGCAGCCACCGGCGAGGTCAATTGCTGGAAGCGCGTGATCGCGCGCTGGCGCAGCGCACGCTCCTCGTCATCCCGGCAATCGTGGGGCGCCTCGCCCCCCAGCCAGCGCTCCAGCCGATCGAGCACCGCCACGTCGGGCGGATTCAGGTCGTCGCGCGCCCCGGCCATCGCCTGCCGAAAGAACGGCTCGTCCTGCGCCGGGCGGCCATGCTCGTCGGCATAGCTACGATAGACCGGGAAGTGCACGACCAGTGCCTTCAGGGCCCGCTTGATCGCGCCCAGCGTGACGTCGCGGGTCTCGCGGCGGGCCCGCGCCACCCGATGCAGGGCCAGGCCGCAGGCCTCGAACTCGCTGGCCAGGGCGGTGTCTAGCATCTCGCCCCGCGCCCGGCGGACCTCGGCCAGGAAGTCATCCGCGCGGCCGCTCACCTCGCGCCACAGGCGACCCAGAGGGATGGCGCCGGCGGGGTCGTGCTGAACGCCCGAGACCTCGTTCATGAACTCGTAGCCGGTGGTGCCGTCGACACCCCAGTCGGTATGCAATTGCTCGCCTTCGGCGAGGATCTTTTCCACGTATAACGGAACCCGGGCGGGCACCTCGGCAGGTCGTTTTGCCTGCAACGTGTCGAGACGCTCGCGCAAGCGCAGGCAGTAGCCGCGCGGATCGGCCAGGCCGTCGACGTGGTCGACACGCAGGCCGTCCACCCACCCCGCCTCGACGAGCTGCAGGATCAACACATGCGTCGCCTCGAACACCTCGGGCAACTCGACACGCAGGCCACCCAGCTCGGTGATGTCGAAGAAGCGTCGCCAGTTGATCTCGTCGGAGGCCGTGCGCCACCAGGCCAAGCGATAGTTCTGGCGCTCGATCAACGCGTGCAGCTGCTCCGCCCCACCCGGTGTATCGCCGGCGAAGCGCTCCAGCGCCTGGTCCAGCGCGGCCCTAGCCGACTCGTCCTCGAGGGCGTGGCGCAGCCGACGGCGCAGTTCCTCGATGGCGGTATAGGCGTCCTGACGCGCCTGCAAGTCTTCGAACCGCGCCGCCAGGTCGTGCAGTGCGCCCTGCTCGGCGTGGCGCAGGATGTCACCGTAGCGGCGCGGATCGATGGGGAAGCGATGTTCGTGATAGGCGAGGCTGAAACTCGCCGACTCGGGCACGTATTCCAGCTTGAGCAGCCCCGAGGTCAGGACCTCAGCGTAAGGCGCGCCCAGGAACGGCACCAGCAGGCGCCCCTCGAGCAACGGGTCGGGCGATTGCCAGTCGATGTCGAAGAAATCGGCGTAGGGGCTGTCGCGTCCCCACGCCAGCACCTCCTGCCACCACGGATTCTCCGAGCCGCCCACCGCCACATGGTTGGGCACGATATCCAGAATCAGGCCCATGCCCCGCGCCCACAGGCTCGTCACCAGTCGCTCGAGCGCCGCCTCGCCGCCGATTTCCGGGTCGATGCGCGTCGGGTCGATGCCGTCGTAGCCATGGGTCGAACCGGCCCTTGAGGCCAGTAGCGGCGAGGCATAGACATGGCTTGCGCCGAGATCGGCAAGATAATCGACCCATTGCACCGCGTCGTCGAGGGTGAAACCGGCATGAAACTGCAGTCGTACGGTCGCACGAATGTCCTTCATGACTTGGGCTCCGAAGGCGCGTTTGCGAGCTGTCGCGAAATGTCTCGAGCACGCTGCAATTCACCGAGACGATGGCGCACCTCGTCAGGCGCCAGCAAGGCATCGGCCTCGGCCATCCAGCGCCGCCGCCAGTTGGGGTGTTCGTCCAGCGTGCCGGGCAGGTTGGCCTGCTCCTCGAGCCCCAGCGCATCCTCCACCGGCAGGATCGCCAGTGGCGAGGGGGTGCGTCCGATATGCCGGGCACAGGCATCCAGTACCTGCGAGGCCGGCAGGTCCGCCGCTTGCAGAGCGGTGGGACGCGACACGTTGCCGAGCAGTTCCAGGGTACCAGCTAGCTTGGCACGCGCCTCGCCACGCGCCTGGCGCTCGCTCTCGGCATCCTGATCGTCGCCGAGTAGATCAAATCGGCTGCGCCAGTCGATGTCGCGCCCGGCCCACCAGCCGGCCACGGTGGGCAAATCATGGGTCGAGGTGGTCGCCATCGCCGAATTCGACCATTGTCGGGCGGGCTGGAAGTCACCGTCGTCGTCCTGCTCGAACCACAGCACCTGCATGCCGAGGATGCCGCGTTCGGCGAGCTTTTCGCTGAACCCCGGCGCCACGGTGCCCAGGTCCTCGCCGACGACGATGCCGCGATGCCGCCAGGATTCCAGCGCCACCAGCCGCAGCAGGTCGTCCAGCGGGTAGCTCACGTAGCCGCCTTCGGCGGGCGACGCGCCATGCGGCACCAGCCACAGGCGCAGCAGGCCGAGGATATGATCGATGCGCAGCCCCCCGGCGTAACGAAAGCTGGCGCGCAGCATGTCGATGAAGGTGCGAAAGCCGGAGCGCACCAGGCCATGCGGCGAGAACGCCGCCAGCCCCCAGTCCTGGCCATGCACGTTGAAGGTATCGGGGGGCGCGCCGATCGACGCGCCTTCGAGCATCTCGCCCTGGCGACTCCACGACTGGCTGCCGGCATCGTCGGCACCCACCGCCAGGTCGGCGATCAGGCCGACCGCCATCCCGGCGTCGCGTGCCACGGCCTGGGCCTGGGCCAGCCCTTGTGTCACCTGCCACTGCAGAAAGGCATGAAAGCCCACTTCATCGGCGTGCTCCTCGGCGAAGCGTTCCACCTCGACGCCGGCCGGATCCTGCAGCGGCGCCGGCCAGTCCCGCCAGTAACCGGGACCGCGGACGGCCTGCAGTGCCTCGAAGCGACAGTGGTCCTCGAGCGTCTCGCCACCCGCCTCGCGGAAGTCATCCAGTTGCCGGCGCAGCGCCAGCGCCTCGGCGTCGTCGCGCCTCACGAGGTCGTCGTAGAGCCGGCGCAGCCAGGCGAGCTTGGCGCGTCCGGCTGCGGGCCAGTCGAGCTCGTCATCGGCTTCCAGGCGTCGCAGTTCGCCGTCCAGCCCACAGGCTGAGATAGCCCTGGCGACGGCCTCCTCGCCCAGCAGCCGTGCGGGTGAGCCGTACAGCGCGTTGCCGAGCAGGCGGCTGGACGGCGAATAGGGGCTGTAGCGCTCGGTATCGGCACTGAACATGGCATGGGTCGGACTGATCGCCAGCGTGGCGGCGCCCTGCTCGGCGGCGCGGCGGACGAACTGCTCCAGCGCCAGCGTGTCGCCGATGCCACCATCATCCGGACGGCGCAGCGCATAGAGCTGCACGGCCATGCCCCACAGCCGCGGCTCGGGCTGGCCACTGGCATCCGCCGGGCCGAAGCATTGGCTGGGCGCCGCGGCTACGGTCAGCTCGGTACCGGCGATCTGCAGGCGGTGATAGCCCATCTCGCCGATGACCGGCAGTCGGCCGTCCTGCTCCAGCTCGCCGCGCTGCTGCGCCCCGCTCTCCAGATTCAGCACGAAGGCCGTGCCCTGGGGCAGCGGGCCGGGCAGCGTTACCGGCAAGTCGCAGTCGGCGGTGATCAGCGGCGGCCATTGCGCGGGCTCGCCAGGACTTCGCCCCTGCGAGAGACGCGCCAGGCTGGCCTCGATCGCGGCGGCGTCATCGGCGGGAAAGCCCAATACGCCGAGCAGCGTGCGCTGGGTCTCGGGCGACAGCTCGCAGGGCTGGCGGGCGCTGTTCTCCCACTCGACGAGTATGCCCGCGGCGTCGGCAAGCTCACGGAGTCGAGCGTCGCTCATGGGGTGGCCTCCTCGGCATCCAGCCAGGCTGCGGCGCCATGGTGCATCAGGCGCCCTTCCTTCGCGGCGCTTTCCATGTCCGGACGCGATTCGAACAGGCAACGAGCGCCGCCAAGATCCTGCGCCGCCAGGTCATTCCCGCCGAGATTGATGGCAATGGTCAGCCGGCTGCCATCGCCCAGCCGCCAGCGAGCCACGACGGCCTTGTCGCCCAGCGCCTCGGCACCCAGGGAGCGCGTACCGGGCAGGCGCGGCACGATGTGCTGGTGACGCAGACTCAGCAGGGTTCGGGTCCGCTCCAGCCAGGCGTCGTGCGGCGGCGTTTCACGCAACTCGTAGTCGGGGATCGAGGCCTCGAAGGTCTCGAGCGCATTGGGGTCGGGAATGCGACTCCGCGTGGCCTCGTCCTGGAAGGCGCTGAAATCGGCGAACTCGGAGCGCCGCCCCTCGCGCACCGCATCGGCCAGCGCGTCGCGGTGCTCGGTGAAGAACAGGAAGGGCCGTGTCGAGCCCCACTCCTCACCCATGAACAGCAGCGGCATCATCGGCGACAGCATCAGCAGCACGTTGGCGGCGGCCAGGGCGTCGGGGTCGGCCAGTACGCTCAGGCGCTCGCCGAGAGCCCGATTGCCGGTCTGGTCATGGTTCTGCAGGAAGATGACGAAGGCGCTGGTCGGCAGGTGCGCGCTGGGCTCGCCGCGCACATGGCCATGGCGCGAGCGCTCGCCCTGATAGATGAAGCCCTCGCTCAGGCAACGCACCAGCTTGGCCGTGGCGTCCTCGACGAAATCCGCGTAATAGCCTTCGTACTCGCCAGTGAGCAGTACGTGCATGACGTTATGCCAGTCGTCGCTCCACTGGGCGGTGTAGTGGTCGGCATCGAGCAGGCTGGCGTTGTTGCCCTCGTTCTCCAGCACCAGGTGCACGTGGCGCTGGGGATCGACATGGCTGCGTATCTCGCGGACCATCTCGACCAGGAAGTCGCGCTCGCTGATGGCGTGCACGGCATCGAAACGCAGCCCGTCGAGGCGATATTCCTGAAGCCACATCAAGGCGTTGTCGATGAAGTAGCGCCGCACCTGGGGGCCGCGGAAATCGATAGACGGCCCCCAGGGGGTCTGCAGGTCGTCGCGAAAGAAGGTGTCGGCGTACGTCGCCAGATAGTTGCCGTCAGGCCCGAAGTGGTTGTAGACCACGTCGAGAAAGACCTGCAGGCCATGCGCGTGGGCCTCGTCGATCAGCGCCTTCATGTCGTCGGGGCTGCCGTAGGAGGCTTCCACGGCATACGGCAGCACGCCGTCGTAGCCCCAGTTGCGGCCGCCGGGAAATTCCGAGACGGGCATGAGTTCGATGGCCGTGACACCCAGGTCGGCCAGGTAAGCCAGCTTCTCGCGTACGCCGTCGAAACCGCCCAGCGTGCCGATGTGCAGTTCGTAGAGCACCGTCTCCTGCCACGGACGACCCTGCCAGTCGTTGTGCCGCCAGCGATAATGCCGGGGGTCGACGACCAGGCTGGGCCCATCGATGTCGCCGTGCTGGGCCCGCGAGGCGGGATCGGGCACCGGCGTGCCCTCCTCGTCGGCCGCGCCGAATACCCGATAGCGGTAGCGCGCGCCATGCCCGCAGGCGACTTCGGCCTCGTAGTGGCCGTCCGTGGTCGCCCGCATCGCCTGGCTGGGCAGCCCTTCCACCTCGACATTCACCGCACGGGCGCTGGGCGCCCAGAGCACGAAGCGGGTGCGTTCGTCGTCGATCGGCTGGGCACCGTAGGTCGGCGTGAACGTGGCCTGTGGTAGCTCGTCTCTCATGCGGGCCAGTCCCCTTGTCTGAGTAGCAGCGTGGCCAGCGGCGGCAAGGTCAGCTCCAGCGAGGCCGGATAGCCATGGCTGGACGAAAGTTGCGCCCTGACACCATGCGCATTGCCGACGTTCGAGCCGCCATAGAACGTGCTGTCGCTATTGAGTACTTCGTACCAGGTCCCCAGGGCCGGCACGCCCAGGCGATAGCCCGTCAGGACACGCGGCGTGAAATTGGCGATCGCCAGCAACGGGGCCGTTCCCTCGGGACCATAGCGCAGGAAGGCGATCACGCTGTTGGTGGCATCGTCCCCCACCACCCAGGCGAAGCTGCCGGGCTGCGTGTCGCGGACATGCAGGGCCGGCTCGTTCACGTAGAGCCGATTGAGATCCGCCACCAGACGCAGCATGCCGGCGTGGGAGGGATCGTCGAGCAGCCCCCAGTCGAGTGTGCCCAGCGCCTGCCATCCCCGGCCCTGGGCGAACTCGGCCCCCATGCCCAGGAGCTTCTTGCCGGGATGCGTCCACATGAAGCCCAGCCAGGCGCGCAGATTGGCGAACCGCTGCCAGGTGTCGCCGGGCATCCTGCCGAGCCAGGAGTCGCGTCCCTCGGCGGAGTCAGCGTCGGCCAGCGGCAACAGCCAATGCCTATCGAAAGCCCGCGAGAGGCTATCGACGAGTACGGCGTGTTGCCGTCCGCGCTGTTCGGGCGGCTCGCTCAGGTAGGTCAGGGTCACTTGCGGCCAGGCCGTCGCGCAGATCAGCACATGCGCCGACGAAACCGCCGATGCGCTGTCGGCAAGCAACAGAAGGTCCGGATAGCGCTCGATGAGCGCCTGTATCAGCGCATCGCGTGACCGGCAGGCAGCGTCCTCGCCATCCGTCGACAGATGCAGGCCGTCGAGATGATAGTCCTCGATACGAGTCAGCACCCGTTCGAGCGCCGTCTCGTCAGCCGCAACGACACGCCACTCGGGAAGCACGCCGATGCCCCCTTCGTGGCAGGCATCGACGAAGCCCGCGAAAATTGGACCAAGCGTCGCCGTGTCGATATCGACATGCGCCAGCTCGACATGCGTGAAGCCCAGGTCCGCCACGTAGGGCACCAGCCGCTCGGCCAACGCCTCCCAGGCAAGCGGCGCGCCCTGGTGGTTCAGCCGCCAGGCGGCAGGATCGAGCCGATAGATCGACACCGGCGACGTCGCGGCATCATCGCGGCTGCGCTGGCGCAACCAGACCTCATCATGCCAGCGGTACTGCACTGGCGGGCGATGCAGCCGTTGCGGCTCGTCGACCATCGCCCAGCACCCACCGGCAAAGCACGGTGGCGTTGCTAGCCCCGGATGGCCTGCCCCAGGATGGCCTGCCCCAGGATGGCCTGCCCCATCAACCAACAGCCTGAGCATGAACGACCTCCGTCTCATTCAGAGTCGCACGGTACAGCTCGCTGTAAGGGGTTATGGATTGGCGCCAATGGTAGCGACCGGCCATTGCCGCGCGCCGCATGGCGTAGAACAGGTCGGTCGCACGGAAGACGCGGAAGGCCCGGTTGATCGCCTGCATGTAGCTGTCGAGGGTCAGGTCGCCGAACAGGAAGCCATTGACCCCGTCCTCGATGGTATCGGCCAGGCCCCCGGTGCGGTGGGCGATCGGTAGCGAGCCGAAACGCTGGGCATACATCTGGCTGAGACCGCAGGGCTCGAAGCGTGACGGCATCAGCAGGAAGTCGCTGCCGGCATAGATGCACCTCGCCTCGCCCTCGTCGAAACCGATGTTCACGCCGATCGCGCCGGGAAAGCGCGCGGCAAGGTTGCACAGGGCGCCCTCCACGCTACGCTCGCCGCGTCCGATGAAGACGATCTGTCCGCCTGCGCGGACGATCGATTCCGCCGCGCCGATGGTCAGGTCGAGTCCCTTCTGGTGCACCAGGCGCGAGACGACGGCGAACAGCGGCCCCTGGCTAACCGTCAGGCCGAACAGGCGCCGTACGTGCTCGGCGTTGGCGCGCTTGCCTCGCCAATCGTTCATGGCGAAGGCCTGGGCAAGGTGCGCATCGGTACGTGGATCCCAGGAATCATCGATGCCGTTGGGGATACCGCGCAATCGACCCTCTTGCGCCTTGCGTGCCAGCAGCGACTCGAGTCCATGACCGAACGCCGGGGTGGTGATCTCACGCGCGTAGGTCGCGCTCACGGTAGTGACGTGAGCGGAATAGACGATGCCCGCTTTCATGAACGACAACTGGCCATAGTATTCGAGTCCCTCGAGGGTCATTGCCTCCTCGGGGATACCCAGCGCCCGGCAGCGCGAGGCCTCATAGACGCCCTGATAGGCCAGGTTGTGGATGGTGAAGACGCTCGGTATGGTCTCGCCCCGCCAGCGCAGATAGCCTGCCGCCAGCGCGCTCGGCCAATCGTTGAGGTGCAGCAGTTGCGGACGCCAATCGAGCTCTAGCCGGCCCGAGGCGATATCCGCCGCGGCGAGGCCCAGGCGCGCGAAGCGGATGTCGTTGTCCTGCCAGCCGATACCCAGCTCATCGCAGTAGGGGTTGCCTTCGCGCTCGTAGAGTTCGGGACAGAGCAGAACGTAGATCGTCAGTCCATCGGGGCAGCTGATCCGGCCGAGGTCACATGCGGGGATGTCGGCATGGCCAGGCAGCCTGCCGACCGGCTCAATGGCATGGCCCGCCTGGAGCACTTCACGATAGCCGGGCACCAATACCCGCACGTCGTGCGCCGCACGGCTCGCCCTCAGCGCGCGTGGCAGCGCCGAAGAAACGTCTCCGAGCCCCCCGACCTTGACCAGATCGGCGATCTCGGGCGTTACGAAAAGAATTCTGTAACTTTCTTCACCCTTACCGTCATATTTGGTTGGTTGCGCGTTATTTATACTTGCGCGCGTAACTTCCTGAATAATCTCCGTAAGGGGATAAGGTGCTTCTTTTAATGTTGCGGAACAAACTTTTCGTGAAACGCCGTCTAAGACCACACTGCCCATCAGAGGCTACCTCCCTGTTTAACCCCTACAACCAAGGCCCATTTAACAATGGTTCAGTTTTCAGCGAGCATTAATCACCGTCATGTCGACGCATGATTTTCGATGCAGCGCTTGCCGGTTTCCCTTTATAAGCGGATTCCGAAGCCACCCCAGTATTCAAGTAGCGACTGTCCAAGTAAGCGACAAGGCAACCTGTGCGCTATCGCCGCAACGAAGAGGCTGGCCCCATGACCGTCCGCGGCTTACTCGGGCGTCAGGCGCAGGGATTCGCCGCGCCCTGAATGGTTGGCCATTGATAGAGTTCGAACGCATGGGCTCTCCTTGCCGCCGTTCTCGAAGTTCTTCGATGCTGTCTTTTAGAATAGTCGACTGAACGCGACCCACCATGTCGCGATGAGCAGATCGTTCTCATCCCGACGGCCTACGCGGCTGAGACGCGCCTCGGTCACAAGCGTGCCAGCAGCTCGGCCTTTTTGGCGGCGAACTCCTCTTCGCTGAGGATGCCCTTGGCCTTGAGATCGCCAAGACGTTCCAGCGCCGTGAAAATCTCGTCATTGCCGGCAGGGGATGCGCGATCGGAGGGGTCGTCGTCCTCGGCCGGCTTCGCCTGGGCAGCTGGCGCCGGCTCGGTCGACATCGGCTGACCGTTGCGGGACACGACACGCAGCTGGGCCAGGTCGACGGTGCCGTACTGGCTGGTCAGGGTGATCGACCCGCTGCCCCCCCGCTGCTGGGAAGAAAAACCGCCGATGCGATGCTCGCCGGTATCGTAGACCCAGACGACACCTCCCACCTCGATGGCCAGTCGCCTGGCATCGGCGAAGTAGGCATAGCGCATGTGGTTCTGCGCGCAGGTCGCGTTGGGCGTGCCCAACTCGGCGGGCCACCAGTGGCGTGCCGGGTCGGCGGCGAACAGGCCAGTATCGTCGTCCTCGCCGGCGGCCCGGGCCGGCCGTGCCGGGTCCGCAGACTGGCTGGAGCCTGGCGCCGCCCCCGCTTCCTGACGCTGCGACTGGAAACTGCCGCCCCGCATCAGCTCCGGTTCCATCGCGAGCCGATCGGCAATCTCGGCACACAGGGCGTCGACCCGTGCCTTGAGGGTATGATTGAACATGTCGCCCAGCATCAGCATCCCGCCGCGCATCCACTGACCGTAACCACCGAACTCGGGATGCGAGAACTGCGCCATGCCGGCATTGCCATCGCGCAACGCCATCAACATATGAGTGACCGCCTCGTTGCTGAAACCATGGCGCTGGGCCAATTCCTCGACGAAACGCTCTCCCCGGGGGGTCAGACGGGACATGGCAACACCCTCCTTGGAATGATCGCGCCCTGGGCGGTCTCGATAGTCTAGTCAATAAACCCGAGGACATTCGCCCTCCTCAGGCACCGCCGGTCCGGCTCGCGATGCGGAATGGCCGATGCGTCATATTGATGGCAACCGAGCCTTTCTTGCTAAACAAAATTCACATCATTGCCGGCAAACTGGTAAGTTTCGCCTCGCCAAGCGATCACGAAGCGAGCGCCACGCTCGGAAAAACGACGCCCTACGGCGAATCGCGCTCATGATAGTTAGGAATTAACGCCTGACATACATTCTCTATTGCCAGCGTCCCGAGCGGCAGGCAAGGTAAATTCAAGCTGTTCAATAATTAGCCGATGACGAAATAAAACGACAGCCCGCTGGCCTTTTACGCGACCCAAGTCATCGGCCGGCCGAAGCATGCCGAATTCAACGCGGGAGACACCGCGGCTGAGTGCGAAAACATTACAAAATCGAGCGCCCTACAGGGCACACCGATCGCGCTTCTTTTGCAGACTCAGGGCCCCAGCATGTCGTCCAAGCGTCAAGGGAACCACTGGCGACGAGACTCGCCGCACAGAATAACCAAACGCCCCGCCTCGAGGCCTGCAGCCTTGCTGGCAAGGGTGTTGACCCCAACGGGGCGAGGCCATCCCGCGTGGCTGGCGAAACTGATCTGCGGCGTCTTGGCCATCGCGCTGCTCGGCCATGCCATAGCCGCCCTGGCCGCCGACGAGGAGGTGGTGATGATCGCCAATCCGCAGCTCGCCATCGACGCCATACCACGCGATACGGCACGTGCCATCTTCGCCATGCGCCAGCGCACCACCCCCAACGGCGAGGCGATCCACGTGATGGTTCTGCCCGACGATCATCCGGTACATGCCCGGTTCGCCAAGGGCCTGCTGGACGTCTACCCACATCAGCTCAGGCTCGCCTGGGACCGGATGGTGTTTTCCGGCACCGGTCAGGCTCCCGAACGCGTCGCCTCGCAGGCCGAAATGTTGCAGCAGGTCGCCACGACACCGGGCGGATTGGGTTATATCGAACGAGGTTATCTAGATGACAGTGTCCAGGTCTTGCCGCTGGCAGAATAGTTTCCGGGTCCGCGGATCGCTGGCAGCCCTGGCGGGGCTCGCCTGTCAGCCGGCCCTGGCCGCCGATGTCATGGACACCTTGCAGGTTCATGGCTTCATCAGCCAGGCCTGGCTGATCAGCGATGACAATGATTTCTTCGGCCCCAGCAGCGAGAGCGGAGGCAGCTACCAGTACACCGAACTGGGCGCCAACCTGTCGTTTCGCCCGCACCCGGACGTGCTGGTGGCCGCCCAGGTCCTGAGCCGACGCACCGGCGGCGGGGCCAGTGACCTGCAGCCGGTGCTCGATCACGGGGTCATCGACTATGAGTGGCTTTCCAATAACGAGCGACGCCTGGGTGTGCAACTGGGACGCTTCAAGAACCCGTTCGGCTTCTACAATCAGACCCGCGACGTGGCCTTCACTCGCCCCAGCATCCTGCTGCCGCAGTCGATCTACTTCGAGCGCACCCGCTCGCTGGCTCTCGCCTCCGATGGCCTGTCCATCTACGGCGAGGAGTATCTCGACAGCGGGACGCTGCGCCTGCAGGCCGGCGTCGGCAATCCGCAGGCCGACCGCGACCTCGATGACGCCCTGGGGCTTGGCGGTCGCCCCGGCTCATTCGACGGCGAGACCTCGTACATCGGCCAGTTGCTCTATGAGCACGAAGCGGGGCACGTCACCGCCGCGCTCAGTGCCGCCGACGTCGAGGCCGACTATCGGAACGGCGACCCCGGGCCGGGCAACGGCACTTTCCACTTCCAGCCCTGGGTCCTCTCGTTGCAGTACACCGATGAGTTATGGAGCCTGACCGCCGAATACGCGTTGCGCCGGATCGCGCTCGAAGGATTCAGCGATCCAAGAGGCAATTTCGATATCAACGGAGAGAGCTGGTACCTGCAATACACCCGGCGCTTCCAGGACGATTGGCAATGGCTGTTGCGCTACGACGTGCTGACCAACGACCGCGACGACCCGAGCGGCACGCGCTTCGAAACCGCGGGGGCCGGGCCAGCCTATACTCGCTATGCCAAGGACCTGACGACCGGGATACAGTGGCGCCTTCACCCGCAGGTGCTGCTGGCCGCCGAATACCACGCGATCGAAGGCACCGGCTGGTTGCCGGCGTCGGATAGCGATGCCAGCCCGGAAAAGTATTGGAACCTGTTCCTGATGCAGGCTTCGTTCCGTTTTTAAACGTCCCTGTAGCCAGTTCCTGACAGCAAGAAGAGGCAAACGCTCACCTTGAGACCCCGCTACAACGCGCCATCCCGCCGGGAACGCCCGCGTCTCAGCCTGACCTGGCGCGCGATCATTCTCAACAGCCTGCTGTTGCTGGGCATGGTGTTGACCTTCACGGCCATCAGCCACGACAGCCTGACGCACCAGTTCAAGGAGTCGCGGGAGGCCATCTTCAAGGCACGCCAGCGCGAGCTGCGCCTGGCGGTCGAGCGCTCGGCCGATGCGTTGACCCAACTGGCCGGCATGGCGGCGGCCAGTAACGAGCTCGGACGCGCCGTCGCCAACGCCGACCCCGGGCAGGCCGCCCGGGCGATCGCACCGATCTGGCCGACGCTACAGCTCGACGCCGGTAGCGATGAGATCCTGATCCTGGACAGTCGGGGCCAGCGACTCACCTCGCAGGGACAACCGCTGGCGGGCGACGATCTGCCCCTGTCCAACTGGGCCGAAACCGTCATGGCCCAGGAAGCGCCGCTGACCACGCTGCGCTGCGTACGCGATTGTCGCCAGTACGTCGCCGTGCCGGTGCTGCTGGACGGCACCAGCGTGGGCATTGTGGTGGTGTCGCGCTCGCTGGCCGATATCACGCGTTACGCCCAGAGCATGGCCGATGCCGACATCGGCCTGCTGGTGATCGACAACCAGGGCGACGCGACGCTGAGCCGAGCCGAGCGTTACCTGCCGGCCTGGAACGGCGCACTGGTGACGCTAACGCGCCAAGCCTCGAGCCTGCCGGTGATCAGGGCCGCCTCGCGGCGCTTCGCCTTCCAAGAGATCGAGACTCAACCGCGGGATTTCGAGCTCGCCGATCACACCTACGAGCTGGCGACGATCGCCATGAACGACAGTGCCTGGTTCCCTACCAGCGGCCACCTGTTGCTGATTTCGGACGTGACCTCGCAGGTCGCGGCGATCAGTCGCGACACACGCTCCACGCTGCTGATCGCCCTGGCCGGCTGGCTCGCCGCGGAAGCGCTGCTACTGATGATCCTGTGGCCGCCGATGGTGCGCCTGCGCCATCTCGCCGGCCTGTTGCCGCGACTGGCGCAGCGCGATTTCGCGTACGTCCGCCAGGCGATAACGCCGCGCCGGGCACGCTTTAACGACGAGATCGACAGCCTGGAATACACCACCCTGGAACTCGCCGAACAGCTGGGGTCGCTGGAAGCGGCGGTGCTCAGTCGCGACCGCGAGCTGACCCAGCGGCTTGCCGAACTCGGCGCCGAACGCGACTTCATCAACGGGCTGCTCGATACCGCCCGGGTACTCATCCTGACCCAGGACCGCGACGGCAAGATCACCCTGATCAACCGCTATACCGAGATCGTCAGCGGCAAGCCCGAAAGGGCCCTGATCGGCAGCCGCTTCACGACGCTCTTCGCCCGTGACGCCGATCTGGGCGAACGGCCCTTCGACCGTCCCAGCCAGGAAGAGGGCACGATGCTCACCGCCGAGCGCGATCAGCGCACCATCGCCTGGTACCACGCTCCGATGCCCGGCGAGTACCGCACCAGCGCGGCATTGATCTCGGTGGGACTCGACATCACCGAGCGCAAGCGCGCCGAGGAGCGCCTGGCCTGGCTGGCCCATCGCGATCCCTTGACCAACCTCTACAACCGGCGCTTTTTTCAGGACGCCCTGGAGCGCGCCTTCAAGCGCTCCCGTCAGGGGGCGGTGCTGTTCCTCGATCTCGATCAGTTCAAGGAAGTCAACGAACTCAGCGGGCACAATTCCGGTGACCAGTTGCTGCGCCTGGTCGGTGACGCGCTGCTCGAAAAGCTCGACAGCAACAGCGTGGTCGCCCGCCTCGGCGGCGACGAATTCTCGCTGCTAATCGAGGATGCCGATACCGCCCAGGCCATCGCCGTCGCCGAACGGGTGGTCCAGATCCTCGAAGACATCGACTTCTCGGTCAACGGCCGGCGCCATCGCGCCATCGCCAGCATCGGCATCGCCCTCTACCCCCAGCATGGCACCAGCGTGGCGGAGCTGATGGCCGGCGCCGACTTTGCCATGTACAAGGCCAAGGAGAGCAGCGCCCAGCGCTGGCACCTGTTGTCGGCGGCCAAGCATTCCCGCGAGGAACTGCAGCACCGCGTGTACTGGGTCGAGCGCATCCGTGAAGCGCTCAACAACGGCGAATTCGAGCTCTACCTGCAGCCGATCGCGCGTCTCGACGACCTCAGCACCCAGCACTACGAGGTACTGCTGCGCATGCACGGCGACGACGGCTCGCTGGTCATGCCGGGGCTGTTCATCCCCATCGCCGAGCGCAGCGGGCAGATCGTCGCCCTCGATCGCTGGGTGTTGCAGCAAAGCCTGGCGCTGCTCGCACGCCTGCAGTCGCAGGGCGTCAAGCTGGCGGTCAACCTGTCGGGGCAGTCGCTGCACGACACCGAACTCAGCGCCTTCCTGGCCAACGAACTGCACGTCGCCGGCGCCGATCCCCAGCAGTTGATCCTCGAGGTCACCGAGACCGCGGCGGTCACCGATTTCTCCACCGCCCGCGGCGTGCTGCAGGCCATACGCCAGCTGGGCTGCCAGACGGCGCTCGACGACTTCGGCGTGGGCTTCAGCAGCTTCCATTACCTGGGCCAGTTGCCGGCCGATTACATCAAGATCGACGGCTCCTTCATCCAGAAGCTGCTGACCAGCTCCGAGGACCGCCTGGTGGTCAAGGCGATCGCCGACATCGCCACCGGCTTCGGCAAGGAAACCATCGCCGAATTCGTCGACCAGCCCAGCATGCTGCCGTTGCTCCAGCAGTATGGCATCACCTTTGCGCAGGGTTACCATATCGGTCGCCCGGTGCCGGTGGCGACCATCCTCGCCCGCTACGGCCTGGCCGAGGAAGAAGCGTCCGGCGATACCGAAGGCTGACTTTTATTGGCAAGACGCTACCATGAGCGACACGCAGGCAGGGCACACCCGAGCGTAAGCCTCGGGGCATAACGATAAAATCCAGGGAACCGGAGTCAGTATGTTGGACCATTTCTCGGCAAGCTTTCGCTTTTGTCTCGCCACGACCTTTGAAGCCAGGAATCGTGCCTATGCGCTCAGGCACAGCGTCTTTCGCCGCGAGCTCGACTACCAGATGAGCGAAGATCCGCTGCAGCAGTTGGAGAGCGACGAGTACGACGAAAAATCGCTGATCGTACTGCTCGAACACCCGGCCAGCGGGCTGGCCGCCGGCAGCATGCGGCTGGTCTACCCCTGCGAGTCCGCCGCCCAACCGCTGCGCCAGCTTCCTCTGGAGGCACACTGCCTGTCGAGCCTGACCCACCCGTCCCTGCATCCCGGCAAGCTGCCCCGCGAGCGGATCTGCGAGATCTCGCGGCTCGCCGTCCCGCACTACTTCCGGCGACGCTCCCCCCGCGAGTCGGGGCCGGTGAGCGAGCCACCGCCCACCGATTACGCGTTCAGCGAGACCGATCGCGCCACCTTTCCGCTGATCGGCGTCGGCCTGTTCCTGGCGGCCACGGCGCTGGTCGGGCTGTCCGGGCACCATCACGTGTTTGCCATGATGCAGGAGCGCCTGCCCCGCCTGTTGGCGATCTACGGCCTGCGCTTCACCTGTGTCGGCGAGCCGATCGTGTTCCACGGCAAGCGACGCGCCTTCTATATCGACCAGCGCCAGGCCGTCGTCGACATGCAGCCCGGCCTGCGCGATCTGTATCGTCACATCGAGACCGAGCTCGCCGGACAGTATCGTTCGCCGGCGGTACCGAGCGGCCACTACGACAACGCCTGAACGCCAACTGCAAACATCTGTCACAACTGCGCCCCGGGGTCTGCTAGCGGCATCGCGGCTGGGCTATGCTGCCGTCATCCCAGCCAGCCGGTGCGGCTCTTGATGCCTGATTTCGATGCCTCCCCAAACGCCGCCCCGAGAGTGGCCGAGCGCTTCCTGCCCGCACCGGCGATAGCCGGCAAACGCGCCCTGATCATCGACGATGACCGCGAAATGCAGACATTGCTGGCCCTGTTGCTGGAACGACAAGGCTATGCGGTGCATATCGCCAGCGGTCTTGAAGACCTGGCCCATGCCCCCGAGCAGTTGCAGGCCGAGCTGATCCTGCTGGATTTCCATCTCGGTGAGTTCACCGGTATCGATGTGCTGCAACTTCTCGAAGAGAAGCGCAGCCAGGCCGCCATCATCCTGGTCAGCGGATGCAACGCCGCCACTGGCGAGGCCGCGTTGGCGACCGGCAAAAGCCACGGTCTGAACATGCTCGGTTTGCTGCCCAAGCCCTTCAAGGCCTCGATGCTGGCGGCGCTGCTGGCGCGGCAGGGGCAAGCGCCTCAGCCACTCGGTGCCGCCGACCTGGCCGAGGCGCTGCGCGAAGAACGCCTGTTTCTCGTCTATCAGCCCAAGCTCGAGCTGGCCAGCGGCCGGCTGGTCGGGGTCGAGGCGCTGGTGCGCTGGCAGGACCCGCTACGCGGGGTCATTCCGCCGGACCGCTTCATCGCGCTCGCCGAGGACAGCCGGCAGATCGTGGCGCTGTCCTGGCAGGTGCTCGACCTGGCATTCGCTCAGCAGGCGCGCTGGCAAGCCGCCGGTCACACGTTCGACCTGGCGATCAACGTGGCCCCGCAGATGCTGTACGAACCCCGCTGCCTGACGCTCTTCGACGCGCTGGCCGAGCGTCATGGCGTCGATCTGACGAGGATCAATCTGGAGATCACCGAAAGTGCGACGATCGATTGCTTGAGCTACACGCGCCACCGGCTCAACGGGTTGCGCGAGCGCGGCTGTAGCCTGTCGATGGATGACTTCGGCACCGGCTACTCGTCCATGTCGCAGCTCTATCGCCTACCCTTCGATCAGCTCAAGGTCGACCGGACCTTCGTCGGCGCCAGCGATCGCTGCTCTGAGGCGCGGGCCATCACCACCACCATCGTCGAGCTCGGCCAGCGGCTCAACCTCAAGGTCGTCGCCGAAGGTATCGAAACCCCGTCCCAGCGCGTGCTGCTCGAAAGCCTGGGCTGCGATTATGGCCAGGGCTATCTGTTCGCCCGGCCGATGCCCACCCATCAGTTGACCGGCTGGCTGGCGCGGCACCACCTGGATGCCTTCTGAGCGGGGACCGGTCAGCGTTGCAGCCTCGTCAGCGCCCGGCCGGGGCGAGCGCGAACCCGGGCAGCGTGTCTATCAGTCCGGCCGCCAGCAGCGCCTGGCCGGTATTGGCGGCCAGCCCCGCCAGTTCCGCCACGCGTGATTGCAAGCGATGCGGCGATTCCTGCGGGGCCAGTTTCTCCAGGTCCGAGGCGGCACGCGCGATGGCGACACAGCCCAACGACGCGGAGGCGCCCTTCAGCGAATGCGCTTCGCGGGCCAGACCCGACCGGTCGAGGCTTTCGAGCAACACGCCAAAGCGCCGCAGACGCTGTTCGAGGCGGCCGAGATAGGTCGCCAGCAGATTGGCGAGTGCCTCGGCGGGCAACGCTTCGCGGAGCTCTTCGCAGATGGCCGCATCGAGCAACTGGCGAGTCGTGGCTGCGAAGGACGCTTCGCTCGCCAGCACCAGCGATGCATCGCCCTGGTCCGCTGATGCCGCTTGAGAGCGGCCCACCAACACCTCTCCAGACCGGCCCGCCGGCGCCTCTTCGGGGCGCTCCGTAGGCACCGGGGCGCGGGAAGGCGCATCCGGCGCGAACAGGCGTCGCAGCAGTGCCTCCAGGTCGGCCCGGGTGAACGGCTTGAGCAGTACGTCGTCGATGCCCGCCTCGCGACAGCGCGCCAGATCCTCGGCCATCACGTTGGCGGTCATCGCCACCACCGGCAGATGGCCGCCGTCGCCGCGCTCGAGTGCGCGCCAGCGGCGGGTGGTCTCGAGCCCGTCGAGCACCGGCATCTGGATATCCATCAACACCAGGTCGAAGCGTTCGCGGGCCAGCAGGACCAGCGCATCCTCGCCGTTGTCGGCGACCCGGAAGCGCTGGCCCAGCCGTTCGAGCATGGCGCACGCCAGGGTCTGGTTGATGGGATTGTCCTCGACGATGAGGACGTGACGCTGCTGCGACAGCGACGGCGCGTCGTGGCTCACCACGCCGTCCGGCATGGCGCTTTCGGCGGGCAGTGGAATGCTGAACCAGAACAGGCTGCCCAGCCCGGGGTGGCTGTCGAGGCCGATCTCGCCGCCCATCGCGCGCACCAGCCGCTGGCAGATCACCAACCCCAGCCCGGTACCCGAATGCCGACGGGAGATCGAGCTGTCGACCTGGGTGAACGGCGCGAACAGCCGGGTCTGCTCGGCGGGCTCGATGCCACAGCCGGTGTCGCGCACCTCGAAACGGATATGACCGTCGTCTTCGACCCAGGCCTGCAGGCTGACCAGTCCCGTATCGGTGAACTTGAAGGCGTTGTTGAGCAGGTTCATCAGCACCTGGCGCAGACGGTTGACGTCGCCGCGAACCCAGGCCGGGAGCCGAGGGTCCTGGTGGCAATCGAACTGCAGCGTGCCGGCATCGCCGCGCAGCCGATAGCTGGCGCACAGCTGGTCGAAGAAGCTGCGAAGCGCGAACGGCTCGTGCTCCAGATCCAGCGAGCCGGCTTCGATCTTCGAATAGTCGAGCACATCGGTGATCACCGCCTGCAGCCCCAGCGCGCTCTCCTTGAGGGTGCCGACCAGCGAGCGTCCGCGCTCGCCCAGCGGCTCATCGGCGAGCAGGTCGGCGACGCCGACCACGCCATTGAGCGGGGTGCGGATCTCATGACTCATCACCGCCATGAATTCGGACTTGGCACGGCTCGCCGCCTCGGCCCGCTCGACCGCCTGATCGAGCTCGCCGGTACGCACCTCGAGTTGCCGGGCCTTGCGGCTGTGCTCGCGCCCCTCGCGCGCCAGCGCCGCGACCAGTATCGCTCCGGAAGCCATCAACAGCAGAATCAGCCCGAACACCATCGCGTAGAGACGCAAGAGAGTCGTACTTTCCGAGGTACGCAATTCGGCGATATGGGCATTGGTTTCGATCAGCATCGCTTCAGTGAACTGCAAGAGCGCCTCGCTTTGCAGCGACAGTTGCCGATGCAGTACTTCCCTCCGCATCCCCTCCTTCGCACGCAGCTCAGCAAGCCGCGTATCCATCGAATCGATGAGCGCCACGGCTCGTTGCAGCGAATGATGCACGTGAGCAGACGAATGGATCGAATGAAGCGCACTGAGCGCCACCGCCACCTCGCCCTGACGGAACACCCGCATGCGGCTGTAGAGAATGTCGAAACGCAGTTGCAGTTCCTCGAGGTCGAGCCTGGCCGTCGCGGGTGCCAGGCTGAAACGCACCTCCCGCGCCTCACGGTCGAATTGATAGACCGTCCAGGTCAGGCTCTCGAGCAGGCGATTCTCCAATGCGTTATGCCGGTGGTAGATCAGCCAACCCGTGATCAGCGCCGCCAGAAAGAACAGGATCACCGCGAACGAGGCGACCCGAAAACGCAACGCAAGCAAGGAATGCATGGCAGGGATCCGGCGTATCAATCGATCACGATGCGTTCGACCTGCCACACCGAGCGCGACAGGATCAGCTTGTTGCTTAGATCGGGCTCGTCGTCGAAGGGATAGATGACGAACAACGGCCCCTGGTCGCGCACGCTCAAGGGCTCGCCATCGGCCGCCAGCGCCAGGATCACGTCATGCTCGTGGAAGTCGGCGACCGGAATGGTCGAAGCGTAACCGTTGAGCGCGGTCACCCGCATCCGGGAGCCCCGGGCATCGACCGCCTGCAGCAAGGTGCGTCCCAGCGGGCCGGAAAATCGAATGCGGTCGTCGTGCCAGGGAGTATGGGTCAGCGTGTCGTGCTGCGGCAGCGCCGCCAGCATGGCGCGATCGAAATGCGCCTCGTCGCCGACGTTGGTCGTCCCGATGGCGCCGCTGACCACCAGGATCACCGGGCCGCTTGGCGCATCCAGCGCCAGGGCGTCCGACGCAGCCAGAGCGCCCAGGCCGATTACGCAGATTCCGAGCGATCGAGCGAAACGATTGAACATACGGTAGGTCTCCGGGTGCCGCTTTAGGCAACGAGGCAAATGCAATGACGACTCTTGGTCTTCCAGTCATCGGCCGCTTATGCTGAAACCTGAGCATTCTCATACTCGAGACGAGGCGCCCGATGCATATTGGTGTACTGGAAGACGACCCCGATCAGCAGGATTTCATTCGTCAGTGCCTGGGCGACGAAGATAGTCGGATCAGCGCCTTCGCTCGCGCCAGCCAGTTCGAGCGCGCCATGCGCGAGGACGCCTTCGATCTGTTGATCATCGATTGGCACCTGCCCGACGCCTCGGGCATGGACGTGCTGGCCCAGTTGCGCCAGCATCACGGCTGGAGCGGGCCGATCCTGTTCATCACCGCCAGCGACGGCGAGGACGACGTGGTGACGGCGCTCGAACGCGGCGCCGACGATTTCCTCGCCAAGCCGCTGCGTCCGGCCGAGCTGCGCGCCCGTATTGCCGCGCTCGGGCGCCGCGCCGGGCTACGCACCAGCGCCAGCAAGGAACGGATCGGCCCTTTCGAGCTCAACCACGAGCAGCGCTGCATTGCGCTCAGCGAGCGCGAGGTGAAGCTGACCGACCGTGAATTTCGCCTGGCCAGCCTGTTCTTTACCCAATTGGGCCAGTTGTTCTCGCGCGGACATCTGCTGGAATTGATCTGGGGCATCAGCGCCGACGTCACGACACGCACCGTGGACACACACGTCAGCCGCCTGCGCCAGAAGCTCGAGCTCGACGGTCGCCACGGACTGCGGCTGCGCAGCGTCTACCAGCACGGCTATCGGCTGGAACAGCAATAAGCAATAGAGGGTTTTTTCGATTTAATACGCGATACTACTAAAGCATTAATTCATTATTGGAATCACGAACTACCAAGCTAGCGCCGCCAGCACGGACCCTTGCCGTTTCTTATACTTAATCCGACAAATAATTAACAATTGTCCGGTTTGGCACCTATACTTGTATTCTTAATACACCGCTACCAAGCAAGGCCAGCCCATTAGCCAGCCAGGCGATAAAAAAGAAAAACCTCCCTACCGACAGCTACTGTCGCCTCCTTATCCCATCCAAGCTTGCGGTTGGCCACTGGCTTTCCGTGTGCTTTTTATTCAGCTCTGCGAAGCCAAAAAGGCGATTTTAATGCACCGACATGAAAGTTGCATACTGGCCAATTTGAACCGGTATTTACCGCTTGGAGACTCGGACCAACAATTGCTCCAGGAACTCGAGAAAGCCCCCTGTCACGTCACCGAAAATCAGCTGCTATGGTCGGCCGGCGACAAGGCGGATCAGCTCTATACCATCAAAAGTGGCTGGGCTTGCACCTTTCGCGATCATCCCGATGGCGGCCGACAGGTCGTCGATGTCCTGCTTCCCGGCGATGTGATCGGCTTGCGTGAACTCACGTTTGCGAAGCACCTCTCCGAAGCCCGGATGATCTGCGAGGGGATCGTCTGCCCATTTCCCAACCACAAGATCGTCGATTTCATCGAAGAGTCGACGCCGCTGATGGTCGCCCTGCTGGCCTCATTGGCCCGGCAGGAATCGATCCTGACCGAGCGCATGCTGATCAGGGCCAATCGCGACGCGCGCTCATGCATCGCGCATTTCATCGTCGAGACTTACACTCGTCTCAGTCGCGTTCGCGACACCGACATCCACTCTTTTTCCCTACCTATCTCACAAAGGATCCTGGGCGAAATACTCGGCCTTACCTCGGTACATATCAGCCGTTCGCTGACCACCCTGGAGAAAGATCGCGTGCTGATAAAACATCGTCATCATATCGAAATCATCGATCCTGAAAAGCTGTTCGAAGAGGCGGACTTCGACGGGCGTTATCTCAGCGATGACATGAACGGGCTGCGCGAACGCCTGAAGCAGCATCATCAATAAATCCACTGCCGCTATCGCCGACGCTCGCTAACACGACTGAATCCACACTGGCACCTTCCACCCTAGCGAATCGCTGGTGCAATGAGCGCGCCCGCGGTCACGGTATCGTTTGCCGATGCAACCGCGACGCCGGGTCGGAGGCGCCATCCGCGGCGGCGTCGGTCGCCACGCCACTGTCGAGCTCCAGCCGGGCGCGATCGACCAGCTCGGCGGGCAGCTCCTTCTTGACCGCCACGCCCAGTTCCTTGAACTCGGCGGTCTGCTTGATCAGGTTGCCCTTGCCGCTGACCAGTTGGCTCATCGCCCGGTCGTAGCTGCCCCGCGCGCCGTCGAGCTTCCTGCCCACGTCCTCCATGCTGCCCAGGAAGGTCGCCAGCTTGGAGTAGAACTTCTCGGCACGATTGGCGAGCTCGGCGGTGTGCTTGCTCTGGTCCTCGAAGCGCCACAGCTGGCGGACGATATTGAGACTGGTCAGCAGCGTGGTCGGCGTGGCGACCAGCACGTTGCTCTCGATGGCGCGTTGGTAGAGTCCCTCGTCGTACTTGAGCGCCTCGACGTAGGCCGACTCCACCGGCACGAACATGATCACCACTTCCGGCGAGTTGAGTCCCGGCAGGTCGTAGTAGTGGCGATCGGCCAGCTCGGTGATGCGCTCGCGCACCGCCTGGCAGTGCTCGGCGAGCGCCTGGCGGCGTTCGACATCGTCGTCGCAGTTGACGTAGCGGGTGTAGGCGGCCAGCGAGGTCTTGGCATCGATCACCAGATGCTTGCCCTGTGGCAGGTAGACGATCGCGTCGGGGCGCTTGCGGCCGTCCTCGGTGGTAAAGCTGACCTCGCGCTTGTAGTCGGTACCCAGCCGCAGCCCGGCGCCGTCGAGCACATTCTCGAGCATCAGCTCGCCCCAGTTGCCCTGGATCTTCTTCTGGCCCTGCAGCGCGGTGGTCAGCTTGTCGGCCTGGTCGGTGATCGCCCGGTTGAGGTTCTGCAGCTGCTGCAGTTCGGTACGCAATTGCACGCGCTGCTCGCTCTCCTGCTGATGGATCGACTCGACCTTCTCGCGAAAGCCCTTCATCTCGGACTGAATCGGCTGCAGAAGCCCACCAATGCGTTCCGAGGAAAGCTCCGAGAAAGCCTTGCCCTTGCGCTCGAGGATCTCGTTGGCGAGGTTCTCGAACTCTTTCTTGAGGGTGTCGCGGCTCTCCTTGAGCAACTCGAACTGCTCGCGAAAGTGCTGCTGCTTGGCGTCGAGCTGGGTGGTCGCCGACTTGAGCGCCTCGCGCAGCTCGGCAATCTTCTCCTGGCTAGCCTCGAGCGCCAGTTGCGCGTCGCGGCGCTGGCCCTCCAGGCGCTGACGCTCGGCGTCGCGCTCGCGCAGGCGCTCGTCGAAGCCTTCGCGCAGATTGGCCTGATGCGCCCGGACCCCGGCCAGCTCGGCTTCCAGCCGCGCCTGGGCGAGCTGCGCCTGCGCTAGCGCCTCGCGCCGGGCATCCAGCACCGCTTGCGTTTCGTCCAGTTGGCTCGCCCGCTCGGCCAGCTGTTTCTCGAGCTCGGCCTTGGCCTCTTGCAAGGGCGCCAGGCGACGCGCACCGCGCCAGGCGGCCAGGCCCCAGCCGGCGAAAAAGGCGATCAGCGCCGCCAGCAGCGCCATCGGGATCGGTTCAAGAGTCATGTCGAACGGGTCCGCAGTGTCATGTACACGCCATGGTAGCGCGTAAGCGCAGGCCGAGGGAAAGTCGCTGAGGAGCCGAGAGAGCCCGTGGCGTCGCGGTTCGCGCGCGACGCGCCGGCCCCGTTGGAAGAAAGTCTAATTGCCCGACCGGGAAATCGTCACAACACTGATCGTCACAATAGTGATCATTTTGCGACTCAGCGCTTCCAGCCGGCCGCATGACCTCAACTCGCTTCGATAGGGTGTCCCATGCAATTTCATCTCAATGGTTTTCGCAGCGGCGATCCGGCCGTTCACGAACCCGCCGACGCTGAAGCAGGCAGCGGCGGCGACCTGCCCGAGCGCGTCGACGTGCTGATCGTGGGCTGCGGGCCGGCGGGGCTGACCCTGGCGGCACAGCTCGCGGCCTTCCCCGACATCACCACGCGCATCGTCGAGCAGAAAGATGGTCCGCTAAAGCTGGGCCAGGCGGACGGCATCGCCTGCCGCACCCTGGAGATGTTCGAGGCCTTCGGTTTCAGCGAGCGCGTGCTGAAGGAGGCCTACTGGGTCAACGAGACGACCTTCTGGAAGCCCGATGGCGACCGGCACCGCAACATCGTCCGCAGCGGTCGCGTCCAGGACACCGAGGACGGCCTTTCCGAGTTCCCCCACGTGATCCTCAATCAGGCCCGCGTCCACGACTTCTACCTGGAGGTGATGCGCCACTCGCCGTCGCGGCTGACGCCCAATTACTCGCGGCGTCTGCGCGATCTGACCATCGATGCCGGTCCGGCCGACGCCGCGAGGAGCGACGCTGCCGACTACCCGGTGACGGCCACCCTGGAGCGTCTCGCCCCGGGCCACGAAGGCCGTCTGGAAACCGTCAAGGCGCGCTACGTGGTGGGCTGCGACGGGGCCCGCAGCCGGGTGCGCCAGGCGCTGGGGCGCTCGCTCGAGGGCGACTCGGCCAATCAGGCCTGGGGGGTGATGGACGTGCTGGCGGTCACCGACTTTCCCGATGTACGCATGAAGGCGGCTATCCACTCCGCCAACGAAGGCAACATGCTGATCATCCCTCGCGAAGGCGGCTACCTGGTGCGGCTGTACATCGAGCTCGACAAGCTCGACGCCGGCGAGCGGGTGGCGAGCCGCAACATCACTTCAGAGCAGCTGATCGCCGCGGCGCAGCGGATCCTGCATCCCTATACGCTGGAAGTGAAGGAAGTCGCCTGGTGGTCGGTGTACGAAATCGGCCAGCGACTGTGCGACAAGTTCGACGACGTGCCCGCCGAGCAACTCACTACTCGCCATCCGCGCGTCTTCATCGCCGGCGACGCCTGCCATACCCATAGCCCCAAGGCCGGCCAGGGCATGAACGTGTCGATGCGCGACGCCTTCAACCTGGGCTGGAAGCTGGCGGCGGTGCTGCGGGGACAGGCCTCAGCGAAGCTGCTGCACAGCTATTCCGCCGAACGCCAGACCGTCGCCAAGGAGCTGATCGACTTCGATCGCGAGTTCGCCAAGATGTTCAGCGCGCCGCCCAAGGGCTCGCCCGAGGATCGGGGCGACGGCGTGGACCCGGCGGACTTCCAGCGCTACTTCGTCAAGCAGGGGCGCTTCACCGCGGGCACGGCGATCCAGTACCACCCTTCGCTGCTCACCGCCGAGCCCACCCATCAACAGTTGGCCAGGGGCCTGACGATCGGCATGCGCTTTCATTCGGCGCCGGTGATCCGCCTGGCGGACGCCAGGCCGATGCAGCTCGGCCATGCGGTCAAGGCCGATGGGCGCTGGCGGCTGTTCGCTTTTGCCGACGGGCGCGATCCGGCCTCGGCGGACTCGGGTCTCCAGGCGTTGTGCCGCTTCCTCGACGAAGCGTCGGAGTCGCCGCTCAAACGCTATACCCCGGCGGGTGCCGACAGCGACGCCGTGATCGATGTGCGGGCGATTCTCCAGCAGGGCCATCGCGAGCTATCGCTCGATGCGCTGCCCCGGCTGTTGTGGCCACGCAAGGGCCGTTATGGGCTGCGCGATTACGAAAAGGTGTTCTGTCCCGATCTGAAGAACGCCCAGGATATCTTCGATCTGCGCGGCATCGATCGCGACCGCGGCTGTCTGGTCATCGTGCGCCCCGACCAGCACATCGCCAACGTGCTGCCCCTGGAGGACCATGCGGCGCTCGCGGCCTATTTCGACGGTTTCATGCTCGACGCCCGATGAGCGTGTACCGCGACGCCCCCCGGCGAAGCGCCGGGGGTCACTTGACCACCGGCACCCGACTCAAGTCGTTGTTCTGATCGGCGATCTTCTGCAGCAAGGCACGCAGCGTCTCACGCTCCGCGGCCGACAGCGGCGCCATCAACTCTTCCTGGGTATCGACGGCGACGGCTTCGGCCCGACGGCGCAGGTCACGGCCCTGCGCCGACAGCGTGACCAGCATCGAACGCCGGTCACGTGCGTTGCGCTCGCGCGTCACCAGGCCCCGCGTCTCGAGCTTCTTCACCACCACCGCCGTGGTATTGCGATCGAGGGCGGTCAATCCGCCCAGGCGGCTCTGGTCGAGCGTACCCCGCTCTTCCAGTGCCGACAGCACGATGTATTGCAGTTGGGTCAGCTCCAGCGCCCTGCCCTTATTGAGGAAGATGGCCACGCTGATCTGGTGGCAGCGTCGCAGCAGGTTCCCCGGAAAGCTACTGGCCTGACGCAAGGGGGACTGGGGGTCGTTCACCGTCTCTCCTGGAAATCGTTGGTCCGATTGTCTCGTCTCGGTCGGTCATCGCCGACGAAAGTAGCGATTGCTGCTGGCGCGGGCAAATGCGCTTGCAGTTCGGCGCGGCATGGCGATGCCCTCCCTCAGGAGGATTCGCTGTCGTCGTGCCGCCGTTTCCCGCCGCCGAACAGACGCCCGATCAGCGTCACCGCGCCGAGTGCCAGCGCACCTACGACCAGCCCGATTAGCATATTGAGCAGCGACGGGCCGAGGCCGTGGATCACCGCGTCGAGGCCGGGCACGGCGGTATCGGTGTCGGCGACGCCCTCGACCAGATGATGCAACACCGGGATGCCGTGGGTGAGGATGCCGCCGCCGACCAGGAACATCGCCAGCGTGCCGATCACCGACAGGCTCTTCATCAGATAGGGCGCGCCGGCGAGCAGGCCGCGCCCGACGGCGTTGAGCAGGCCCTCGCGGCGGCTCAGGTAGAGCCCCAGGTCGTCGAGCTTGACGATGCCGGCGACCAGCCCGTAGACCCCGACGGTCATCAAAAGGCCGATGCCCACCAGCACCGCGACCTGCTGACTCAGCGAGACGCCGGCCACCGTGCCCAGCGTGATGACGATGATCTCGGCGGAGAGGATGAAATCGGTGCGCACCGCGCCCTTGATCTTGTCGCGCTCGAAGGCGCGCATGTCGACCCGCTCGTCGGCCATCGCCTCGACCCGCCGCCGATGCTCGTCGCTGTCCTCGTCGCGATGCAGGAACTTGTGC
The DNA here is from genome assembly GCF_033446685.1 of Halomonas sp. HP20-15. Taxonomy (NCBI): domain Bacteria; kingdom Pseudomonadati; phylum Pseudomonadota; class Gammaproteobacteria; order Oceanospirillales; family Halomonadaceae; genus Halomonas; species Halomonas sp. HP20-15. The sequence continues at coordinate 87,757 of NZ_JAWQLY010000008.1, read as the reverse complement.
GCCAGCTTCTCGACACCCTCAAAGCAGAGATACGCACCGCCGAGCATCAGCAGCAGCGTCACCGCCCAGGGCAGGAAGGCGCTAATCAGCAGCGCCGTGGGGATCAGGATCAGCTTGTTGAGCAGCGACCCGCGGGCTACCGCCCAGACCACCGGCAACTCGCGATCGGCCTTCACGCCGGTGACCTGCTGGGCGTTGAGCGCCAGGTCGTCGCCCAGCACGCCGGCGGTCTTCTTCGCCGCCACCTTGGTCATCAACGAGACGTCGTCGAGGATCGTGGCGATGTCATCGATCAATGTGAGCAGGCTGCTTCCGGCCACAGGCATACCTCCGAGTGGTGACGGGCGTCAGCTTACCGGCTGGTCGCCCCTGTCGTCGCGCTGTTTCGACACTCCATTGCACCATGCGGCGATCGATTCCGCAGCCCCCGGCGGGGTCGTCTACGCTTGGGCGTAGCGACATGGGCACGTGCGTGTCCGGCCCGGAATTCACGATGCAAGGAATCGCAATGAGTCAACGCCCCCTCGGCCACAGCGGCCTGAAAACCGACCCGCTGATCTTCGGCGGCAACGTCTTCGGCTGGACCCTCGATGAGCGTCAGTCGTTCGAGATGCTCGATGCCTGGCTGGACGCCGGCTTCTCCACTGTCGACACCGCCGATGTCTATTCGCGCTGGGTCGACGGTCACAGCGGCGGCGAGTCCGAGCGCGTGCTCGGCGCGTACTTCAAGGCGCGCGGCAATCGCGACAAGGTGCTGCTGGCCACCAAGGTCGGCATGGACATGGGCGACGGCGACAAGGGACTTTCGAAGGCGTATATCCAGCGCGCGGTGGAGGCTTCGCTCGAGCGGCTGCAAACCGATTACATCGATCTTTACCAGTCGCACCTCGACGATGCCGACACGCCCCTGGAGGAGACCCTCGAGGCCTACGACCGGCTGATCGAGGCCGGCAAGGTGCGCGTCATCGGCGCCTCGAACTACACCGCCGACCGCCTCGACGAGGCCAGCCAGGTCGCCCAGAGGCATGCTCTGCCGCGCTACGAGACGCTGCAGCCATGCTACAACCTGTACGACCGCGACGATTTCGAGACCGAACTGGCTCCGCTGTGCCTGAAGTACGATATCGGCGTGATCCCCTACTTCTCGCTGGCCAGCGGCTTTCTCACCGGCAAGTACCGCTCCCGCGAGGACGCCCGGGGCAAGGCCCGCGCAGGCTTCGTCGACAAGTACTTCGATGAGCGCGGCATGCGCATCCTAGCCGCGCTCGACGACGTCGCCAAGCGCGTCGACGCCACCCCGGCCGCGGTATCCCTGGCCTGGCTGATGGCCCAGCCGGCGGTTACCGCGCCGATCGCCAGCGCCACCTCGCGAAGGCAGCTCGTGCAGTTGATCACCGCCACCCGGCTGGAGCTCGACGATGCCGCCCTGCGTCAGCTCAGCGAGGCCAGCGCGCCGGACTGAGCGTCATACGCCGGCTCTGCATGCCTGCAAGTGGCCATTGGCATTCCGCGAGCGCCTTCTATGCTTAGCGAAGCACTCGCTGGGCCCGATACCGGCCTGGCGAGGCACTGGGACGCAATAGACGCCAAGCTGCTCATGCCGGGGATCGGGAGCAGCCAGCAAGGAGAGCATCATGGCACTGCCTTTGAAGAAACTCGGGGATCAAACGATCGTCATCACCGGCGCGACCACCGGCATCGGCCTGGCGACCGCCCGCCTGGCCGCCGAGCACGGCGCACGTCTGGTGCTGGCGGCGCGTGACGAGGGCGCGCTGCGCCAGTTGAGCGAGGAAATCCAGCGCCAGGGCGGCGAGACCGCCTATGCGGTGGCGGATGTCGGCAACGCGGGGCACGTGCATAACATTGCGCGTATCGCGATCGACCGCTTCGGCGGTTTCGACACCTGGATCAACAATGCCGGCGTGTCCATCTTCGGCAACATGCTCGACATCAAGCCGGAGGATCATCGGCGCCTGTTCGAGACCAATTACTGGGGGGTCGTGCACGGCTCGCTGGAAGCGGCACGCCACCTTCGCGAGCGAGAGGACGAGTACGGCGGCGCGATCATCAACCTGGGCTCGGTCGTCTCGGATCGCGCGCTGCCCATCCAAGGCATGTATTCCGCCTCGAAGCACGCCGTCAAGGGCTTTACCGATGCACTGCGCATGGAACTCGAGGCCGCCGGCGCGCCGATCGCCGTCACCCTCGTCAAGCCGAGCAGCATCGCCACGCCCTTTACCGAGCATGCCGAAAACTACATGGACGAAGAACCCAACCTGCCGCCGCCGCTCTACGACCCGCAGGTCGTCGCGCGCAGCATCCTGCACTGCGCCGAGGTGCCAAGGCGCGACATCTACGTCGGCGCGGGCGGCAAGATGATCGCGGCCCTGGGGCAATATGCCCCGCGCCTGGCCGACAGGATCATGGAAGCCTCGATCATCCGCCAGCAGAAATCGGGACGCCCGGAGCATCGCCAGCACTTTGCACTGCGCGAGCCCGCCACGGACAACCAGGAAACGATCCACTACCCGCATCATGTCGCGAAATCGAGCATCTATACCCGAAGTTCGATGCATCCCGTGCTGACGGCGACCGTGGTCACCGGCGCCCTACTCGGTGTCGCGGCACTGGCTAGACGGCGGCGGTAGGCCGGCACCCGAGCGGAGCGAGATCGCCGGCGCAGGCGGGTCCGGTTCAGGCCGTGGTGGCATCCAGCCGCCGGCTCATGACGGTCACGGACTCGCCGCGATAGATCAGCGCCTCGCGCTCCCGCCAGCCCAGCCGGCGATACAGCGCCTGCCGATCGGGCGTATAGAGATAGAAGTGGCGGATACCCTGGGCCCGCGCTTCCGTCTCGACCCGCCGCACCAGGCGCGAGGCGATACTGAGGCCGCGCCATTCGGGCAGCACGAATACCGAGGCCAGCCAGGGCGTCAGCTCGCGGCGCGCGCTCATGTCGTCTGCGACCAGGCTCGCCGTGCCCACCGGCAGTGCGCCGTGCATCGCCACGAACACCGAGGGCACGCCGCCCTCGCCGCACTGCGCGTAGAATTCCCGCCGATACTCCTCGGCCGAGGTCTCGGGATGCAGATGGCCCCAGGTGTCATGGGTCCAGCCCGCCACGGTCCCGGCGTGGGGCGAGTCGGCATGCAGCCTGATGATAGCGATGTGCTCGGTCACGCACATTCTCCTTATCGTTGCTTGATCGGTGCCGTCAGTTTCTGCCAGCCCACGCTTCGTCATAAGCGCCCGGCGAGGCGCTGGGTCAGGAAGTCGAGAAACAGGGTGATGCGTAGCGACAGCGCGGTATTGCGATAATAGACCGCTTGGATGACCTGATGGACGCGCTGAGTCTGGTCTTGCAGCACCGGCACCAGCCGCCCCTGCTCGCGATCGCGACGGGTCATGAAGTCCGCCAGACAGACGATGCCGTGCCCTTCCAGCGCCAGGGCATGCAGGGTGGCCCCGCTGGAGGCCGCGATATCCGGCGTGACCTGCAGCGGTTGGCCCTGGGCATCGAAGAGTGGCCAACGGTTGAGTTCGTCCAGCTGGTTGAAGCCACATAGCGTATGCCGAGCCAGATCGCCGACGTCCTGAGGTTCGCCGTGTGCCGCCAGATAGTCGGGACTGGCCAACAGGCGCAGCGGGGTGTGACCCAGCAGCCGCGCGTGCAGTGTCGAGTCGCGCAGCTCGCCGATCCGGATGGCGATGTCGGTGCGCTGTTCGAGCAGGTCGATGTAACGGTCATGGGTATCCAATTCCAAGCTGATACCCGGATAGTGGCGCCGGAATTCGCCGACCAGCGGCACGACGATATGCTGCATGAAACTCGGCGCCGCGTTGACCCGCAGGCGCCCGGTGGGCTGCTGGCGGCGTAGCGCCATCTGTTCCTCGGCGGATTCCACGGCATCGAGGATCGAGCGCGCCCGGACGAGGAATTCCCGCCCTTCGTCGGTGAGTTCCAGCTTACGCGTCGTGCGCCGCAGCAGGGTTGTGTCCAGCTTGTCTTCCAGACGACGCAACGCGCGGCTGACCCCCGAGGTGGTCTGTCTGAGCTGGTCGGCGGCTGCGGTGATCGAACCGGCCTCCACCACCGTGCGAAACACCAGGTACTCTTCCAGGTTGGTCTTCATCGTCTCGCTCGCCGTGGTTGCTGCATTGTTGCCTGTAAGGCAATTATCTTTCCCAGTTTACTGGCTTTTTGGGAAAGGCAGCACAGGCCAAACTCGGTGCAATTCAGCACACGCTAATGACAGGCACCGAAGCAACATGAAGATTCTACTCATCAATGGCAGCAAGGCTTACGCCCACTCCGGCGGACGCTACAACGACACCCTTCACGACACGGCACGCGGCGTGCTGGCCGAGATGGGCCATGTACTGAAGGAAACCCGTATCGACGACGGTTACGATCTCGACGAGGAAGTCGGGAAGTTTCTCTGGGCCGACGTCATCGTCTATCAGATGCCCGGCTGGTGGATGGGCGCGCCGTGGACCGTCAAGCGCTACATCGACGAAGTGTTCACCACCGGCCACGGTTCGCTCTATGCCAGCGACGGCCGCTCGCGCCAGGATCCGAGCCGCCATTACGGCAGCGGCGGGCTGTTGCAGGGTCGCCGCTACATGCTTTCGCTGACCTGGAACGCACCAAGCGACGCCTTCGACGAGCCGGGCAATTTCTTCGAGGGGCGCGGGGTGGACGCGGTGTACTTTCCGTTTCACAAGGCGCAGCAATTCGTCGGCCTGGACGCCCTGCCCAGCTTTCTCGCCAACGACGTGATCAAGGCCCCCGACATCGAGGGCCATGTCACGGCCTATAGCGAGCATTTGCAGCGCGTCTTCGCCGCGGCCTGACAGCGATACCCGGCGGCTAGATCAGCTGCCGGGCTCAGGCCTCGAGCTGGAAGGGATACACCGAGCCGATCTCGAGAATCCGCGTCAGTTCGTCGAGCGCGGTCAGCGTCTCGTCGGCCAGCTGCGGGTCGGCGAGATCCGCCGGGGTCAACGAATTGCGATAGTGACGCTCGACCCAGCCGGTGAGCGCGCCATACAGCGCTTCGTCGAACAGCACCCGGCCCGAGAGTCCGGCGCGTTCCACCTCCGAGAGCGGCACCCGCAGGCGCAGGCAGGCCGGACCGCCGCCGTTACGCATGCTCTGCTTGACATCCTTGACCATCACCTCGTTGATCGGGTTGTGGCCGGCCAGCAGCAGGTCCTGGATCGTTCGCCACACCGCCTCGTTCTCCTGGCATTCGCCGGGCACCACCAGGGTCATCGCCCCCGAGCCGTCCGGGTCGGAAAGTAGCTGCGAGTTGAACAGGTAGGTGCTCACCGCGTCGTCGAGGCTCACCGCCTCGCTGGGCACGCGTACCGGGATCAACGGCGCAGCCATCTTGCGGCGCAGCTCGTCGAGAGTGCGTTCCTCGTCGAGGAAGGCCATCTCGTGGTAGAGCAGCACCGGACCATTGCCCACCGCGATCACGTCGTTGTGGAACACCCCGGCATCGATGGCGTCGGGATGCTGCTGGGCGAACACCACCTGGTCCGCGCTAAGGCCGTGCTGGCGAGCCACCGCTTGGCTGGCTTCCAGCGTCTGGCGCGCCGGGAAGCGCTTGGGCTCGCGCTCGGCGTCGCCACCGAATGCCTGACGGCCGTAGACGTAGAGATGCACGCCGGCATCGCCATGCGCGCCGGCGAGCCGGGTGTGGTTGGCCGCGCCCTCGTCGGCGAACGCCGGGGTCGCCGGCAACGCCGGGTGGTGGGCGAAGCGCACTTCGTCGCGAAAGATCGCCGCGAGCACCCGCCCGGTGGTCTGCGGCTCGAGGAAGCGATGAAAGCTCGACTGCAGGTTGGCCGGGGTGAAATGCGTCCGGCCGTCGGCGGCGTCGCGACTCGGGGTGATGGTGGCGGCGTTGGCCGTCCACATGCTCGAGGCCGAGCACACCGCACGCAACAATTGCGGCGCCTCGCGCGCGGCACGTTCGAGCACCTCGGCATTGCTGCCGGTGAAGCCCAGATCGCGCAGCGCGCCGAGATCGGGGCGCTGCTGCGGCGGCAACACGGCCTGGGCGTAGCCGGCGTCGGCCAGCGCCTTCATCTTGGCCAGCCCCTGCAGCGCAGCCTCGCGGGGGTTGGAGGCCAACCCGCCGTGGCGCATCGACGCCACGTTGCCGTGGGCCAGCCCGGCGTAGTTGTGGGTGGGGCCGACCAGGCCGTCGAAATTGACCTCGCGCACCCCGCGCCGGGTATCGAGCGCCGCGTCGTTCGCCGTCACGCTCATGCCCCGTCTCCCAAGGTCACGCCCGGAGGCAGGTTGTCGGGCATCGCCAACGCTTCCGATTCCATCGAGGCGATCGGGTAGGCGCAATAGTCCGCCGCATAGTAGGCGCTGGGGCGATGATTGCCGCTGTCGCCAATGCCACCGAACGGGGCGTCGCTCGATGCCCCGGTGGTCTGACGGTTCCAGTTGACGATGCCGGCACGGATGCGCAGCAGGAAGTCGTCCCAATCGGCCGGGTCGCCGCCGATCAGCCCGGCGGAAAGCCCGTAGCGGGTGTCGTTGGCAAGTGCAATCGCCTCGTCCCAGTCGCGGTAGCGGTGCACCTTGAGCAGCGGGCCGAAATGCTCCTCGTCGGGCACTTCGAGGCCGGTGACGTCGATCAGCGCCGGCGACACCAGGCTGGTATCGCCGACCAGGCGCTTCATGCGCGCGAGCACGGTTCCGCCCAGCGCCTCGAGATCGTCCTGCGCCTTGAGCAGGCCGTCGGCCGCCGCCACGCTGACCAGACCGCCGTAGAACGGCGCCGGCTCGCTGAACGGCGCGGCGACATGCAGCCTGGCGATGGCATCGGTCAGCGCCTCGAGCAGCCGATCGCCGGCCTCGCCTTCGGGCACCATCAACCGCCGCGAGCAGGTGCAGCGCTGGCCGCCGGAGAGAAACGCCGACTGCAGGATGGTCAGTACCGCGGCGTCCTGATCCGCTACGTCCTTGACCACCAGCGGGTTGTTGCCGCCCAGCTCGAGTGCCAGGATCTTGTCGACCTGGCCGGCGAACTGCTCGTGCAGCAGCTTGCCGATCTTGGCGCTGCCGGTGAACAGCAACCCGTCGATGTCGCTTGCGCCGGACAGCGCCTGACCCACCGGCGCGGCGCCCTGGACGAGGTTGATCACGCCGTCGGGCAGCCCCGCCGCCTGCCAGCACTGCAGCGTCAGGTCGGCGGTCATCGGGGTCTGCTCGCTGGGCTTGAAGACCACGCAGTTGCCGGCCAGCAGCGCCGGCACCATGTGCCCGTTGGGCAGGTGACCGGGGAAGTTGTAGGGGCCGAACACCGCCAGCACGCCGTGCGGGCGATGCCGCAGCACGGCCTTGGCGCCGGCCACGTCGCGGCTGCGCTCGCCGGTGCGCTCCTGATGGGCGGTCGCCGAAATGGCCACCTTGCCGATCATCGCGCCGACCTCGGTGCGCGCCTCCCAAAGCGGCTTGCCGGTTTCATGGGCGATGCTCTCGGCGAGCTCCTCGCGGTTGGCCTCGAGCTCGTCGCGAAAGCGCTCGACGATCGACAAGCGGGCATCGAAGCCCAGCCGCGCCCAGCCGGGAAACGCCGCGCGGGCGGCGGCTACCGCCTCCTCGACCTGGTCGGCGTCGGCGGCACTGGCCTGCCACAGGGTATCGCCGGTGATCGGGTCGGTCTTGACGAGCCGTTCGGCGTCGCCGTCGACCCAGCGACCGCCGATGAACAGTTGTTGCTTGGCTTGCATAAATACTCCTAGGACTCGAGCTTACGATTCCAGAACCCGCAGGGAATCGCCGGTGGTGACGCCCAACCGGCGCGCCTCGGCGTCGGTCAATGCCAGGCTGCCGTCCGCACCGGGGCCACGGCCGACCCAACTGGCACGGAAGTCGGCCATGCGGGTGGTCGACACCAGCCAGGTCGGCCGCTCGCTTCCGGCGTTGGCCGCGCGAGCCTGCGAATCGCCGACCACCTCGACCGGGCACAGCCGGGAGTGGCGCACCGCGCGCACGTCGTCGATATAGGCCTCCACCGTGGGGCCGGCATCGAAGATGTCGATGTAGCCCTCCCAGCGCAGGCCCTCCTTCTTGAGCATTTCCAGTGCCGGACGCGTGTGCGCATGGACCTCGCCGATGCAGGCGCGCGCCTCGTCGTTCAGGAAGGTGGTGTAGATCGGGAACTTGGGCATCAGCTCGCCGATGAAGCTCTTCTGACCCAGCCCGGTAAGGCGATCGGCCTCGTTGAAGTCCATGGGGAAGAAGTGGCTGCCCAGGCACTGCCAGAAGGGGCTCACGCCGTTGTCGTCGAATTTGCCGCGCATCTCGGCGAGCACCTTGTCGGGGAAGCTGTCGCGGAACTGGGCCATGAACAGCCAGCGCGCCTGGGAGAGCAAGGCGCCATTACGCTGCCCCCCACGGTACTCCGGGCGCAGGTAGAGCGAGGCCACCTCGGCGTCGCCGGTATGATCCGAGCTCAGAAACAGCGTGTCGATGGTGCGGTGCAGGTCGAGCTGCACCGAGGAATGGGCCAGCGTGCCCAGCCGGTAATGATAGAACGGCACCTCGCGACCCACCTGCGCCTCGATGGCGCAGCAGCCGGCCAGTTCGCCGTTCTCGTCGTCCTCGAGGACGAAGAAGTACAGCCGGTCGTCGACCGGCGTCTTCTGCTCGAAGGCGCGTATCGCCGACTCGATCTTGCCGGCCAGGAAATCGCGGTTATCGGGCAGCGAGGTGAAACCCACGCCGGTTTCCTGGGCGATCTGCTGCAGGCCGTCGATGTCGCCGCGGGCAATCGGACGAATGCGCATCACAGTTCCCCCTCGTCGAAGGTGTCTTCCGCATCGGGCAGCGCCAGAGGCGTGGCGAGCACCGCACGCCCCTCCTCGACACCGAGTACCGCGGCGTGCTCCGGCGAGAGCACCAGTTGGCCGGTGGGCGACAGCGCGTAGCGCGCCACCACGCAGCGGAACCCGCCGAGCTTCTGATTGGCGATGAGCGCCGGCTCGGCATCGGGCAGCGCGCTGGCCGGGCGGATGCGCACCGGATGCCAGGTGCTATGGCGGAAGGTCGCCAGGCGTTCGCGGTCGGCCTTGACCAGCGGGCCGGCGTCGAAGATGTCGACGTGGCGCGAGCGCGAGAAGCCCTCGGCGAGCATCTCGGCGAGCGCCGCTTCGTGCGCCGAATGTTCCTGGCCGATCGCCGCGCGGGCCGCGGGCGTGAGCAGCGGCAGATACAGCGGGAACTGCGGCATCACCTCGGCGATGAAGCTCTTCGAGCGCACCCCGGCGAGGTGATTCATCTCCTGATAGCCGCGGGCGAAGAAGTGCCGGCCGACGCTGTTCCAGAACGGCGATTCGCCGTCGTCGTCCAGGTAGCCGGGGAAGGCGATCGCCAGGATCTCGGCGAAACGCTCCGGGTACTGGGCGATGAACATCAAGCGCGAGCGGCGCAGCAGGCTCTCGGCGCTGGTGCCCTTGTAGCGCGCGTCGAGCGACAGCGCGCACAGCAGGCTGGCATCCGAGACCTCGTGGGACAGCGACAGCGTCTGCACCTCGCGGCGCACGTTGAGCTGCTGCGAGGCGTGGATCAGCGTTTCCTGACGATAGGTGTAGTACGCCTCGTGGGCGCCGGCGTGGGCGCGGATGGTCGCGGTGCCCACCACTTCGCCGCGCTCCAGGTCCTCGAGCACGAAGGTGTAGCTCTCGTCGCCGGGAAAGTCGACGTCGCGGGACAGCGAGCGCTGCGAGCGGGTGATCCGCTCCTCGAGCCGGTCGCGGTGCGTCGGCAGGTTGGTCAGGCGTGGCGTGGCGCTGCCCGCCAGGCGCTCGAGGCCCGGCAGGTCGGCCGGCTTGGCGGGACGCACGACCAGCATGGCATTTCCTCTCGTCGGTGACATCGGCGAACTCATCGATGACGGCTGGACGTTCATGCGGACTCGACGAAGCGTGCGATGGCCCGATCGAGACGCGCCATGCCCTCGTCGATGTCGGCCTCGGGGATCACCAGCGACGGCGCCATGCGCAGCACGTTGGGCCCGGCGATCAGCGCCATCACGCCCTCCTCGATGGCCAGCGGCAGGATGTCCTTGGCGCGACCCTCGTACTCGGGCGCCATCTGCGCGCCGATCAACAGGCCCATGCCGCGCACGTCCTGGAACACGCCGTACTTCGAGTTGAGCTTGTCGAGATGCTCGCGGAAGCGCTCGTGACGCTGCTGGACGCCCTCCAGCACTTCCGGGGTGTCGATGTATTCGAGTGCCGCCAGCGCCACCGCCGAGCCCAGCGCATTGCCGCCGTAGGTGGAGCCGTGGGTGCCCAGCTTGAGGACCGGGGCAATGCGATCGGTGGTCAGCATCGCGCCGACCGGGAAGCCGCCGCCCAGCGACTTGGCGCTGGTCAGGATGTCGGGCGTCACGCCGTAGCGCATGTAGGCGAACAGCGTGCCCGGACGGCCCATGCCCGACTGCACCTCGTCGAAGATCAGCAACGCCTGGTGCTCGTCGCACAGCGCGCGCAGGCCTTCGAGGAATTCTTGGGTGGCCGGGACGATGCCGCCCTCGCCCTGCAGCGGCTCGACGATCACCGCGCAGGTATCGGCGTCGATCAGTTCGCGCACGCTGTCGAGATTGTTGAACTCACCGTGGACGATGCCGCCGGGCACCGGCCCGAAGCCCTGCGAGTACTTGGGCTGGCCGCCGACACTGACGGTGAACAGGGTGCGCCCGTGGAACGACTGGCGGAACGAGACGATCTTGGCCTTGCGCTCGCCGTGGGTGTCGTGGCCCCAGCGCCGCGCCAGCTTGAGCGCGGCCTCGTTGGCCTCGCCGCCGGAGGAGCACAGATAGACCTTGTCGGCGAAGGTGCGCTCGGTCAGCGCACGGGCCAGCTTGAGCGCCGGCTCGTTGGTGTAGACGTTGGACAGGTGCCAGAGCTTGTCGGCCTGGGCCTTGAGCGCCTCGACCAGCACCGGATGACAATGGCCCAGCGAATTGACCGCGATACCCCCGGCGAAATCGACGTACTCGCGCCCCTCCTGGTCCCACAGGCGGCTGCCCTCGCCGCGCACCGGGATTCTCTGCTGCGGCGCGTAGTTGGGCACCATGTAACGGTCGAAGTCGGCGCGGGTCGGGGTGTCGGTCATGGGATTCTCCATCCGGTGGCAGTGATCGATTCATCGGGAATCGCTGGATAAATCGCCGAACGGCGCAAGACGACCGCGCGTACCGGCGTTTATGCAGAACTCATTCGAGTATAAGGAGCGCGCGCCATTCGGGCTTACAGCAATGGGACGGCGAATTATGAAAAGCGGCGGCCACGGTCTATATAAGGCTGGTTGTGCGTGACCGACGCCACACGAGTCCACGCGCATCACTACACATCAGATACCACAGCGGATCGTTGCGCTGTGGTGTCCGCTCAGATCAATCCAACCCATGGCACGCCGAGATGATCGTACGCAGCTGGCTGGCCAGTGAATGATGGTCTCGCAACGGATCACGTGGGTCGACAAGGTCGGTCTTCCATGGGCTCGATGGTGCCGCTGCGATCGAGGGCTTCGCACAACAAGTAACATGCCGAATCACGGCTTGTGGCGTGGCCACTCAGCTGATCGCTGCTACTGCCATTGCAGGAGAAAGTCTAAGGAGGATACGCTTTCAACCATGGCGAATGGTCGCATGGAGCCTGTTATTACCATCACTGACTGATCAAAATAGAGAATGTCATTCGTCTTCTTCTTTTCCAGGCCCCTCTTGTGAGTCACCCGGGATATAGGCAACGCCATCTCCAACTTTGCCACTCGGCTCAGCTACCCAATATGGACATTATAATGCTGTTTCCCTCATTATGGATTAAATAGTAAGGCAATTTCATTGGTTGACGACGATTTGACAAAAAAAGCAGATGCAACACCTCGAGCTTCTGCATTGATAGAGAGCTTGAGAGATATAGGGTATACACTGGCCACCGCGCTCGCTGACGTCGTCGACAACTCCATAACTGCAGGTGCATCCGCTGTGCACGTTTATGCAGACACCCTTACTGACGATCCATCGATTGCCATTATCGACAACGGCGGCGGCATGGATAAGGAGGAGTTAATCGAGGCGTTGCGCCTAGGCAGTAGGAACCCACTTGAGGCAAGGGCGTCATCTGACCTTGGGCGGTTTGGTCTCGGCCTCAAGAGTGCCAGCTTTTCTCAATGCCGGAGGTTGACCGTCCTGTCGCGGCGCAATGGCGTGTTGGCAGGTGCGAGATGGGACCTGGACGAGGTTGCTGAGACGGACCGCTGGGAGATATCGCTGATCAATGACGCCAGCCATATTCCTCAAGCTGACTTTTTGAGTGGCGACGGAACCTTGGTTCTTTGGGAGAAGCTTGATCGGGTTGATGGTGGTTATCGGCATGATGCTCACAAACGTGCCCAGAACATCAATCATGCGTTGTCGGGCGCGGAGAGGCATCTGCGAATTGTCTTTCACCGCTTTATGGAGCGAGGCGGTAAAGGCAAGCTTTCGATCTCCATCAACGATCGCGTCCTGAATCCGATCGACCCGTTCGCAAGTAAACATCCGGCAACCCAGGTTGACCCCGAAGAAACATTGTCTCTCGCGCATGGTGTCGTGCGTATTCGCAGCTTCACCGTTCCCCACCACAAGGCCCTGCACCGGGACGAGTGGGATGAGCTCGGTGGTCCCGAAGGGCACCTCAGATCACAGGGATTCTACATCTACCGGGGTGACCGCCTGATTATAAGCGGCAGCTGGCTCGGCCTCGCGCGGCAGACCGAGCTGACAAAGCTGTGCCGTATTCGGGTGGACATCCCGAACACGATGGATGCTGACTGGAAAATCGACGTCAAGAAGGCGTCCGCCCAGTTGCCACCGGCCGTGCGTGAGCGGCTCAAGAAAATCATCGAACGCTTTGTCCAGACATCCAAGCGGACCTACAGAAGGCGGGGGCAGAAGCTTACGGACGAGACCCGAGTGCCGATGTGGAAACGGGTACTGAAAGATGGGGCGATCGTATATCAGCCGAACACCGACCATCCAGCCCTTGTCGAGTTCGAGGAGCGCCTTCCTGAAGCCCAGCGGCGGGAATTCAGGAACTGCATCTTGCTTGTCGGCGCAGGCCTGCCGATGGACTCATTACACGCTGACATGCTGGGTCATGCCGAAACCGTCAAGGTGTCAGATGCCGAGGTGGATGCGCTGGAGCAGGCCCTGCACTCGATGGTTCCCCATCTTCTCGAGCAGGGCATCTCGAAGGCAGGCGTGAGTACCATGCTGAAGACTACAGACATGTTCCGCAACGAGTGGGAGCGGGTTGAGCCCGTGCTTGCCAGAATTCTCCAACAGAGAGACTCGGAATGACGAACCAGCTCGACACGCTTGACAACATGGTATCCCAAGGGCTCGCGGACAGCGCTCGACGGACACCGGAGGGGATCAGAGAACTTATCGGCTCATTACGCCAGGCGCCGCTGATCTTCAAGGATGTTACCGATGATGACGCCGAATTTCTGGCTCGCGAGATCGAGGAACGAATTGGCGTCAGCATGGGGCTCGGATCAGTAGTGGACTCTGAAGACTTTGAACAGTGGCTCGAATCCGTCCGACCGGAAATCGAAAGCGGCTCAGACCCTTGGTACTACTGGACCCGCTACAAGAAGCTGCTGTTCAAGAAAAAGCTACCCCAGGACGTCATTTACGGGACAGATCAAGTGACGGATACGATCCTAGGGCGACTTGGGAACCCTCACGACAAGCGGACCTGGGATCGCAAGGGTATGGTCGTAGGGCACGTCCAGAGCGGAAAGACAGCCAATTATACGGGGCTAGCCTGCAAGGCCGCCGACGTCGGCTACCGGTTGATCATCGTGATCGCCGGGCTTCACAACAATCTGCGCAACCAGACGCAAGGCCGGATCGACGAGGGCTTCATCGGGCGCGACACCAGCCGCCTTGCCCAAATGGGCACTCGTGAAAGGCCCAAGCTGATCGGGGTTGCCGAGTTCGATGACAGATTCACGCCAGTCAGTCTCACCAACACGATCCGGGATTTCAACAAGGCCACCGCGACTTCGAACACGAGCCAGATCGCTTCCTACGCGGTCCCTGTGGTACTCGTAATCAAGAAGAACATGCATACCCTGCGCAACCTGACCGAATGGCTGCGAGAGCACAGTGCGAACCACTCGTCCGAAATGGTCGACCAGCCGATGCTGCTGATCGATGACGAGGCGGACAACGCATCCATCAATGTAAAATACGGGAAGAACGAGGTCTCCCGGATCAACGGGCAGATCCGGGAACTGCTCGGCCTTTTCCGCCGGAGCTGCTATGTAGGCTACACCGCGACCCCGTTCGCGAACATCTTCATCGACCCCGAACAGGATGAGGAGATGGAGGCGGAAGATCTTTTCCCTCGGGATTTCATCATCGGTCTCGATGCTCCGGGCAACTATTTCGGGCCTCGCAAGGTGTTCCTCGACGGCATGCCTGACGAGGAAGAACCGCTCTATCTTCGCAACATCATCGACAACGAGGATGTGCTGCCGATCCGACACAAGAAAGACGATGAACTCGTTTCGGTCCCCTCCAGCATGATCGAGGCACTCCGTGCATTTCTTGTCGCGCGGACTATCCGCGACTTACGGGGGCAGCGCCATCAGCATGCCTCGATGCTGGTCAACGCAAGCCGTTTCACCCGCATACAGGGTCTGATCCGCAATAGACTTCAGGAAGTGCTCGACACGATACGAGATTCCATCCGCGTTAACGCATCTCTGGGTGAGAGGGGCATTCGGGATCCTGAGATTGCAGCGTTGCGCGATATATGGGCCGCCGAGTTCTATGAAGCATGGTCGGACTGGAGCGAGATCCAGGCGCAGATGCTCAACTCGATAGGTGCCGCGAAGGTCGTCGAGGTAAACAGTCGGGTCAATGACCTCGACTACTCCGCGGCGGGTGAGCGCGGGCTGAGCGTGATCGCGGTCGGGGGCTTCTCGCTGTCGCGAGGCCTCACCCTCGAAGGGCTGACCGTCTCCTACTTCCTGCGCAACTCGATGATGTATGACACTCTCATGCAGATGGGGCGCTGGTTTGGCTACCGAGGTAACTATGAGGATCTGTGCCGGATCTGGATGCCGCCTCAGGCGACCGCCTGGTACGCCCATATCGCCGAGGCCACCGAGGAACTTCATGAGGAGCTCCGGCGCATGCAGAGAGATAGGGCGACGCCCCTGCAATTCGGGCTGGCGGTACGAAGCCACCCTTCGTCCCTTCTGGTCACAGCGCGAAACAAGCTTGGGTCAGGCGAGAAACATGTGAGAATCGGCCTTTCGAATGGTTATGTCGAGACGTACAAGCTTAGCAATGTTCCTGATGTTCTCGAGGGCAACATGAGCGCGGCTCGAGACTTTGTGACCGCTCTGCGTGAAGATGGTCATGAACCGGGTGATGCCAAACTTGAGAAAGGTGGCTATCTTCTGCGAGGCATCGATGTTGCCCACGTCGATGACTTTCTGCTGCGGTTCCGGAATGCACGGGAATGTGTCGGAACGACCATCGACCCGCTACGAAGATATATCGATCAGCGAGCCCATGACGAACTGGGCAAATGGGATGTTTTCTTCGCTAGCGTGAGTGAAAACGAAGAAACTAGCGATGTCCTTGGTTGGCCGATCGGTCCCGCGCGGCGAAGTATAGGGCCGGACAAGCTCGAGGACGGCATATTGGCGATCAGTGGTCAACGTGCGCGGGTTGCCTCGAGAGGAGTTGAAAAGATTGGTGTCGCTCCAGAAAATGTAGCCCTTGCTGAGGCTGACTTTATGTCGGCTCATCGTCTGGAGAAATCCGGCAAGATAAATTTCCCAGACTATATTTATCGGCGAGTACGCAAGAGGCCACTATTGGTGCTTTTCCTGCTTTCAGTGAGACTGCCCGAAAAGACCGAGGCCCGCGAGAGATTTGAGCGCCTCCTGCCGAAGGAACCGGTTGTTGCATTCGGGATCAGCTTTCCCGTCTCATCGCGCCCGGATGAGAAGGTGGAGTATGTCATGAATACCACCATGCTCCGTGAGCTATTCGGTGAGGAAGACCTCGATGAGGATGCGGAGATGGAAGATGTCTGAAGTACATCCTTGGGATGGTCTAGGATTTGATGAGGCTCGTCGGGTCGACAAGCGAGGGCGCCACGATTTTTTCTGGGCCGTTGTCGAAAACGACAGGGTGGCGCTCGCTCTCGCGCTGCCGGACGGTACCGAGAGGGTCCTGCCCCTTCCGAAGATCAAGAGCCTCGATATCAGATATCGTAAACTCGGTGCGCGAGACGCGCTGCTCGTGGCGCTCTGCGATCCGGAGCAGGTCGATCTTTTCGCTAACCTCTGCATGGACATCGTCTCGGCAGGTGAGCAAGGAGAAACGCCGCTCGATGCCTTGGATCGCACCGTGCGGCGTACCCTGCGATGGCACCATCTGCTGCGGGGCGGCTCTTCGGAACGCTTGAGTATCGAGGAACAGAGAGGTCTGGTCGGGGAGCTTCAGGTACTCCAGCTCCTTTGCGCAGAGATCGGGGCAGAAGCGGCGATCGAAGCTTGGCGTGGCCCCGAAGATGGAGTGAAGGACTTCGAACTTTATGGTATGTGCATGGAGGTGAAGGCACGCCGAGGCGCAGCAAGGCCACAGGTCCAGATTTCATCCTCTGATCAACTCGCTGATGTAGCGGGCGCCGATGTTTTCCTGCTGGTTTATGACGTCGATGCCGCAATCAAACCCGAGGGAATGACTCTCTCGGATCATGTCCAGGTCGTCGAGGACACCTTTCGGTCCGCGACCTTGGACGCCTATGGCACTTGGGAGCGGCTTCTAAATGCGTCCGGATTCGACTGGGCGCACGATTATAGCGATAGGCGTTGGAGCGTCGGCAAGCGCGCTGCGTTTCGCGTCGAGGATGGATTTCCTCGCATCCCCTCGCCCGTGCCCATGGGCGTTCACAATGTGAAGTATGCGATCGCAATTGATGCCTGCGCTACGTTCACGGTCGAGGATGACATGCTTTTGGCAGCAATCGAGAAAACACAATCCGCTATTAATAAAGATAAGATTTGATACATGTCGGAACTCGAAGAATTTCACAGAGAACTTATCGCCGACATCCAGGGTGAAGCGGATGTTGGCGGGACCTACACAACGGAGGCCTTCTTCGAGAAGATGGGCGACATTCTGACCGAAGCAGGTGAACTGGATGGCGCGGATTACGCGTATTTCGAGGGAAACGGACATAAAAATGTTGCACTTCAGGTGGACGGCTACGGGGGCGATCCACGCGACGCTCAGAGTATTCTGAGCTTGGTAATCTGCGATTTCCAGGTTACGGAAGATGTACGCATTTTCTATGCAGATGACCTGAAGCCAAAGTTCAATCGTTTGATCGGTTTTGTTCGACATGCGCTCAGTGAGGATTTCCGGGAAAAACTTGAGGAAACCAGCTCAGGGTTCATGCTTGCTGATCTCATTGCAACGACGTGGCCCAGCATTACAAAAATCAAGCTGATCGTGATCACAAACGCGGAAAAACGGGCAAAAGCGGACGGCCTTCCAGCGGGGGCGGTGGAAGGAAAACCTGTTACATACAGCGTTTGGGACTTAGCGCGGATTGAAAAATTTATTCGTTCTGGTCAAACCCGGGAAGATCTTCAGATCAACTTCGAGAACGATTTCGGTGGCGCCATCCCAGTTCTTGGGGCGTCGATGGGAAACGCGGCGCTAGAGAGTTACATGGCAATCATTCGTGGCAGCCAGCTGGGAGACATCTACGAGAAATGGGGAACGCGCCTTCTGGAGGCGAACGTGCGCAGCTTCCTACAGGCGCGTGGAAAGGTTAATCAAGGCATCCGGAATACGCTCGAAGATCAGCCAGAGATGTTCTTCGCCTACAATAATGGCATCACGGCAACCGCTGATGACGTAGAAATTCGGCAGACGGAAAATGGCCCGGTCCTTGTCTCCGCTAATAATTTGCAGATCGTGAATGGGGGACAAACCACAGCGTCGATACACTCCGCGAGAAAACAACGTCCCAAGAGGCCTAAGGCGCGCCTCGACGAAGTCTATGTTCAGATGAAACTGAATATCGTGCCACCTGAGGCAGCAGAAGAAGTCATCCCGAATATATCGCTCTATGCAAATAGTCAGAATAAGGTGAACGATGCTGATCTGGCATCGAATCATCCGTTTCAGATGCGACTGCAGGAGTTTTCTCGACGAATCCTTGCGCCAAAAAGCGAAAGTGCATACCAAGAAACAAAATGGTTCTACGAAAGGGCGCGAGGGCAATATCCGGACGAGCGGGCTCGGCGTACCGACGCCGAACGCAAGAAATTCGATCTCGAGTATCCTCGCTCGCAGTATTTCAACAAGACGGATTTGGCAAAGTTCGAGAACTCATGGTCCGGGTTACCATATATAGTCAGCGCAGGCGCGCAAAAGAACTTCGTCGCTTTTCAAAAGGAAATTGCCAAAGAGTGGAAAAAGTCTGATAAACGCTTTGACGAGACATGGTTCAAGCGGATGATCGCAAAGGCGATCATATTCCGCCGCCTCGAAAAGACAGTACCGCAGCAGCCTTGGTATGAAGGTGGCTACAGGGCGAATATCGTCACCTACTCCATGGCCAAGCTGGCCTACGACATCGAAGAACAGGACAAGTTTGTCGACCTAGACAGAATCTGGCGTCAGCAGTCTGTTCCGGAACCTGTGGAGCGCGCGCTCCTCCATGCGGCTGAAGGCGCCCATGACGTCATCACTCACCCTCCGGAAGGGGTTAGGAACATGAGTGAGTGGGCCAAGAAGCAGGCCTGCTGGGCCCAAGTGCAACAGCGGAAGACAGGATATCCATCAGAGTTAAAAAAGTATCTTGCAACACCTGGCGAAGCCGCGTCCGTGGTTTATGAGGAACGTAGGGAGCAATCTGAAATTTCAGAGGTTAATACCTATATATTTGTGGTTGAGTGCGGTGGCTTGTACTGGAAGAAGGCGCTTGAGTGGGGGATGAAATATAAGCTTCTTACACCAATAGAAGCAGGGGTTCTGGAAAAGTGTAGCAAGATCCCCAACTCCCTTCCATCCGAGAGGCAGTGCACTATGGCTATGAAAGCTCTTGAAAAATTGAAAATTGATGGCTTCAAAATAGGTGTTCAGAGCGATACTGGGTAATCAGCCAGCTGGTGTTCTGGAGGCGCAAACTCCTGAACCTGATTTTGGTCCGCAGGATTCCCAAGCAGGCCTGTATCAAGCCTGCATGGCTTTTGTTTGCATCTGCTCGAGCTGCAAAACCTCCATTACCTTCTCGGCGATCTTCCTCGCCAACATTGGAGGCACCGCATTGCCTACCTGTACGTATTGCTCGGTGCGATTGCCCTCAAAGTAGTAGTCATCCGGAAAGGTCTGCAGGCGTGCCGCCTCGCGAACGGTGAGGCTGCGACATTGGAAGGGATCATAGTGGATGAAGTAGTGACCATCCTTGGATATGTGGCTCGTGATCGTCTTCGAAGGCTGCCCAGAAAGTACAACCTTGAATCGATCGGCGAACTTCCCTGTCGTCCAGTTTGCATGCTTTGGTGCCAGGGAATCGAGATAGATCTCCTTTGAACCCAGGGGCGAACGTCCCATGATATTGGCAAAGGTTGCACAATAGAGGTACCTGGCCAGATCTTCTTCCATGTGGCTCCGAGCATAGTGGTTATACCATAACCCTTTCTCGTTCCGGTTGTGGTCGCCGTGATACCACTGTTCAAGCTCGGAGGTAGGAGCGACAGGTCTAGGTTTAGCCAAGGGTTCGTGTTGCCGCTTTAGCCCCTCTCTTGGCTCTCTTGCTATCTCGAGAAGCTCTTCAGCGATTGCTGTTCTGTCTTGTTCCTGAAGGTGTTCGCTTTTGTGTATGAGCAGATCATTCGCCACCCTGGCTGCCACCCGCTTGATACTGCCATACCATGCGTCGTCGCTGTCGTTGCGACTTAGTCCACTTCTGAGGGGTGGCAGATCTGCCAATACATCTCTGACGGTGACCTTATCCTTGTTCTCGGTCCTCGCCATATGCAATTGTCGTGCCATGGCCGGAGCTCCGGCACGAGAAACGATGTCGTTTCTTACTCCCACCAGAATGACACGGTGCCTGGCTTGGGGAATGCCATGATCTTCTGCCTTGACAATGAACATGTCATATTTCTCTTCATCAAGGGGGACGGGTGTGAACAGGCCATATTCCAAGGGGAAATAAACACTTTCATCCTCAATCGAGAAAATGGTGTACCCGTCCTCTCTTTCCGCCATGGCAGCGGGTCCCTTCTGTCCGGTTGCCGTAGTGGGGTCATGAAGGTCCTCGAGGATCTGGCCGAAGATCCTCTTCTCGCCAACCCGAGACGTCAGCATTCCCCTGACATTTTCCATGACAAAGACGGCAGGACGGTGTCTTGCGATCACATCCAAGTACTCGCGATACAGGAAATGCCGATTATCCTCTTCTGCTCGGTAGCCCTTGACGCCTAGATTACGGACGCGCCCCACCACGGAATACGCCTGGCAGGGCGGTCCTCCGATAAGCACCCAGTCACTATCATCTCTAAGGGAAGCCTGTAGTCGAGCCTCCAATGCATTGTTGCCCTCCCCGGTACCCAGTTCGAGTTGCATCGCTTCCTGCTGAGCCTCCTTCCACAGGTGTTGGACATCTTCGCGTTTCGATGGATGCTCACCGCCTTGCAGGTAGTCAAAGTAGGCTGAAGTGCCATGGTCACTGTCTTGCAGAAGCCGATAGAACGCGCGAAGTGTCAGGGTGCGGTGGGCTGCAGCATCCTTCTCGATCGACACGAGCGTCCTGAAATGACGACTGCCGTCAGTTCTCCTTAGAGAGTTGAACCCTTCTCCGAGCCCCCCGGGGCCCGCGAAGAGGTCAACCACTTGAATCTGCTTCGTCATCAATGCAAACCTGAGCTTACGATCATAGTAGTGGGAAAAATCATGGCCGATGTCGTCGATCGCTCGACTCGATCACGCATGATGCGGGGCATTAAAGGGCGAGACACCCAGCCCGAAGTCCTTCTGCGCAAGCATCTTCACTCTATTGGGTATCGGTATCGCCTTCATCGCAAGGACCTTCCCGGCTCTCCGGACCTGATACTCCCGCGTCACAGGCTGGCCATTTTCGTGCATGGCTGTTTCTGGCACCGCCATGCGGGCTGCCTTTACACGACGACCCCGAAGACGCGTCAGGCGTTCTGGGAGGAGAAATTCCTCGGCAACGTTCGTCGAGACAACAGTGCCTATGTGGAGCTTGAGCAAATGGGGTGGCGTGTCCTTGTGGTGTGGGAGTGTGGTTTCAAGCACTGCAAGGATTCCTTATCCGACATCCCTCGAATGATCGAAGTAGCCAACCAGTACCAGGAGTGGCCAGCCATGCCCCCGAGGATACGATTTCCCGATGTTTGACCTTGCCTTTTTGCTACTAATGGCTATTGGCACTCCGCAGCCGCTGTCTCGATTATGATACCAGGTTGTTCACAGCCATGCAGGTTTACAATAAACCGCAACCATCAGCTATTGTCGGACTGCAAAGCCTTGAGTTCATATGGAAATAGCGAAAGCAACTAGATCAAGGAGAGCTTCATGCAGATCGATCTGACCGGCAAGCATGCCATCGTCAGCGGTTCCACCGCCGGCATCGGCTTCGCCATCGCTCGCGGCCTGGCCCAGGCCGGCGCCGAGGTGACCGTGACCGGGCGCACCCAGGCGCGCGTCGATGCCGCGATCGCCGCCATCAAGCAGGCGGTGCCCAATGCCGGCGTATCCGGTGTGGCCGCCGACCTGGGCAGCGCCGAGGGCTGCCAGGCATTGATCGAGGCCCATCCCGAGACCGATATCCTGATCAACAACGTCGGCATCTTCGGCCCGCAGGACTTCTTCGACATCGACGACGCCACCTGGCAGCAGTTCTTCGACGTCAATGTGATGAGCGCGGTACGCCTGTCGCGGCATTACGCCCAGGGCATGAAGCAGCGCGATTGGGGACGCATCCAGTTCATCTCCAGCGAATCGGCGCTCAACATCCCCAGCGAGATGGTCCACTACGGCATGACCAAGAGCGCCGTCCAGTCGATCTCGCGCGGGCTGGCCAAGGTGCTCAGCGGCACCAACGTCACCGTCAACGCCATTCTGCCGGGGCCGACCCGCTCGGAAGGCGTGCTCGACATGATCGAGCAGGCCGCCGAGCAGGAAGGTATCTCCCCGGCCGAGATGGAAGCGCGCTTCGTCAGCGACAATCGTCCCTCGTCGATCATCCAGCGCCTGGCCACCCCCGAGGAGGTCGCCAACATGAGCGTCTACGCCGCCTCCACGCAGGCCAGCGCCACCACAGGGGCGGCGCTGCGCGTCGAGGGCGGGATCGTCGACACCATGGCCTAGGCAGCGAAGCACCGTTGACACGCAACTAGCGCTATCATCCCCATGAGGCTCATGGAGTCGCATGCGCCATGCACCGGGGATGATCGCCATGTTCAACACTACCGCCTGGAACCGCCTGCGCTATTCGCTGTACGCCCCGGTCTACGACCTGATCGCCGATCGCGCCTTTCGTCGCGCGCGGCGGCGGGCGCTGGAAGCCGTAGACTGGACGGGTAGCCGGTGCGTGCTGATCGTCGGCGCCGGGACCGGGCTCGACCTGTGCTACCTGCCCCGCCATATCGAACTCCACGGGATCGATCTCAGCCCGGCGATGGTGACGCGCTTTCGCGCCCGCGCCGAATCGCTGGGCTTCGACTTCGTCGCCCGCGAGATGGATGCCGAGCGGCTCGACTTCCCCGACGGCCATTTCGACGTGGTGGTCATGCATCTGATCCTGGCGGTAATGCCCGATCCCCAGCAGGGACTTCGCGAAGCCTACCGAGTGCTCGCCGACGACGGCCAGCTGTGCGTGATGGACAAGTTTCAACCCGACAGCCATCTCCCGGGGCGGGGCCGTCGCGCGCTGAACGCGCTCACCAGCGCCATCGCTACCGACATCACCCGTCAGGCCGGGCCGCTGCTGAACGAAGCGGGGTTCGTCGTCGAGGAGGATCAGCCGGTAATGATGGGCACGCTGTTTCGGGCGCTGCTGGCGAGAAAAGCGCCGCCACCGTGTGCCGACGCCGGGCCGCGCGGCTAGCGACGAAGAACTAGCCCAGGCGCTCCTCGCGCGGGGTCATGCCGAAGTGGTTGCGATAGGCGGTGGAGAAATGCGCGCCGGAGGAGAAGCCGGTCTGCAGGGCGATGTCGCCGACCGCCTGGTCGGTTTCGCGCAGCAGCTTGCGGGCCTGCTGCAGGCGCAGGTCGAGATAGTAGCGGCTGGGCACCGCCTGCAGGTACTTCTTGAACAGCCGCTCGAGCTGACGTCGCGAGATGCCCAGGTGGGTGGACAGCTCGTGGGTGGTCAACGGCTCCTCGATGTTGGACTCCATCAGCGTGACGGCGTCGATCAGGCTCTGCGGGGCGTGGCCGAGGCGCGAGCGCAACGGTACGTGCTGCGGCTCGTCGCCCATGCGGATACGTTCGCAGACGAAGTGCTCGGATATCCGCTCGGCGAGCGCCTGGCCATGATGCTGGGCGATCAGCGTCATCATCATGTCCATCGCCGCGGTGCCGCCGCCGCAGGTCAGCCGATCGCGATCGATCTCGAACAGCTGCTGGCTGACGCGCACCGCCGGATGCGCCTGAACGAACGACTCGGCACTCTGCCAGGGCAGCGTGGCGCGATAGCCGTCGAGCACGCCGGCACGAGCCAGCACCTCGGTGCCCCCGGCGATACCGCCCAGCGCCACGCCGCGCCCGGCCAGCCGCGACAGCCACGCCAGCAGCGCATCGTGGGCGGCGTTGACCGCCACCGGCGCGCAGACGAACAGCATGTCGAGCTCGCCGGCATCGTCGCCGGCCACGCTGTGCGGCGTCAGCGCCAGTTCGGCGGCGCTTTTCACGGCCCGCTCGTCGAGACCGAAGGTCAACGGCGTATAGAGTCGCTCGCCGGCCAGCAGATTGGCGACATGCAGCGGCTCCAGGGCACACGCTTGGGCGAGCAGCGAGAACCCCGGCAGCAGCACGAAGCCGACCTGCCGGGAGACACCCGACGGGTTGCTCTCATGGGGCATCGTGGCGATCGAGCTCGGCGATGAAGGCGTTCGAACGCGCGATGGCGGCCTGCATGCGTTGGCGCAGCGCGGCGACGTCGCGCTCCATGCCGTCGACCTCGCCGCGCAGCGCGCCGATCGCCCGGGCGTTGAGGTTGTGCTTGAGGAACAGCATGTTGTCGCGCATCGCCGAGAGCACCGGCTGCATGCTCTCGGCGGCTTCGTGCATCGCCTCGCGCAGCGCCGCGTAGCGCTCGCGGGTCGCCTCGAGCTGTCGCTCGGAGAGCCGCCGGTATTCGTCGCTCTCGTAGAGCGAGAGTTCATCCTGCCACTCGTCGAACAGCGCCTCGGCGACATCCTCGATCGCCGCGATGCGCATCTCGAGGCGCTCGGCGGCGTTCTCGCTCTGCTCGTACTCGCTTTTCAGACGCTCGTAGGACCGCGACAATTCGCTGTCGGGCACCTCTACCACCGCGCGGAACTGCTCGAGCGCCGAGTCGAACTGCGCCTGCGCATCCTGCTGGGCGTCGCGGCCATCCTCGACGCGATCGACCAGCACATCGCGCTTGTGGATGCCGATCTCTTCCAGGGTGCCATAGTAGACGCTCTGACAGCCGGCCGCGCCGATCAGCACGCCCAGCAGCAGCGCCGCCAGCAACGTTCTCAGCACCCGGCGTCCCGCCCCATATCGCATTCGCCGAATCATGACCTCGCCTTACAGCTGCACGACGTCGTAGTCGGCGACCGGCTCGACCTCGGCGTCGTAGTCGACGTCGTCGCGCTCGAAGCCGAACAGCTTGAGGAAGTCATGCTTGTAGCCGGCGTAGTCGGTGATCTCGAACAGGTTGTCGCTGGTCACCTTCGGCCACAGCTCCTTGCAGGCCTGCTGGACGTCGTCGCGCAATTCCCAGTCGTCGAGGCGCAGGCGGCCGGCGTCGTCGGTCTCGGGGGCGGTATCGCCGTAGAGACGATCGCGGAACAGCCGGTTCAACTGATCGATGGTGCCTTCGTGCAGGCCCTGCTCCTTCATCACCTTGTAGACCATGGCGATGTACAGCGGCATCACCGGGATCGCCGCGCTGGCCTGGGTGACCACCGACTTGAGTACCGCGACATTGGCCCCGCCACCGCTCTCGGCGAGGCGCTTGTCGATCGCCCCGGCGGCGCGGTCGAGATCCTCCTTGGCCTTGCCCAGCGCACCGTGCCAGTAGATCGGCCAGGTGATCTCGGTGCCGATGTAGCTGAAGGCCACCGACTTGGCGCCCTTGGCGAGCACCCCGGCCTTGTCGAGCGCGTCGATCCACAGCTCCCAGTCCTCGCCACCCATCACCTGGATGGTGTCTTCGATCTCCTGCTCGCTGGCCGGCTCGACCTCGGCCTCGATGATGGCGTCCTTGTTGGTGTCGATGGCGGTGGCGCGGTAGGTCTCGCCGATCGGCTTGAGCGCGGAGCGCTTGAGTTCGCCACTGTCGGGCAGCTTGCGCACCGGCGAGGCCAGCGAGTAGACCACCAGGTCGATCTCGCCAAGATCCTGCTTGATCA
Source organism: Halomonas sp. HP20-15 (assembly GCF_033446685.1). Classification (NCBI taxonomy): domain Bacteria; kingdom Pseudomonadati; phylum Pseudomonadota; class Gammaproteobacteria; order Oceanospirillales; family Halomonadaceae; genus Halomonas; species Halomonas sp. HP20-15. Next base: position 62,058 of record NZ_JAWQLY010000008.1, on the reverse strand, counting down.
TCTCGATCGCCTTTTCACGGGTCTCGTGGGCGAAGGCGTCGCCATTGATCGCCTTGCTGTAGAGCCCTTCCTCCTTGGCGAAACGGTCGAAGGCGGCCGAGTTGTACCAGCCCGCGGTGCCCGGCTTCTTCTCGCTGCCGGGCTTTTCGAAGAACACCCCCAGGGTGCTGGCGCCGTAACCGAACGCCGCGGTGATCCGCGCCGCCAGGCCATAACCGCTCGAGGCGCCGATCACCAGCACCTTCTTCGGCCCCGCGTCGCTCTTGCGTTCGCCGAGCGCAGTGCGCGTCGCCTGGATCTGCTCGAGCACGTTCATCGCGCAGCCGGTGGGATGAGTGGTGGTGCAGATGAAACCGCGTACCTTGGGTTTGATGATCACGTCAGACCTCGACTTACATTGTGAATCTTGCTTTGAAAAGAAACGGAGCGTTCCTTGCCAGGCCCGGTTCACCGGGGCCGGCCGATGCGGCTATTCTAGCGGTTTGCCGCCGCACTGTCCGCCCTGCGCCGTGGACGCTCGATGAGCGCTCCAAGCCGCGCGCCGCGCGTGGACGGCGCCTACCCTGCACACTCTATCGTCACCGAGGAGGCCCTTGCCATGAAGGATCCACAAATGAAGGATCCCCAGACCCTGGTCGACGAGCGTGGCGAACTGTGGCTCGCCCTGGCGACGCTATGGCGGGAAAGCGAGCCCCGCGAAACCGACTATGCGCGCATGATCGAAGTGATCGAACGCCACGACCTGAGTCTCGAGCAACTGGAGTGGATCTTCCGTCTGGAGCTCGCGCCGGTGCTGGCGCGCCAGCAGATGTCGGTCACCGACAGCTGGCGCGACTTCGACGAGAATCGTCTGTTGCGCCAGCTGGTCGGTCATAACCGACGGCTGCATGGCTGGCGCAAGGGCTTCTGGGCGCTGTTCTCGGGGCTGACGACGATGCTCACCCGGGCACGCTGGAATACCCTGATGACGCGCCTGATGGTCGCCCGCGGCCAGCAGCCGCCGCATTGAGCGGGCATAACGGCGGCTAGGCCGAGAAGGGAATCTGCAGGGCTCTTTCGAGTTCCGGCACGATACGCAGTCGGTCGGTACGCGGCGAGAAGCGGCGAATCACCTGGCCGTCGCGGCCGACCAGGAACTTGGTGAAATTCCACTTGATCGGGGTGCTGCCCAGCATCCCCGGAGCCTGGCGACGCAGCAGCACGAACAACGGATGCGCGTAACGGCCATTGACGCGAACCTTCTCCATGACCGGAAAGGTCACGTCGTATTCACGCTCGCAGAAAGCCCCGAAGGCGCGCGCCGATTCGGGACTCTGGTGGGCGAACTGGTTGCAGGGAAACGCCAGCACGGTGAAGCCCTGATAGCGATAGCGCCGATAGAGCCGTTCGAGCTCGGCGAGCTGTGGCGTGTAGGTACAGCGGCTGGCGACATTGACCACCAGCAGCACCTGGCCACGCAGGGCGCGCAGATTGAACGGCTCGCCGCTTGAGGTCCGGCAATCTTGATTGTAGATCTGCATAACCCATCTATTCGCTTCGCTGAACCACGAAAGATGACACGCCAGCCAGCAACGCGCCAGCACCGGACATGCCGAACCACGCTCCCAGAGGATAGCGGCCGGGATGCAACCTTCCGTGATTGTAGTACGCGAGCGAATCATTCGTGCAAGCGCCGGGCCCGGCGCCGAGCGCTAACGAAGAACCCCGCCATCTGCGGATGGCGGGGTTCTCCAGGCGACAGGGACTCGGTTCAGAATTCGAAGAATACCGTTTCACCGTCGCCCTGCAGGCGGATGTCGAGACGATAGCGGGGTGTGCCGTTGTCGCCCTCTTCACGCCGCGCGATCAGCGTCTGGCGGCGCGCCGGCGATTCGATGGCGCCTAGCACCGGGCATACGGCGTTGGCCTCGCCTTCGTCGTCGAAATACAGCCGCGTCTGCAGGTGCACGTTGATGCCGCGGGCGAATATCGCCAGGTTGATATGCGGCGCCATCGGCTGGCCGTTGGCTCCCGGCACCCGTCCGGGCTTGACGGTGGTGAACGACCATTCGCTGCCGGCTTCGGCGGTGGTGGCGGTGCGTCCGAAGCTGTTGAACGGCTTCGCCAGGTCGTAGTCGGGCTGGAACTCGCCGTGGGCATCGGCCTGCCAGGCCTCGAGGAACGCATCGCGCACCAGGTCGCCGTTGCCGTCGATCACCGTGCCGACCACCTCGATCAGTTCGCCGTCCGCCTCGGGCGTGGCCAGGCGGCTCCAGATCTCCTCGTCGCGCAGCGGTATCCCGGCGACGTCCAGCGCCAGGCCGATGTGCACGTAGGGGCCGGCGGTCTGCGACGGCGTCTCGCGATACAGCACGCAGCCGCCATGAGTCGGTTGCTGGCTCCGGATCGGTTGTTGGTTCATAGCGTCACCCCGGGTTCGAAGTAGGTCTGCAGTTCGCCGCGCGTGACGATGTCGAAGCGGTAGGCGAGATAATCCATCGACCGGCTGCGCGCCATGTCGAGCCGTCCGATGAGGGTCTCGACCGCGTCGGGATCGTTGAGCGTATTGACGATCGGGCACAGCGGAATCAGCGGATCGCCCTCGAAGTACATCTGGGTCACCAGCCGGGTGGAGATCGCCGGGCCCATCACCGACACGTGGATGTGCGCCGGGCGCCAGGAGTTGACGTCATTGGGCCAGGGGTAGGGACCGGGTCGGACGGTGCGGAAGTGATACCAGCCCTGCGCGTCGGTGATGCAGCGCCCCACTCCGCCGAAGTTGGGATCGAGCGGCGCCAGGTAGGCATCCTTCTTGTGCCGGTAGCGCCCACCGGCGTTGGCCTGCCACATCTCGACCAGGGTATCGGGCACCGGCTTGCCGAGCTGGTCGACCACGCGGCCGAACATGACGATCCGCTCGCCGATCGGCAGACCGGCCTGCCCAGCGAGCGCGGGGTCTTCGCGATAGTTAAGCAGCAGATCGTTGTCGTGCGGGCCCAGCCGCAGCGAGGCGAAGTTGGGCCCGGTGAGCTCGGAGCGCGTAGGATGCTGCATGCTCACCGGCGACTGGCGCGGCGAGCGGGCCACGGTGGTCTTGTAGCCAGGCGCGTAGGCCGGCGGATGCCAATTGCGCTCGCGCGGGATGAAGCGCCTGTTGTCTGGTTTTTTCATGACGGTCCTCGATGGCTGGCGTCTTGATGAGGCTCGGCCCGAAGGGCGACGGCCAACCAGTTTCAGTTCCCCGCGCGCGGTGGGGAATTGAAATCTTGCCCACCAGGCATAACCCTCAGGTTATGCCTGGTGGGCAAGCACAAGAGCGCAGCAACGAAACCACATCCGCGACAACCACCGACCGGCTCATACAGAACCTGGAAGGCCTGAGCCCTTTGCAATAAAGAGACTCAGGCCCGCGTCGCTACTTACCTCCGCCGCACCATCGGCGTCATTCGAATCAGGCCGCGCCCAGTAGGCCATGCGGATCCAGCACGAACTTGCTGGCTACCCCGGAGTCGAACTGCTGATAGCCTTGCGGCGCGTCTTCCAGCGAGATGACCTGGGCATTGACGATCTCGGCGATATTGAGACGGCCGTGCAGAATCGCCTGCATCAGTTGGCGATTGTACTGCACCACCGGGGTCTGCCCGGTATGGAAGGAATGCGCCTTGGCCCAGCCCAGGCCGAAGCGCAAGCTGAGGTTGCCGCTCTGGGCCGCCTGCTCGGCAGCACCGGGGTCCTCGGTGACATACAGCCCGGGGATCCCGATCGACCCCGCCTCGCGGGTGACTTCCATCATTTGGTTGAGCACTACCGCCGGCTGTTCCTTGCCGCCGTGCCCCACGGCCTCGAACCCCACAGCGTCGATGGCGCTATCGACCTGCGGCTCGCCGACGACCGCAGCGATCATCTCGCCCAGGCGGTCATGCCGGCTCAGGTCGATGGGTTCGAAGCCCATCTTGCGGGCATGCTCCAGGCGTTGCTGGTTGAAATCCCCGATCATCACGACCGCCGCTCCCAGCAAGCGTGCCGACGCCGCAGCGGCAAGCCCGACCGGACCGGCACCGGCCACATAAACCGTCGAGCCGGCGCCGACCTTGGCGTTCAATGCGCCATGGAAACCGGTCGGCAGGATATCGCTCAACATCGTCAGGTCGCGGATCTTGTCCATCGCCTGGTCGCGGTCCGGGAACTTGAGCAGGTTGAAGTCGGCATACGGCACCATGACATAGTGCGCCTGACCGCCGACCCAGCCACCCATGTCGACATAGCCATAGGCCCCACCCGCACGCTCGTCGTTGACGTGCAGACATACCCCGGTGTGCCCCTCCTTGCAGGTGCGGCAGCGCCCGCAAGCGACGTTGAACGGCACCGAGACCAGGTCACCGATATCCAGGAATTCGACATCCTTGCCCTTTTCGATGACTTCGCCGGTGATCTCATGGCCCAGCACCATCCCCGCAGGAGCGGTCGTGCGGCCACGGACCATATGCTGATCGGAGCCACAGATATTGGTGGAAACGACCTTGAGAATCACCCCATGCTCAATGGCCTTGCCATTGGGGGTCTGCATCTTCGGGTAGGCAATATCCTGCACTTCTACCGTGCCGGATCCCACATAGACGACACCACGGTTGTTAGCCATCTTCCACCTCTCGCTGCAAATGAGCCGAAACCTCGGCCGGTGTCGGCATGTCTGATCTGCACCTCCGATAACGCTTGAACTGTGCCTGGGCCTAACCCGTCTGGCCTGTTCCACTCGTTTACGGATCGCGCTTGCAGGATAGGTTACGCATTTGCTCGATCAAGCGTTCCGTCGCCGGTGACAACGCACGGGTCGCATTGATACACAGCCCCACCGAGCCACCGTGTGCCTCGATGTCGACGGGTAGGCGGACCAGGCTGCCTTCGGCCAGCTCGCTGCGCACGGCATCCAGCGGAGCGACCCACAGCGCCTCGCTGCGCTGCACGTAACGGCGACTCAGGCCCAGGGATAGGGTCTCCAGCGCGATGGGCGGCGGCGGACAGCCCTGCTCGACCCAGAAGCGCTCGACCTGTTCCCGGAGCGTGGTCGGCGCCGGCGGCACCACCCAGGGATGCTCGCCCAGCATTTCGGCACTCAGCCGCGTGCGCGGCAGATTGACCAGCGAGTGCCCGCTGCGGACCACTAGCACCAGCGGCTCGTGGTAGAGATGCTCGAAGCTGAAGCCACGACTTTCACGCGCCTCGCTCATGCGCCCCACGACCAGATCCAGCTCGCCCAGTCCGAGTTGCGAGAGCAGATAGGCGCTGGGTCCGGTATGCACCTGCAGGCGGATCTCGGGAAACAGCGCATGCAGTGCCTGGGCCGCTCGCGGCAGCAAGCCCTCCTCCACCGTCGATAGCGCGCCGACCCGAACCGCCGCCTCGCCGCTCGCCGGCTGACGCACGGCGGCCAATCCCTCCTGCAGCAGGTTGATCGCCGGCCCGGCGTGACGCAGCAGCGCCATACCCGAGGGCGTGAGCGTCACGCCACGCGGCCCGCGCTCGAACAGCGCAGCGGCAACCGCGTCTTCCAGCTCGCGGATGGTCTTGGACATGGCCGGCTGGGTGATGGCCAGGGTATCGGCCGCCCGCGCGAAACTGCGCTGGCGGGCGACTTCCAGAAAGGCCTGCAGGTGGCGCAGCTTTATTCGCGGGTTGAGCATGACGCGCAAGGGTCCCTTGGCTATACGAAGCCTCGAATGTAACCCAGCGGCACAACCGGGTCAGCCTTCGAGGCCCGGGACGACGCGTTCGGGCCGGCCCCGAGCGGTTCAGATGGGATACTGGCGAGGACCGAGCTGCATGGTCATCCAGCGCAGCTCGGTGAACGCCTCGATACCGGCCTTGCCGCCGAAACGCCCGTAACCGCTCGACTTGACCCCGCCGAACGGCATCTGCGGCTCATCGTGCACGGTCGGCGCGTTGACGTGACAGATGCCCGACTCGATGCGTTGGGCGACGCGCATGGCACGCGCCGTGTCGCGGCTGAACACCGCCGCCGACAGGCCGTACTCGCTGTCGTTGGCCACCCGGAGCGCCTCCTCCTCGCCGTCGACGCGGATCATCGCCACCAGCGGACCGAACGACTCCTCGCGGTACAGACGCATCTGCGGGGTCACGCCATCGAGCAGCGTCGGCTGCATGATCACGCCCTCGGCCTTGCCGCCCGCGGCCAGCCGCGCGCCTTTCTCGACGGCATCGTCGATCAGGCCGTTGAGCTTGTCACCCGACTCGCGATTGATCAGCGTGCCCAGCGCATTGGCCGCGTCGCGAGGATCGCCGGCCTTCAGGCTGGCGGCCTTCCTGGCCAGCTTGTCGGCGAAGTCGTCGGCGATCGAGGCATCGACCACCAGCCTTTCGGTGGACATGCAGATCTGGCCCTGGTTGAAGAACGCACCGAAGGCGGCCGCCTCCACCGCGGCATCCAGGTCGGCATCGTCGAGCACCACGAACGGCGCCTTGCCGCCCAGCTCGAGCAGCGCCGGCTTGAGCTGGCGGGCCGCCTGCTCGGCGATGAGCCGGCCGACGCCGGTCGAGCCGGTGAAATTGATGCGCGCCACCGCGGGGTGCTCGATCAGCGCCGAGACCACCTCGGCGGCCTGCTCGGGGGCGTTGCTGATCACGTTGACCACGCCCTCGCCGAATCCCGCCTCGATCAGGATCTCGCCGATCAACTGGTGGGTCGCCGGACACTGCTCCGAGGCCTTGAGGATCACCGTGTTGCCACAGGCCAGCGGCGTGGCCACCGCGCGCGTGCCGAGAATGATCGGCGCGTTCCACGGCGCGATGCCCAGCACCGCGCCGCACGGCACGCGCACGCCCATCGCCAGGCTGCCGGGTACGTCGGAGGGAATCACCTCGCCGCCCACCTGGGTAGTCAGGCCCGCCGCCTCGCGCAGCATGCCGGCGGCCACCATCACGTTGAAGCCGGCCCAGGCCGGCGTGGCGCCGGTCTCGCCGACCATGCGTTCGATGAACGCGTCCTGGCGCGCCTCCATCAGCTCGGCGGCCTTGAGCAACTTGGCGCGGCGCTCGCCGGGGCCGGTCTGCGACCAGGCCTTGAAGGCCTCCCCGGCGGCATTCGCCGCGGCCCGGGCGTCCTCGACCGAGGCCGCCGCCGCCCGGGTGACGGTCTCGCCGCTCAGCGGATTGGCGCGTTCGAAGGTCCTGTCGTCCTGGGCGGCATGACGTTCGCCGCCGATCAGCAGTTCCAAGGTATTCATGGTGTGTTCCTCAAACCTTTGTCCGGGTGTCGTTAGCATCCTGACGCAATGCTCAGGCCTCGCACCGCTCGCGCAGGGCCAAGGCTTTTTCGTAGACCGCCTCGGCATTGTCGAGACCGCGCCCCTCAAGACTCTGCAGATAGTTCTCGGTCCCCTGCTTGAGCGGTGCGGCCCAGGCGGGGTCGTTGAGCGGATCCTCCACCACATGGATGGTGTCGCCCTGGGCCACGGCTTCCTCGCGCCCGGCCTTGTCGAGCTTATCGAATACCTGACCCGCCTTGAGCGACCACGGCATGCCGCTGTTGTCGTCGATCACCGCCTGCATTTCCGGCGAGAGGCGGTCATAGGCGTCCTGGCTCATCGTCGCCATGATGGCCCCGGCGTAGTACGGCACCTGCAGGTGATAGTGGGTCAATTCATTGATGCGAAACACCTTCATCGCCTCCCAGGGAAAGCTCAGGCCATCCATCACCCCGCGCTGCAGGGAGGTATAGATGTCCGGCGCCGGCATGCCCAGGGGCTGGGCGCCCATGCTGGCGAGCATTTCACCGGCGACTTCGCTGGGGCGACGGATGCGCAGGCCCTGAAGGTCGGCGGGCGTCTTGATCTCGGTATCGCGGGTGTGCAGATAGGCCGGTCCGGTGGTGAACAAAAACAGTACGTGGCTGTCTTCGTACTCGCCGGCGATATCGCCCTGATCGTAGAGGGTCTGCAGGATACAGGCGCCCTGCGAGGCGCTGTTGACGACGCCGGGCAGTTGGACGATCTCGGTGAGCGGGAAGCGCCCGGCGGTATAGCCCTGCAGGGTGACGGCGATGTCGGCGATGCCGTTGACCGCCGCGTCGTAGGCCTGGTCGGCCTTGGCCAGGGTCTGCGAGGGGTAGATTTCGACATTCAGCTGGCCGCTGGATTGCCGTTCGACCTGCCGTGCCCAGGCTTGGTAGATATCCTGGTTGACCGCCGAGCCGGCCGGCCAGAAATGCGCCAGGCGCAGGGTGGTTTCCGCCCCGGCCGAGGCGCACAGCCCCAGCGTGGAGGCGACGAGCAGCAGGCGTGAGATGGCGTGTTTCATGCGTTGTCCTCTCTTGTCATTGTTGGCGTCCCGCGATCCTGACCGACGCTCCGGGCGCCAGGCCGTCAGGGTTCGATAGTGGTGGTCGGCACCTCGATCAGCATCGGTTTCGAGGCGTCCAGCGCCCGGCGCAGGGCGTCTTGGAAGGCCTCGCGGGTATCGGTGCACACCGCCTCGACACCGTAGCCGCGGGCCAGGGCGCAGAAATCCAGCCCCGGCACGTCGAGGCCCGGCGCATCCTCGGCATCCAGCATGCGCGAGAACCAGCGCAGCGCGCCGTAGGTGTCGTTTTTGAGGATGATGAACACCACCGGCACGTCGTACTGGGCCGCGCTCCACAGGGCGCCGATGGCGTAATTGGCCGATCCGTCGCCGATCACCGCGATGACCCGACGCTCGGGCCGCGCGAGTTGGGCCCCCACCGCCGCCGGCAGGCCGAAGCCCAGCCCGCCGGCCGCCGGGAAGAAGTAGCTGTCGGGATGGCGCATCTCCACGCGCTGCCAGAAGGCGGTGACCGTCGAGGTCGACTCCTTGACGAAGATCGCATCCGCCGGGGCCAGTTCGTCCAGCGCGTCGAACACGCTCTCGGGGGCCAGGCGGCCGGGCTCGTCCGACACCGGCCGCGGCAGCGGCAACGGTTCGGGCATGGTCCGCTCGCTCTGCGTGAGGGCCGGCAGCAGCTTTTCCAGCGTGGCGAGCAACCCACCGACCAGGGCATCGCCCATCGGCGCCCGCGCGGCTTCCTGTGCGTCGCTGGTCAAATGGATCAGCTCGGCCCCCTCGGGCAGGTAGCGGCCCGGTGCGTACTGGTGATAGCGGAACACCGGCGCACCGACGACCAGGATCAGGTCGTGGCCTTCCAGCTTGTCGGAAATTCCCGAGATGGCCGCCGGCAGCACGCCACGGAAGCAGGCATGACGGGTCGGGAACGGGCAGCGCGAGGCGGACGGCGCCACCCAGGCCGGCATGCGCAGGCGCTCGGCCAGTTTCACGGCCAAGCCGTTGGCATGTTCCGCGTCGACCTCGGGGCCCAGCACCACGACCGGGTTGCGCGCCCGATTGAGGCGCTCGGCCAGACCGGCCAGTTGGGTCTCCGAAGGCGTGCCGGCATGCTCCACGTCGCGCCGGGTGACCAGCGCGGCATCCTCGGCGACCTCGCGTGCCCAGTCGTCATGCGGAACCGACACGTAGACCGGCCCCTTGGCAGGCAGGTTGGCCATGTGGATCGCCTGGCTGAGCGCACGCGGCACGTCCTCGGGACAAGCCGGCTCGTAGCTCCACTTGACCAATGGTCGCGGCAGCGAGGGCGCATCGACATTGGCCAGCATCGACTCGACCCCGACCATCGAGCGCGCCTGCTGGCCGGCGGTGAGCACCAGTGGCGAGTGCGAGTACCAGGCGTTGGTCAGCGCGCCCATGGCGTTGCCGGTGCCCGCCGCGGCATGCAGGTTGACCAGTACCGGCCGGCCGCTGGCCAGGGCGTAGCCGTCGGCCATGCCGACCACCACGCCTTCATGCAGGCCGAGGATGTAGCGAAAGTCCTCGGGAAAATCCTTGAGGAACGGCAGCTCGTTGGAACCAGGATTGCCGAAGACGACGCTCAGGCCCTGGCGGCGCAGGAGCTGATAGGTGACGGAATGCACGGTGGGCATGACAGGCTCCGAAATCATTGTGATTTCAAGCTACTCACCCTGCTAGAATCGATCAAATCAATAGATTTTCTACCGTAAATAGATAGTATTTATTCTATGGCGACCGTCGATCTCAACCTGGTGAGGGTCTTCGTCACGCTCTACGCTGCGCGCAGCGTGACGCTGGCCGCGGAGCGTCTGCACGTCACCCAGCCCTCGGTGAGCTACGCCCTGGCGCGTCTGCGCGAGCTGTTCGGCGATCGGCTGTTCGTGCGCTCCCGCGACGGCATGGAGCCCACCTTCACCGCCATCCAGCTCTATCCCGCGCTGCGCGATTCACTCGCCCAGATCGACAGCGTGCTGGAGGGCAACCGGGAGTTCGAGCCCCGCCATTCCCGCAGGCGCTTTCGCCTGGCCCTGACCGATCTCGGCGAAATGGCGCTGCTACCGCGCATCCTCGCCCACCTGCATGCCCAGGCGCCCGAGATCGAGCTCGAAGTCGTCCCTCTGGAGATCGACAAGGCCGAGGACTGGCTGGCCACCGGCAAGGTCAACGCGGTCATCTGCAGCCGACCGATCGCCGCGGCGAGCATCGAGCGTCGGGTTGTGCTCAGTGACGAACGCTACGTGTGCCTGCTCAACCGCGACCACAGCACGATCGGCGATTCCCTGAGCCTGGAGCAGTTCATCCAGGCCCGCCACGCCGTGGTCGCCGCCTCGACCGGGCACGGCCTGGCCGAGGACGTGCTGCGCGAACAGGGGCTGCAGCGCAAGGTCAGCCTGAAGGTATCGCACTTCTCGAGCCTGCCGCGCATTCTCCAGAAGAGCGATCTGCTGGCCATCCTGCCCGAGCAGATCGCCAGTACCTTCGCCCGCGAGGCCCCGCTCAAGGTCCTCGATCTGCCGTTCGAGGTGCCGCCCTTCGAAGTCGCGCTGCACTGGCAGGCCCACACCGCCCGCTCCCCGGCCCAGCACTGGTTCTGCGAGAGCATTGTCGCGGCCATTGCCGGCACATAGCCGGCAAGGAGAGACGCCGACGGCAGGCCGTCGGCGTCTCTCCTTGCCGGCGCTTATCGGGCGTCGTTCAGGACGCTACCCCGTGACCAGGTACAGGCTGAGCACCGGGAACAGGATCAGCAGCGTCAGACGCACGAAGTCCGAGACGATGAACGGTGTCACCCCCTTGAAGATCTCGCCCAGCCCGACATGCGGGGCCATCGCCTTGATCACGAACACGTTCATGCCCACCGGCGGGGTGATCAGGCCGAGCTCCACGGTGAGGACCGTGATCACCCCGAACCACACCGGGTCGATGCCCACCGCCTGGATGATCGGATAGACCACCGGCACGGTGATCACCAGCATGGCGATGGCGTCCATGAACATGCCGAGCACGAAGTACATCGCCAGGATGCACAGCAGCACGACGATCGGCGCCAGGTGCAGGCTGAACAGGTAATCCGAGATCGAGAACGAGATCCGCGACACCGAGATGAAGTAGCCCAGCGTCTCGGCGCCCACCAGCATGAAGAACACCACCGTCGACAGCGCCAGGGTCTCCTGGATCGCCTGCCACAGCCCGGCGCCGCGCATACCCTTGGCCAGCGCGTAGACCAGGGTGGCGAAGGCGCCCACGCTGGCGCCCTCGGTGGGGGTGAACAAGCCGAAGTAGATGCCCAGGATGATCAGCAAAAACACCGCGAAGAACGGCACCAGCCCGGCCAGCGAGGCGAGCTTCTCGGCCCAGCCGGTCGGCTGGCCGGGTACCGCCAGCGACGGCTTGAGGCGCATCATCACGGTCACCGTCAGCGAGTAGAACAGCAGGCCCATCAGCCCGGGGATCAGCCCGGCCATGAACATGTCGCCCACCGACTGCTCGGTGAGGATGGCGTAGATCAGCAGCGCGATACTCGGCGGAATCATGATGCCCAGCGTGCCGCCGGCGGCCAGCGCGCCGGTGGCCAGCCCGCGGTTGTAGCCGTAGCGCTCCATCTCGGGCAGCGCGACCCGGGTCATGGTGCTGGCGGTGGCCAGCGACGAGCCGGAGATCGCCGAGAAGATCCCGCACGAGCCCACCGCGGCGATCGCCAGGCCGCCCTTCCAGCCGCCGCAGATGACGCGGGTGGACTCGAACAGCTTGCCGGCCATGCCCGAGTGCGCGGCGAGCACGCCCATCAGGATGAACATCGGCACGGCGCTGAAGCTGTAGTTGGTCAGCACCTCGACCGGCACCGACTTGACCATCGAGATCGCCGCGTCCCAGCCGATCACCTGCGAGAAGCCGCCCACGCCGATGATCAGCATGGTCAGCGCCACCGGCACGCGCAGGATCATCAGCACCAGCAGCAGGCCCAGGCCCAGCGCGCCGATCGTTTCACTTGCCATCTCAGATCTCCTCGATCGATGCCACGCGGTAGTTGAACAGCAGGCCCAACAGGGCGAAGACCAGGCTGCGCACGCCGAGCAGCAGGCTCAAGCCGGCCGCCGTCGCGTAGATCGGTCCCATCGGCAGGCGCAGGTCCTGGGTGACCTCGCCGTGTTTCCCGGCGCTGACCGCCGCGTCCCACAGGCCGAGGGCCACCACCAGCCCCAGCGCGGTGAAGCCGAGCAGGTAGAAGCCGTTGAGGCGGGTCTTGAGGGTATTGTCGAGGCGATGACTGAACGCCTCGACCACCACCTGCCCCTTCTCGACGTTGGCGGCCATCGCCGCCAGCAGGGCGAACAGCATCAGGTAGCTGACAAGTTCGACGCTGCCCACCACGCTCCAGTTAAGCGCCCCGTCGCTGAGGCGATAGCCGTAGCGCAGCAGCACGTCGACGACGGTGACCGCCAGCATCCCCGCCAGGGCAATGCCGGCAATCAGCCGGCACAGGGCCTCCAGCCAACGACTGAAGCGAATGAGCCCTTGCTGCATGGTTGTCTCCTCGGGTCAGGATCCTGCGTTCAGGAAGATTGCGCGACGCAGGCCTGCTTGGCGTCGAGCGCGGCCTGGTAGACGTCACGCGCCTGGTCGAGACCGCGCGATTCGAGGTCGCTCAGGTAGCCCTCGATGCCATCCTTGAGCGGCTTCTGCCAGTCGGGGTTCTCCAAGGGGTTGTCGATCACGTTGATGGTCTCGCCCTTCTCCACGGCGTTCTTGCGGCCCGCTTCGTCCTCGGCAGCGAAGACCTGACCGGCGTTCTCGGCCCACTTCATGCCGGAGTTCTCGTCGATCGCCTGCTTCTGCTCGGGAGTGAGGCGCTCGTAGGCGGACTGGTTCATGGTGGCGACGAAGATCAGCGTGTAGAACGGTACCTGGGTGTGGTAGTTGAGCTGATCGCCCAGTTGGAAGCTCTTGATGCCCTCCCAGGGAATGCTCAGTCCGTCGATCACCCCACGCTGCAGCGAGGTGTAGATGTCCGGAGCGGGCATGCCCACCGGCTGCGCCCCCATGTTCTCGAGGATGTCGCCGGCCACCGCGGTGGGACGCCGCATGCGCAGTCCCTCGAGATCGCTAGGCTTCTCGACGTTGGTGTCCTTGGTATGCAGGTAGCCCGGCCCGGTGGTGAACATAAACAATACGTGCGAGTCGTCGTATTCCTGATCGATCAGGCCGTCGTCATAAAGTGTCTGCAGTACGCAGGCCCCCTGCGGCGCCGAGTCGGAAACCCCGGGCAGCTCGACGACCTGGCTCAGCGGGAAGCGCCCGGCCGTATAGCCCTGGGCGGTGACACCGATGTCGGCGATGCCGTTGACGGTAGCGCTGTAGGTCTCGTCGGCCTGGCTCAGGGTCTGCGAAGGAAAGAGCTGAACACGCAGCTCACCGCTGGAGTCCTCCTCGACCGCCTTGGCCCACTGCGCGAAAACCTGCTTGTTGATGGTGGAGACTTCCGGCCAGAAGTGCGAGAAGCGCAAGGTTGTCGCGGACTGGGCGGAGGTAGCGGCGACGGCCAGCCCGGTAACGGACAGGGCCAGCATGGCGCGGGTGAAGGTACGGTTCATGGGGAATCCCTTGTTATTTGGCGATGAAACCCATCGACTTTCATCTTTGCGGTTAAACCATGGTTCGTCTATTAGACGAACGTTAGTTCGATTGACGAACTTCTGCCGAGACGCACCTTCAGGGCGCCTTGCCCCAGCCCAGTTGCTTGGCCAGCGAAAACGCATGGTTGGCGGCCGGCACGCCACCATAGATGGCGACATGCATGAGCACCTGGCGCAACTCGGCTTCACTGAGGCCGATACGCCGGGCCGTCTTGAGATGCAGTTGTAGCTCCTCGCGACCCAGCGCGGCGAGAATACCGGTGGTGATCATGCTGCGCTCGCGGCGGGTCAGGTCGTCGTTGCTCCACAGCTCGCCCCAGGCCAGGCGCGTGATCATCTGCTGGAAGGGCGCGTCCAGACTGGTCGCCTTGCCCGAGGCGCGGGCCACGTGCTCCTCGCCGAGCACCTGCTTGCGGGTTTCCAGGCCCGTCGCGTAGTCGACGCCGCGCTCGCCGACATCGTCCAGCGCCACGGCCCAGGTCGCCAGCAGCACGGCCGCCAGCCGTTCGGGCGCCTCCACCGACGGCACATGGCCGACGGCGTCGAAGATCTCCAGGGGCGCGCCGTCGCACTCCGCGGCCAGCGCCTCGAGCGTCGCCGGCGGCGTGGCCAGATCCTCGCTGCCGCCGAGCAACTGGATCCTGACCGTCTTGTCGTGCAGCCGGCCGGTGAAGGTGTCGCACCCCAGCATCTCGCACAGCCGGGCGTAGGACTCATCGTCGCCACGCCCCATCTGCACGCACCAGCCGGCCTTGAGTGCCGGATCGGCCGCGACCCGTGCCGGCGCGAACCAGCGTGGCACGATCTCCCCGGCCATCGCCGCCAGGCCCTCGTCACGCACGCGTCGCGCGCGGGTGTTCCACAGCTCGGCGTTGCCGATCACCGCCCCGGTATTGGTCAGGGTCGCCGACGCCAACCGCTCGGCGTGGGCGGCGATCAGTTGCTGGCCGATCACCCCGCCGATCGAGGTGCCGACGAAGTGGAAGCGACCCGCGCCAGCGTGATCCGCCAGGGCCAGCGCCTCGAGCGCCAGGTCGGCCGGCGTGATGTCGCCGCCCCGCTCGGGCCAGGCCTCGCTGGCCCCGTGCCCCGGCAGGTCCCAGGTCAGCACGCGATAGCGCGGCAACAACCGGGCCAACAGGTCGTCCCACACCGCCTGGGTCATGCCCAGCGGATGCGCCAGCATCACCAGCGGGTTGGCCTGGCTGCCCAGCAGGCGATAGGCGACGCTGCGGCCATTGATGTCGAGAAATGCCATTCAAACTCTCCTACGGCAAAGCGCCGACGCGAGGCCTGGCGCCTTGTTCGACATAGATCGAAGAACGCGGCTTCGCCGCTTTAAGACGGAAGACCGGTGCTGCGCACCTGGACGAGGAGCTCTTCGGTGTTCCCCTTTCTTCTTCCATCTTCGCTCTTCCCTCGTTTCTCTTGCGTCAGACCCGCTCGATCACCGTGGCAATCCCCTGTCCCACGCCCACGCACATGGTGCACAGCGCGAAGCGCTTGTCGCTTAGCGCAAGCTCGTGGGCCGCCGCGGTGATGATGCGCGCCCCGGACATGCCCAGCGGATGGCCCAGTGCGATCGCCCCGCCGTTGGGATTGACGCGCGGGTCGTCGTCGGCAATGCCCAGCTCGCGCAGGCAGGCCAGTGATTGCGAGGCGAAGGCCTCGTTTAGCTCGATGTGGTCGAGCTGGTCGAGCGACATATTCAGCCGCGCGAGCAGCTTGCGGGTCGCCGGCACCGGACCGATGCCCATGATCCGCGGCTCGACGCCGGCGGTGGCCATGCCGTGGATGCGCGCGATCGGTACCAGGTTGTGGCGCTTCATCGCCGCCTCGCTGGCGACGAACATCGCCGCCGCGCCGTCGTTGACGCCCGAGGCGTTGCCCGCGGTGACCGAGCCCATCACGCTGGAGCCGGCGGCGCGGAACGGCGTGGGCAGGGTGGCGAGCTTCTCGAGGGTGGTCTCACGCGGGTGCTCGTCGGTATCGAAGACCAGCGCCTCCTGCTTGCGCCGGGGAATCTCGATGGGCACGATCTCGCGCGCCAGCCGGCCGCTGTCCTGGGCCTGCTTGGTCCTGAGCTGCGAGGTGTAGGCGAACTGATCCTGATCCTCGCGGGAGATGTTGAACTGCTCGGCGACGTTCTCGGCCGTCTCGGGCATCGAGTCGACCCCGTACTGTTCTTTCAATAGCGGGTTGATGAAACGCCAGCCGATGGTGGTGTCCTCCATCACCTGGCCGCGCGAGAACGCCGAGGGCGCCTTGCCGACCACGTACGGCGCCCGCGACATCGACTCGACGCCGCCGGCGATCATCAGCTCGGCCTCGCCGGCGCGGATGGCGCGCGCCGCGGTGCCGATGGCGTCCATGCTCGAGCCGCACAGCCGGTTGATGGTAGTGCCGGGCACGCTGGTCGGCAGCCCCGCGAGCAGCAGCGCCATGCGCGCCACGCTGCGGTTATCCTCGCCGGCCTGGTTGGCGCAGCCCATGATCACATCGTCGATGGCCGCCGGGTCGAGATCCGGCGCCCGTGCCAGCAGTACGCGGAAGATATCCGCGGCGAGATCGTCTGGGCGCACGCTTGCCAGCGCGCCGCCGAACTTGCCGACCGCCGAGCGGATCGGATGACACAGATAGACGTCAGTCATGCTTATTCTCCCGCATGGTGGCGATCGGTCCTGTCCTTGAGTTCACGCAATACGGTCAACTCATTCTCGCTGGGCGCATCGGTGGTCTCGAGCGTCTCGGCGAAGCGGATCTCCCAGCCGGTGGCTTCCTGGACCTGCTCGGCGCTGACCCCGGGGTGCAGCGAGACGACCACCAGTTCCTTGGTGTCGGGATCGGGGCGCATCACGCACAGGTCGGTGATCACCCGGGTCGGGCCCTTGCCGATGTTGGGCACGCCGTCGCGGCCCTTGCCGTCACGGCCGAAGCCCAGCGTGGTGACGAAGTCCACCTCGCTGACGAAGGTGCGCTTGGAGTGCTTGAGGGTGATGAAGATCTCGCCGGCGTTGGTGGCGATCTCGGGCGCTCCGCCGCCGCCCGGCAGGCGCACCTTGGGCGCTGTGTAGTCGCCGATCAGGGTGGTATTGAGATTGCAGTAGCGGTCGATCTGCGCGGTGCCCAGAAAGCCCACGTCGACCTTGCCGCCCTGCAGCCAGTAGCGGAACATCTCGGGCACCGACACGGTGGTCAGCGCGGTCTCGCACAGCTCGCCGTCGCCGATCGACAGCGGCAGCACCTCGGGCTTGGTCTGCAGCGTGCCGGACTCGTAGATCAGCACCACGTCGGGCGCGTGGGTCAGCCGCGCCAGGTTGGCCGCCTCAGAAGGCAGGCCGATCCCCACGAAGCAGGTACTGCCGTTACCCAGCGCGCGGGCGGCGGTCACGGTCATCATTTCCGCGGCGGTGTATTCGGTGGTCATCAGGCGTTTCCTCCCGCATTGAAGACGTTCTTCTCGAGCCATTCGCTGAAGGCGTCGCGGTCGCGGGCGATGGCGTCCCACTCCTTGTAGAAGCGGTTGTTGCGCGGGTAGTAGCCATGGGCGTACGACGGGTAGGCGCCCTTCTCGGCCACCGCCACGGCGCTGATCGCCCAGCCGGGAATCACGCAGGCGTTGGGCGTGGCGCCAAGCTCGTCGACGATCTCCTCGACGGTGACGATGCTGCGCTTGGCCGCCAGCACCGCCTCCTTCTGCACGCCGATGATCCCCTCGACGAGCACGTTGCCCTTGCGATCGGCCTTCTGCGCATGCACCACGCTGACATCGGGGCGGATCGACGGCACCGCGGCGAGCTTCTCGCCACTGAACGGACATTCGATGAACTTGATCTGATCGTTGACCTTGGGCAGGTCGCTACCCACATAGCCGCGCAGCACCGCCAGCGGCAGCCCCGAGGCGCCGGCCTCGTAGGCGCAGGCCATCGCCGCGTGACTGTGTTCGAGGATCTCCACGTGATGCGGGTAGTCCTTCTCCACCGCGTCGCGCAACCGGTGCAGCGAGCCGACGCCGGGGTTGCCGCCCCACGAGAAGATCAGCTTCTTGACGCAGCCGGCGCCGATCAGCTGGTCGTAGATCAGGTCGGGGGTCATGCGGATCAGGGTCAGGTCGCGCTTGCCCTGGCGGATGATCTCGTGCCCGGCGGCAAAGGGGATCAGGTGGGTGAAGCCCTCCATGGCCACGGTGGCGCCGTCGTCGACGTAGCGCGCCACCGCGTCATGCAGGTTGAGGAATTCGGCCATGATGTCGCCTCTCAACGCATAATGTTCGCTTAGTGAACACAGGTTTGTAATACGAACAAGCTAATCCAGAACGACGCGATGCGTCAAACGCGAACGGGCCGCTTGCGCGGCCCGCCGATCTTCCTTTGGAATAGAAAATAGCTTTTAAAAAAAATGGCTTATCTCCGCCCGAGACGCTCAGCGACGCGTTCGACGAGCTGCCGACTACTACCAATGTATAATTCCGGCCGTACCGCCTGGCGTAGCGCCGAGGCTTCGGCGGCGCTGCCCGCGACCCGCGCGTGGGCCAACAGCGCGTCGGCATAGGCGACACCGTCGCGGCGCGCGGTTTCACTGGCCTCGCGGGCCACAAGCTTGGCGTCGTCGCTGCTCAGGATCGTCTGCAGCACGCGTGCCGCCGGCTCGGCCATGATCGCCCCGCCGGTCATCGCCAGGTTGCGCGCCATGGCCTGCTCGTCGACCTCCAGCCCGCCGAGCAAGTGGCCGAGGGTTTCCAGCGCGCCCTCCAGCAGCAGCACGCCATCGACCAGCGGCGCCCATTCGGCGTGCCACTCGCCGAGCCCACGCTCCAGCGGCTGGGCGCCGGCATTGGCGAGCACGCCCAAGGCGCCGTGGATCTGACGCGCCGCGGCGCGGATCCGCGCGCAGCCCACCGGATTGCGTTTGTGCGGCATCGACGACGATTCGCCGACCCCGGCCTCGGCCGGCTCGGCCAGTTCGCCGACCTCGGTCTGGGTCATCAGCGCCACATCCAGCGCGATCTTCTCGGCGGCCACGGCGACGCCATCCAGCGCACAGCCCAGGGCATGGATCGGCTGACGGTCGGTGTGCCACGGCAACCAGGGCTCGCTGAGCCCCAGCCGCCGGGCCATGCCGGTCATCAGCGCGACGCCGTGCTCGCCTTGCCCCGAATGCACGCCCACCGCGCCGCCGAACTGCAGGTAGAGGCCGCTGTCGATCGCCGTATCGAGGCGCTGGCGAGCCTGATGCAGCCCCCACAGCCATTGGCCGATCTTGGCGCCGAAGGTGATCGGCAGTGCCTGCTGCATCAGCGTGCGCCCGACCATCGGCGTGTCGCGGTGACGTTGCATCAGCGCCGCGCCATCGGCGAGACTCTGCCAGACCAGCTGCGAGCAACGCTGCAGGCGCGGCTTGAGCAGCAGCATCAGCGCGCTGTCGACGATGTCCTGGCTGGTCGCGCCGCGATGAAAATGGCCTTTCAGGTCGTCGGCGAGCGCCGCCCGGGCCTGCTTGACGAAGGGAATCGCCGCATTGCCGCCCTTGGCGGTCTCCCGCGCCAGCGCAGCGATGTCGAAGTCGGCCTCGTCGAGCTGCGCGGCTATGGCCTCGGCGCTGCCCGCCGGCAACAGACCGAGCGCCTGCTGCTCGGCGGCGAGCGCCAGCTCGACGTCGCACATCGCCCGCACCAGCGCCGTTGCCTGGCACGCCTCGCGCCCGGTATCGCTCATGAAAGGATGGCGTAACAGCAGGTCATACATGCGCTTTTCTCCAGTTGGCATGCCACTAATGGCGAATTGGCGGACACGTGTTCGCAATTCGAACTCTATGCTAGAGTCACAGCGACCTGCCGACAACGTCTCCGGGTCCACAGCACAGCGCTGTTTTCTATAACGCAACACAGGAATAGTGGCGCCATGACGACGCACATGAAGGATGAGCCCCTGAGTCCCGACGATCGAGACTTCGTCACCGCGCTGGCCAGCGGCCTGGATGTCATCCTGGCGTTCGATCACGCCAACCCGCGCATGACCCTGAGCGAGGTCGCCGCCAAGACCGGCATGAACCGGGCCCGGGCGCGGCGCTTCCTGCTGACCCTGAACTCGCTGGGCTACGTGCGCAAGCAGAACCGCCACTTCGAATTGGCGCCGCGAACCCTGCAACTGGGCTACGCGTTCCTGTCGGCCAACAACTACCGCACGGTGATCCAGCAGCACCTCGAGGACATCACCGCACAGATCGGCGAATCGTCGTCGCTGGGCGTGCTCGACGGCAGCGACGTGATCTACGTGGCACGCTCGGCGGCGCCCCATCGGCTGATGGCGATCACCCTGTCGGTGGGCACCCGGCTGCCGGCAGTCGCCACCTCGATGGGGCGCGTGCTGCTTGCGCAACTGCCCGAGGACGAGCTCGAGGCATTGCTCGAGACGGCCACGCTCGAGCGCTATACCGAACGCTCGATCGTCGACAAGGACGAACTCCGCGTGCGGCTGCGCCAGGTCCGCCAGCAGGGCTATTGCATCGTCGACCAGGAACTCGACTCGGCGCTGCGCTCGCTGGCAGTGCCGGCGTTCGACGCCAACGGCAAGCTGCTCGGCGCCATCAACGTCAGCACCAACGCCGCCCGTATCGACCTGGCCACGCTCACCGAGCGCTTCCTGCCGCTGTTGCAGGAGAAGACCCGCCAGATCGCCATCCAGGTCAGTTGACGTCTCACCGCGCTTCAAGCGTCGTCATGAAAGGAAGGATAGATGGCAGGCAGCCTGATCGAACGCACGCTGCGGGTACTCGAGACCCTGTCCAGCGAACCCGACGGCATTCCCCTGCAGCGGCTGGCCGAACGCCTGGACATTCCCAAGAGCGCCGCGCATCGCATCTGCAACGAATTGATCCGGCTGGGTTACGCCCGTCAGGAAAGCCGCACCGGCCATTACCGGCTATCGACCCGCTTGGTTGCACTGGGCTTTCGCTACCTGGGCAGCACCGGCGCCAGCGACGTACTGCAGCCCATTCTCGACCGACTGGCAGCCGAGACCGGGGAACTGGTGCGCCTGGGGGTGATCGAAGGCGATCGTCAGACCTGGATCGCCAAGGCCCAGGGCACGCGCACCGGGCTACGCTACGACCCCGACATGGGCCGCGAGGCGCCGCTGCGCTATACCGCCTCGGGGCAGGCCTGGCTGGCCAGCCTGGACGACCGCACCGCCCTGACCCTACTCGCCCGACAGGGCGACGACGATCCCGAGCGCTTCGGTCCCAACGCGCCGCGCACCGACGCCGAGCTGCTCGAGCGTCTGGCGCTGGCTCGGGAGCGCGGTTACACCTGCTGCGTCGACAGCTCGGCGCTGGGCACCTCGGCCTTCGGCGCGGTCATTCGCCACCCCATCAAGCGTCATCCGATCGGCGTGATCAGCGTTGCCGGGCCCAGCGTGCGGCTCACCGAAAGCCGCATGCACGAGCTGGCCCCCAAGCTGCTGCAGGCCGTCGAGGAACTCTCGCATTGCAGCCAGTCATCGCAGCTTTTCTCCGAGTGACTCGCTCGACAAGGACGTTGCCGTGCTCGAAATCTTCGCCATCACCACACCGATCTTCCTGCTGATCGGTATCGGCTACCTGGCCGTGATGACACGCCTGCTCGACAAGGGCCAGGTCCAGAGCCTGGGCGGTTTCGTGATCAGTTTCGCGCTGCCCGCGCTGATCATCCGCGCGCTGATCCAGCGGCCGATCGACGAGGTCTTCAATCCCGTTTACCTGGCGGCCTGCGGGCTCGGTTCGGGGGCGCTATTCGCCGCGGCCCTGGGCTTCGCCCGGCTGCGCGGCAAGCCGCTCGGCGAGAGCGCGATCTTCGCCCTCGGCACCTCGTCGGCCAATAGCGGCTTCATCGGCTATCCGATCGCCGCCATGGTCGTCGGCCCCACCGCGGCGATCGCCATGGCGCTCAACATGGTGGTGGAAAACCTGCTGATGATTCCCACCGCCCTGGCGCTGGCCGAGGCCGGCCGACAACAGGGTGGCTCGTTCTGGACCGCCCTGTTCAAGACGCTGCGACGCCTGACCCGCAACCCGATCCTGATCGCCATCTTCAGCGGCCTGGTCATCGCCGTCAGCGGGCTCGAACTACCCGCCCCGGTGTTCAAGACCATCGACATGCTGGCCACCGCGGCAGGCCCCACGGCGCTGTTCGTGGTCGGGGGCAGCCTCTACGGGCTGCAGCTGCGCGGCATGCTCTCCGAGGTCAGCCAGGTGGTGTTCGCCAAGCTGCTGCTGCATCCGCTGGCGGTGTTCCTGATGCTGCTGTGGCTGCCGCCGCTCGACCCGGCGCTGGCCACGGCGGCGGTCATCCTCGCCAGCGTGCCGATGCTCAGCGTCTACCCGATCCTCGGCCAGCGCTACGGACACGGCGAGCTGTGTACCGCCTCGCTGATGCTCGCCACGCTGTTGTCGTTCGTCACCGTGAGCACTCTGCTGTGGTTCATCGAGGCGCAACGGCTGCCCATGCTCTAGCCTTGGCGAACCGCAGGGAGCGGGATCGCGCGTCATGCAGCGGAGTTCGACGACGCCTTCCTTAGAAAGGATGCTGGCTGAACCGCGAGACACACCATGAACGAACGCTCCTTTTCACTCGCCGCCCTGACCGTGCTCGAACTCTCGCCGCCCGAGATGGTCGAGGTCGCGGCACGGGCCGGCTACGACCAGGTCGGGCTGCGATTGGTCCCCGCCACGCCCGAGGAGCATCACTTCCCGCTGGTCGCCGACGCCATGGACGAGATCATTCGCCAGGCCCGTCAGGCGCGCTGCTTCCCCGGCGAGGGCGACATCGATCTGGCCGGCCTGTTGGCGGTGCTGCCAAGCGACGTTCCGCTGAGCCTGGAGATCCCCACTCAGGAACTGCGCGAGCGCGGCGTGAGCGCTTTGACGCGAGCCCGCCGGGCGCTGGCAGCGAGCCGGCGTCTGCTCGACCCCACCTGCTGAAGCGACACCGTGCGGGGCGGCAGCGCCTTGCGCGGTGCCCGCAACACCCTTGCAACCCCCGGCTCATGGACCGCCCCATGCGACCGTGAACCCGGCTCGCCCGCTCGACGTATCGCTTCGCACTCCTTCATCCGCTAGTTGCCTTGGCCGTTTGCCCGAGCCGTCCTCATCCGCACGGCTAAAGTCGCATGTTTCCCCTGCTTGCGTTTTGCCGTCGAAAATACTTAGATATAAAAGCATTTTGTGCCATCAATGACAAAACGGGGTTCCCCATGGCTAGCACTCCCGCCGAAGTTCCCATGAGCGCACTCGAAGTGACGGCGCTGGACATGATCGCCGAAGGGATCTATCGCATCGAATTAGCGCACTCCGAGGGCGCCGAGCTTCCCGAGTTCACACCCGGGGCGCATCTCCACATCCGCGTACCCAATGGTCAGGTGCGTCGCTACTCCCTGTGCAACGATCCCGAGGAGCGCCACCGCTACGTGATCGCGGTCAAGCGCGAGGAAACCGGGACCGGTGGCTCGAAGAGCCTGATCGACGAGACCCGGGTCGGCGACAGGCTGCAGGTCTCCGACCCGCACAACGACTTCGAGCTCAAGGGCAATCCGGCGCGCTACGTGTTCATCGCTGGCGGCATCGGCATCACTCCGATCATGGCGATGATCCACCATCTGCGCGCCACCGGCGGCAAGCCATTCAAGCTCTACTACCTCACCCGAGACGAGGCACAGACCGCCTTTCTCGATGAGTTAAGCGGCCCCGAGTACCGCGGCAAGGTGGTAATCCACCATGACCAGGGCGAACCCGACAATGCCTACGACCTGTGGCCGGTGCTGGAGCAGCCCAAGGGAGCGCACATCTACTGCTGCGGCCCGCGCGGCCTGATGGAGGCGGTACGTGACATGACCGGCCACTGGTCCTCGGCGAGCGTGCATTTCGAGGATTTCGGCACGCGCAAGTCGGCGCCGACGGAGGACGACAAGCCGTTCATTGTGCGCCTTTCCGCAACCGGCGAGGCCGTGCCGGTCCCGGCGGGGGTCTCGATCCTCGAAGCGCTGAGGACCAATGGCCATCATGTGCCCTACTCCTGCGAAAGCGGCACCTGCGGCTCCTGTCGCACGCGCCTGGTGGAGGGCGAGGCGGAGCATCGCGACCTAGTGCTCTCCGAAGCCGAGCGCCGGGACAACATCATGGTATGCGTCTCGCGCGCCCGCTCGGCGGAGCTGGTGATCGACCTGCCGGAGTAAGCCGACCGACCGCGCGGAGATGAATATGACAGAGCCTCGTTTGCAACTCGGCATCGCCGGCCTGGGCCGCGGCTTCATGCTGCTGCTACCGACCCTCGCGGCGCACCCCGGCATACGCCTGGTCGCGGCGGCCGACCCCCGCGAAGATGCCCGCCGGCAGTTCACGGCCGACTTCGCCGCCGCCACCTACAGCGAAGTCGCCGAGCTGTGCGCCGACCCCGATGTAGAAGCCGTCTACATCGCCACGCCTCACCAATTCCATCGCGAGCATGTCGAATTGGCGGCGGCGCACGGCAAGCACGTGCTGGTCGAGAAGCCGATGGCGCTCTCGCTCGCGGACTGCCAGGCCATGATCGCGGCGATGCGCCGGGCCGGGCGCTGGCTGATGGTCGGACACAGCCATAGCTTCGACGCCCCCTACTTGCGGACCCGCGAATTGATCGATAGCGGCGACTTCGGCGCGGTACGGATGATCCACGCGCTCAACTTCACCGATTTCCTCTACCGACCGCGACGCCCGGAGGAGCTGGATACCGCGAGCGGCGGCGGCGTGGTCTTCAGCCAGGCGGCGCACCAGGTCGACATCGTGCGCCTGCTCGGTGGTGGCCGTGCCAGTAGCGTGCGCGCCATCACCGGCCGGTGGGACGCCGCCCGCCCCACCGAGGGCGCCTACGGCGCACTGCTGAGCTTCGACGACGGCGCCTTCGCCAACATGACCTACAGCGGTTTCGCGCATTTCGATAGCGACGAATTCTGCGGCTGGTCCGGCGAACTGGGCCAACCGCGCGACCCGCACCGGTACGGTCACGCCCGGGCACAGCTCGCTCAGGTGCATGGCCCCGAGGAGGAGGCTGCGCTCAAGAACACCCGTACCTATGGCGCGGGCCTGTCGCTGGCCAATAGCCGCCTCGAGGGGATCACCCACAATCATTTCGGCTTCGTCGTGGTGGCCTGCGATCACGCCGACCTGCGGCCCTCGCCGCAGGGCGTACAGGTCTATGCGGATAGCCGGCGCTACCTGGAGACGTTGGCGCCCCCGACGATTCCGCGCCGCGAGGTACTCGACGAATTGATCGACGCCGTGCGCCACGGCCGAGCGCCGGTCCACTCCGGTGAGTGGGGACTGGCGACCATGGAAGTCTGCCTGGGCATGCTCGAGTCCTCGGCCACCGGTCGCGAGGTTGCTCTCTCGCAGCAGGTGGGACTGCCCCACCGCGCTGCGCTAAGGTAGGCGTTGGCTGGGAAGATCCATGGGCTCGTCACAAGGAAACAGCGATGGCACGAAGCAACCGACGAAGCAATAACCAAGAGACCAGAACGGTACTCCGACACTGGCAGGAGGATGTTCCCGACGACCGTCTGGCCCACCTGGTACGCGATGCCGGACGCGTACTCACCAAGAGCCTGCAGGCGAAGCTGGCGGATCACTCCGTCAGCTTCGGCCACTGGTCGTTTCTGCGCATCCTGTGGGTGACCGAGGGGCTCACCCAGCGTGAGCTCAGCGAACAGGCCGGTCTCATGGAGCCGACCACCTACACGGCTCTGAAGGCCATGGAGGCCAATGGCCTGATCGAGCGGCGCCAGCTCAACGGCAACCGCAAGAACATCCACATCTATCTGACCGAGAAGGGCCGCGATCTCAAGCAGATCCTGATTCCGCTGGCCGAATCGGTCAACGATAGCGCGGTGCGCGGCGTCGACGACGACGACCTGCTGGCGACCCGGCGCACCCTGCTCGCCATTATCAGCAACCTGGCGGAAGCCAACGAGTAACGCACCCACCAGACGAAACCCCATACCCAGCCAAGGATATGCGATGAACAACAATACGCCGCAGGCCGTTGCCGGAACGCCGGACATCGACGAGCTTCTGCAGGACCTGGTCCATGCCAACCACATTCTCTTCAACGAAGGCGTTGTCGATGCGTTCGGCCACGTCAGCGCCCGCCACCCCGACCGCCCCGAGCGCTTTCTGCTCGCACGCAACATGGCGCCAGGCCTGGTCGGCGCAGAGGACATCATCGAATTCGACCTCGACGGCACGCCCGTCGATGCCGACGGGCGCAAGGTCTATCTCGAACGTTTCATCCATGGGGAGATCTATCGCGCACGACCGGATGTCATGGCCGTGGTTCACAGCCATTCGCCCTCGGTGGTGCCGTTCAGCGCGGTCAAGTCGGCTCCGCTGAGGCCGATGTGTCACATGAGCGGCTTTCTCGGCGAGGGTGCTCCGATATTCGAGATTCGCGATGTAGCCGGCGAGGCGACGGATCTGCTGATCAGAAGCGCCCCGCTCGGCGAATCGCTCGCCCACTCCCTGGGCAATAACAATGTCGTGCTGATGCGCGGACACGGCGCGACGGTAACCGGCCCGACTCTCAAGCGAGCGGTCTATCGTGCAGTCTACGTCGAGGTGAATGCGCGCCTGCAGGCCGATGCCCTGCGCCTCGGCCCGGTCGAATACTTGACCCGAGACGAAGCCAGAACAGCGATGGAGTCGACCGAAGGTCAAGTGGAAAGGCCGTGGCAGCTATGGAAGATGCGCGCTCAGGCCAACCGCCGGTAGTCACCAGCATTACCTCGCGATAGGCGCTACGCCGCCTATCGCCAATCATGCCGAACCGCCGTCGCAATGGCGGCATTTTTCATGCCTGGACACTCCCTCGGGCGGTTCACGCATCGGGCCTTTTTCTAGACCAAAGTCGCTCCTGCGCGACGTCAAAATACGACTTTTGGCGTGTTTGATATCGCCATCGCTTGGACTATCTTTGATCTATAACTTAGATATCTAAGTATTATGCCGACCAACGCTTAGATGCTGCACCAATGAATCTGGAGATCTCTGGTTATGTTGACTCAACAAGAAAACGAGCTCCTCTGTCTTGTCGAAGGTGATGCCCCGATGGGGCAGATCATGCGCCGCCACTGGCTGCCCGCGTGCCTCACAGAGGAGGTCGCGGAACCGGACGGCGACCCGATCAGGGTGCGCCTGCTGGGTGAAGATCTGGTGGCATTCCGGGATACCGATGGCCGTGTCGGGGTGCTGGACGAAATGTGCCCGCACCGTCGCGCGTCGCTGGTGCTGGGACGCAATGAGGAATGTGGCCTGCGTTGTCTGTATCACGGCTGGAAAATGGACGTAGAGGGCAATGTCCTCGAAATGGCTTCCGAGCCCGCGGAATCGAAGATGGTCGAGAAGGTCAAGCACAAGGCCTATCCGACCCACGAGGAGGCCGGGTTCGTCTGGGTCTACATGGGGCCCGCCGACGAGCAGCCGGAATTCACGGCACCGGTCTTTCAGCCGACGCCGGAAACCAAGATATCGATCTCAAAGGTGATCATCGACTGCAACTGGGCGCAGATCCTCGAAGGCGCCATCGACTCGGCGCACTCCTCGTCGCTGCACTCCACCGACATGGTGCCGGCGCGCATCGGCGGTGCCGAGGCCAACGACAAGCTCTGGCTGCGCCCCTCGACGGACAAGGCGCCACGCCTGCAGTTGCAGAAGACCCGCTTTGGCTTTCGCTACGCCGCGCTGCGCCGGCCGATCACCGATGCCAAGACCCACGACTACGTGCGCACGACACTGTTCATCGCGCCCTATACCGTGCAGATCCCGCCAAACAATCTCTACGACATCGCGATTCTGCACGTGCCCATCGACGATACGCATACCGCATTCCATTTCATCGCCTGGGGCGATGAGGCCACGACGCCGGATACCGAGTCCTGGCGCAAGTTCCTCGGCACGCAGATCGGTATCGACCTCGACGCCCGCTTCCGCAAGTTCCGCACGCGCGAGAACAACTACTGGCAGGATCGACGGATCATGCAGCTCGGCACCAGCTACACGGGTATCCGGGGCATCCCCAACCAGGACATCGCCATGTGGGAAACCATGGGGCCCATAGCCGACCGCTCCCATGACCGGCTGGGCGCCAGCGACCTGGCCATCGTCGAGTTCCGCCGCCAGATGGTCCAGGCCGCCAAGACCATGCAGCAGGGTGGCCCGGCGATCGGCACCAGCGAGCCGCGCATTCCCCATTACAAGCTCAAATCCTTCCAGGGCGTTGTGCCCAAGGAGACCGACTGGCGGCAATTGGGCACCGCTCCCGAGGAAGCCGAGCTCTACACGACCGAGACGGACACCGAGACTCGGTGACTGTTTGCGTAGCCGCAGGAAATAAGTGGCCACAAGACAATAAACAATGACTCAGGACCGCCGATGAACAAGCTAGAGCTCTCCATTGCCGTGGGCAACTACGATCGCATGCGCCCCCTGATCGATGGCGAGGTGCAGATCGACGGCGTGAACCCGGTGTTCATGCTGCACGACCCCGAGGAGATATTCTTCCGTGCCTTCCGCCATGCCGATTTCGACATTACCGAGCTATCGCTGAGCAGCTTCACGGTGAAGACCGCCGCGGACAACTGCCCCTATGTGGGCGTGCCGGTGTTTCCCTCGCGCGCCTTCCGCCACACCTCGATCTACATCCGCACCGACCGCGGCATCGAGACCCCCGCCGACCTACGCGGCAAGCGCATCGGCGTGCCTGAATACCAGCTCACCGCCAATGTCTGGGCGCGGCTGTTTCTCGAGGAGGACCATGGCCTCAAAGCTAGCGACGTCACCTGGCTGCGTGGCGGCTACGAGCAGCCGGGACGGGTCGAGAAGATCGCTCTCGACCTGCCCGAGGGCGTCCATGTGGAAAACATACCCTCGGGCGAGACCCTCTCGGGCATGCTGGCCTCGGGCGAGCTGGACGCGGTGATGGGGCCGCGCGCGCCCTCCTGCTTCGATCGCGGGCACCCACACGTCGGCTATCTCTATGCCGATCCGCAGCAGGCAGCGTCCGACTGGTACCGACGCACCGGCATCTTCCCGATCATGCATCTGCTGGGTATCCGCAAGACCCTGGTCGAGCGACACCCCTGGTTGCCGTTTTCCGTCTACAAGGCCTTCGAGCAATCCAAGGCGCTGGCCCTGGCCAAGCTCAGCGACACTGCCGCCACGAAGGTGACCCTGCCCTTCGTCGAGGATCAGCTCCAGGCCGCGCGAAAGCTGATGGGCGATGACTTCTGGTCGTACGGTTTCGAGCCCAATCGGCGCACCTTGGAGCGGTTTCTCAAGCAGCACCACGCGGAAGGCTTGTCCTGCCGGCCGCTGGCTCCCGAGGAGCTCTTTCACCCCGCCACGCTGGAGAGCTTCAAGATCTGACCCCTGCAGAGTCAGTGGCAAGCAACACAACAACAACGTCCAAAAGATGCAAGACCGGCTCAACAATAAAAGGTGAAGAGATGAAAGTATCAATCCGCAAGACCCTACTGGCCGCCGCTTTCGTCGCCCCCGGCCTGATGATGAATACAGCCCCCGCCGCCGAAAGCTACAACCTGACGGTGGCCGGCGCTTCGCCGGGCGGGCTGTGGTCGCTGCTCGGCGCCGGACTCGATTCCGCGCTCAAGGCGGAGTATCCCGGTTCCACCGTGACCTATCAGACCTCGGGCGGCGGCATCGCCAACGTCGCGGTATTGCAGCGCGGCGACGCCAGCCTGGCGATCATCGAGGACGCGGTATTGCAACTGGCGCGTGACGGCGAGGCGCCATTTCGCGAGCCGGCCAAGGACGACATCCGGGTACTTTCCTATCTCTATACCTGGGCGCCGATGCAGGCATTCATCCGCGAGGAGTTCGCCAAGGAGCACGGCATCGAGACCTTCGCGGACATCGCCGAGGTCAAGCCGCCCATCACGATCGCCATCAACAAGCGCGGCAACATCGCCTCGAGCGTCGCCGTAGCCATGCTGGACGCAATCGGCGCAAGCCCCGAGGAAGTCGAAAGCTGGGGCGGAAAGATCATCTACGCCGCGTCCGGCGAGCAGTCGAGCCTGATTCAGGACCGGCGCATCGACATGTTCCTCAACAGCCTGTTCGTGCGCCAGAGCTCGATCATGCAAGCCGGCGGCAGTGTCGATCTGTCGCTACTGCCCATATCCGAAGAGACCATCAGCACGGTCACCGCGAAGACCGGCACCCAGCCCTTCGTCATCCCCGGCGGGGCCTACGAATGGGCGCCCAACGATACGCCGACGGTGTCGATCAGCGCCGCCCTCGCCGTTCGCAGCGACATGAAGGACGAGACCGCCTACAACCTGACCAAGGCGCTATACGAGAACTACGAGAAGATTGCCAACGTGCATCCGGCGATGAAGAGCCTGACTCCCGAAATCATGGCCTCGGTCGAAGTCATTCCCTATCACGATGGAGCCTTGCGTTACCTGAAAGAAGCGGGTCTTCGTTAACCGGTAGAGCATCGTTGCCAAGAGGTTCCTTCGATGAATTCAAAACTAGCGACTCTGTTGGGGACCGGCACCAAGCGGCCTCTCACGGGCAAGCTGGGCATGGCGGTGCACGGATGCGCCGCCCTGGTGGCCCTGGCCGTCGTGTACACCACCACGGTGGTGTACATCGATCTGTACGTCATGACCGTGGTGTTCCTGTCCGCCATGCTGGCCTTGCTCTTTCTCACGGTGAGCGCCGGCCCCGGGGCGCGCGTGGATCGCCCCAGCATGCTCGATTGGCTGTTCGTCGCAGCCAGCATCGCCGCGGGGATCTATTTCTTCATGGAAAGCGAGCGGATCGCCGAGCGCATCACGCTCCTGTTCCCGCTGG
This sequence comes from Halomonas sp. HP20-15, assembly GCF_033446685.1. Taxonomy (NCBI): domain Bacteria; kingdom Pseudomonadati; phylum Pseudomonadota; class Gammaproteobacteria; order Oceanospirillales; family Halomonadaceae; genus Halomonas; species Halomonas sp. HP20-15. Next base: position 31,237 of record NZ_JAWQLY010000008.1, on the reverse strand, counting down.
AGATGCCCGACCTGATCGCGGCCAGCGTGCTGCTTGTACTGACCATCGAGGCGACACGACGTACCGTGGGCTTCGGCCTGACCAGCGTCGTGCTGGTCTTCGTGGCCTACAACCTGCTGGGACATTCCTTGCCCGGGGCCCTCGGCTTCCGCGAGGTGAGCTACAACCACTTCCTCGACATCATGATGTTCACCTCGGACGGCCTGTTCGGGGTACCGCTACGGGTCGCCGCAACTTACGCCTTCCTGTTCGTCATGTTCGGCACCTTTCTGGCCAAGGCCGGCGGCGCTGACTTCTTCTACGACCTTTCGTCGGCGATCGCCGGCCAGCGGGTGGGCGGCCCGGCCAAGATCGCCGTCATTTCCTCGGGCCTATACGGCACCATGTCGGGTAGCCCCACCTCGGACGTCGTCACCACTGGCTCGGTGACGATTCCCATCATGCAGCGTCTCGGCTACAGCAAACCGTTATCCGGCAGCGTCGAGGTCGCGGCGTCCACCGGCGGTAGCCTGCTGCCGCCGGTCATGGGATCGGCGGCCTTCATCATGGCCGAGTACACCGGCATCGAATATCGCGATATCGCCATCGCCGGCTTGGTACCCGCCCTGCTCTACTACCTCTGCGTCTACACCCAGGTGCATCTGCGTTCGCAGAAACTGGGACTGCGCGGGCTATCCAAGGAGGAAACGGCGCCGCTGGGCAAAACGCTCAAGAACGGCGGGCTCTTCATCCTGCCTCTGGCGGCCTTGTCGATGGCCCTGCTCATGGGATATTCGCCGACCTACGTTGCGGCCGTCGCCACGGCAGTAGTGCTGATGGTATCGGCGGTACGCAGCTCGACCCGCATGGGTCCCAGGGCGATCTGGGACGCCCTGGCGGTGACGACGCTACGCATGGTGTCGGTAGTCGCCGCCTGCGCCGCAGCGGGCTTGGTCATAGGTGGCATATCGATGACCGGCCTGGGCAGCAAGTTCGCCGACCTGGTTTTCCTGCTGGCGGGCAACAGCGCCTTTCTGGCCCTGGTCATCTCGGCGGTGCTGGCCATCATCCTCGGCATGGGCATGCCGACGCCATCGGCGTTCATTCTCGCCGCGGTGCTGGTCGGCCCCACGCTCACGGCCATGGATTTCAGTACCCTGCAGACCAATATGTTCATCCTCTATTTCGCGGTGCTCTCGGCGATGACACCACCGGTGGCGGTAGCGGCCTTCGCCGCATCGGCGATCGCCGATGCCAAGCCGCTGGAAATCGCGCTCGGCGCCGTAAAACTCGCGGTCACCGCTTTCATCGTGCCGTTCGCCTTCGTCTATGGCGAGGGATTGCTGCTCGAGGGAGGCTGGACCGATATCGTCGTCTCATGCGCCACCGCCATCGTCGGCGTGCTGTTCCTCAGCATCGCCGTGGAAGGCTATTGGCGCCAGCGTCTGGCCGCCCTGCCGAGAATCGGCTTCGGCATTGCCGGCCTGTTGTTCATCACCCCCAGTTGGTGGGCGGTTGCCGCCGCCATAGTCTGCGTAGCGATCGCCATCGTGGCCTCCCCCCACCTGCGGCCCAACGGCCACAACCTACCGGCAGCGTAAGTCCAGGCGCGCGATACGGCAGTACCGGCCCCTACGGGCCCGCCGGTACTGCTTTTTTTCGGCCGCCATAATGCCCAAACGAGGACAACGGCTTGATGGGAGAGATCGACATCGCCGCCATCGCCCTGGCGCTGCTCTCCGCGCTGATGTTCGCGATCACCTTCCTGCTGATAAGGATCGGTGTCGGCGCGGCCTCCTCGTTCACCGCGCTATGGCTCACGCTATCGGTCAATGTGGCGCTGTTGTGGAGCTGGAGCCTGCTGACGAAAGGATGGCAGTTCGGCGATTGGAGGGAATGGCGCTTCTTCATGATGGCCGGCCTGTTCGCGCCGCTGCTGGGACGCCTGTTCCAGTTCCAGGGCATGGCACGGCTGGGCGCCAGCATCACCACGCCGCTGACGCTGACCCACCCGGTCGTATCGATCGCCCTGGCCATGCTCTTTCTCGATGCATCGGCGACGCTGCCGGGACTGCTCGGGGCCGGCCTGGTGCTACTGGGCAGCCTCCTCGTCAGCGCACAGAGTGGCGGCAGCCAGGAGTCCGGTTCCGGCGAGGTTTCGCGCCTTAACCTACTCTTCCCGCTGGCGGCCTCGTTCTCCTATGGCGTGTCCGTGGTGTTTCGCAAGGTCGGTATCGACGCCGGTACCGATGCGGTAACCGCCTCCGCCGTGACCACCACCGCCTCCTGGCTGTTTGCCTCGCTCTACCTGCTCGGCGGTGTTCGCAGCGCCATCCGCTGCTCCCGTCGGGAGTTTGGCTTCTTCATGCTGGCGGGGGTCTTCTCAAGCCTCGGCCCGGTGTTTCTCTACCTTGCGCTGCAGCACGGCAGCCTGACCATCGTCGCGCCCTTGGCGGCCACCACGCCGCTTTTCGTGCTGTTGGCCTCCTGTGCCTTCTTGCGCGACACGGAGATCGTCAACCGCTGGGTGGTCTTCGGCACGCTGACCACGGTGCTCGGCGTCAATATCGTGATTTTCTTCGGCCTGGCGTAGCCAGCCACCCCCCGATTCGGAGTGAACATGCATACCCTCGACAAGGCACGACTCGAACGCGACAGGCAGGCCAACGTGACGGCAGCGCTCGCCGAGGATCTAGGCACAGGCGACATCACCGCCCAGCTCGTCCCGTTACAGAGCCGGGCGCAAGCCCATATCACGGCAAAGGAGAACGCCGTGGTGTGCGGTACCGCCTGGGTCGAGGCCGTTTTCAAGCGCCTCGACCCGAGCGTCACCCTCGATTGGCGCGTCAGCGATGGCGATCGCGTCGCTCCGGATGAGCGGCTCTGCCAACTGACCGGCCCGGCCCGTGCCCTGCTCAGCGGCGAACGCAGCGCGCTCAATTTCCTGCAGACGCTCTCGGCCACGGCGACCCGCAGCCGGCGCTACGCAGACATGGTCAAGCACACCTCGGTGAAACTACTCGATACGCGCAAGACCTTACCCGGACTGCGCCTGGCGCAGAAGTACGCGGTGACCTGCGGAGGCTGCCATAGCCATCGCATGGGCCTGTACGACGCCTTTCTGATCAAGGAGAACCACATCGCGGCCTGTGGCGGAATCGCTTCGGCCGTCGACATGGCGAGGCGGCTCGCGCCGGGCAAGCCCGTCGAAGTGGAGGTGGAGAATCTCGACGAACTCCAGCAGGCCCTCGAGGCCCAGGCCGACATGGTCATGCTCGACAACTTCGACACCGATGCCCTGTGCACGGCGGTACGCATCGTCGAAGGCCGCTGCGCACTCGAGGCTTCGGGCGGCATCACTCATGCCAGCCTGCCGCGCATCGCCGAGACCGGCGTGGATTACATCTCGATCGGTACGCTGACCAAGGATCTCGAGGCGATCGACCTGTCGATGCGTCTGTCGCTCTAGCGACGAACGAAAACCGCCACGGCACAGGCCGTGGCGGTAAAAGTAAACGAGAATGGAAAGGTGGTTCGAGAGGTTGAGGAAAGCGGTATCCGCCGTGAATCAGAGCAACGCATCCAGCGCCAGCAGATAGCCGCGGCTGCCCAGCCCGGCGATGATGCCGTCGGCGCGCAGCGAGACGTAGGAGTGATGGCGGAACGCCTCGCGCTTGTGGATGTTCGACAGATGGACCTCCACGACCTTGCCGTCGAAGGCGTTCAGGGCATCGAGAATCGCCACCGAGGTGTGGCTGTAGGCCGCCGGGTTGATGACGATCAGCACGGTGCCGTCGGTGCGCGCGGCGTGGATGGCGTCGATCAGCTCGCCCTCGTGATTGCTCTGCTGGCAGCGAATATCCCAACCGTTCATCGCCGCTTTCTCGTACAGGCGGTTGTTGATGTCGTTCAGCGTCTCGTGGCCGTAGATTTCCGGCTGACGCGTACCCAGCAGGTTGAGATTGGGACCGTGCAGGACCAGCACCTTGGACGAACTCATGCCTCGTTCTCCTTCATCAGTTCACGCTTGTAGTGGGCAAACAGCGCCGCGGCCTGTTCCTCGACCAACGCCCGCTTGTCAGCATCTTCGCAGAAGAACTTGAAGGCATCGACACCCTGAAACACGAACAGGCTCACGCCGCTGACCACCTGCGCGCCCACCGCCTTGGCCGCGGCGATGAACTCGGTCACCGCCGGTACATAGACGGCGTCGAATATCCACTGGTGGGCCTGGATCGCCGAGCCGGGCAACGGGCAGCCGGGGCTCTTCTCGTGACCGATCGGCGTGCAGTTGACCAAGCCGTCGCAGCGCGCCGCGGTCGCTTCCACCGCCTCGGCGGCGATCGTCGACGCGGGGAAGCCGGCGCGCTTGAGCTCCTCGGCGAGCCGGCGCGACTTCTCGGGGTCCAGGTCGAGCAGGATGATCTCTTCGGCGCCCAGCTTGCCCAGACCAAAGGCCACCGCCTTGCCCACGCCGCCGGTGCCGACCAGCAGCACGCGCCCCGGCGGGCGCTCGCCGAGGGTCGCCCGGTAGCCACTGATGAAACCGGTGAAGTCGGTGTTCTCGGCCTGGATCGTCGCGCCCTTGAAAACCAGCGTATTGGCCGCGCCGACCAGCCGCGCGCCCTCGCCCACCGCCGAGGCCACCTGGAGCGCGGCTTCTTTATAGGGGTAGGTGACGTTGACGCCACGATAGCCCTGCGCCATTACCTTACGGACCTGGCAGTCGAGCGATTCGATGGGTTGTTCGTTGGCATCGAAGAGATCGTAGCTGGCGGGAATGCCCGTCAGCTTGCCCAGCCGGACGTGCAGGTCCGGCGAGCTGGAGTTCATGATTGCCTTGCCGATCAAACCGAGTTTCATGCACGTCCTCCATTGCGGGGCCGTCCTGGCGGGCTCCCGGTTGCATAGCGTGGTTGCGTTCAGCGCTGCGCCGCCTGCGCGGCCAGGCGGATCGGGGCGTTTACCGCGCCGAACTGCGAATAATCGCCGCGCCGCTCGACCACCTCGAAGAAGAAGCGTCCCATGAAGGTCTCGGTATAGGCGTGGAAGAATTCACCATCGTTGTTGCGATCGTAGAGGATGTTGCGCGTGCGCATCGCCTCGAGGAGTTCATCGTCGAGCTCGAAACGCGCCGCCAGATCGTCGTAGTAGTTGGCTGGAATGCGCAGCATCGGCAGGCCGCGCGCGCGCATGGCATCGACGGTCATGAATATCTCGCGGGTGGCGAAGGCGATCTGCTGCACGCCGCCCTGATGCTCCGACAGGAAGCGCCCCGACTGGGTGTCCGCGGCCGACGAAACGTTGAGCGGAATGCGGATCGAGCCGTCGGGACTGGTCACCGTCTGGCTGATCATCATGCCGCGCGGATCGGCTATCTCGTGCTCGCTGCCGGCGGCGAAACCGAACACGGTGCGATAGAACAGCAGCCAGCCGAGCTGCTGGGTGGGCGGCAGGACGTAGGACATGTGATCGACGTTGGTCAACCCGGTCCCTTCGTCATGACCGTCGCCGAACAGCGTGAAGTCGGTTCGCCACTGCACGTCGCGGGCCTGGGCATCGTTGACCAGGTAGACCAGGCTGCCCTCGATCCCGCGCAGCGCCGGGATCTGCATCTCGCCTTCGCCCACCGGACCGCGAAACAGCGGCGCCTGATAGATCCGCGCCCGGGCCATGGCGGTGTCGAGATCGCTGACCCGAAAGCCCACCGCGCACACCGAGGTGCCATGCAGCAGGCGGAAGGTGTGCGCGAAGCTGTCGGTCTCGAAGTTGAGCACCAGATGGATGTCGCCCTGGCGCCACAGCTCGACGTTCTTGGAGCGGTGCCGTCCGATGTGCTGAAAGCCCAGCGCCGAAAGAAATTCGCCGAGCGGCGCGGCACTGTCCTCGTCGAGGGTGAACTCGATGAAGTGAATGCCGCTGTAGTCGGGTTGCGCCGGGGCCGGCTGCGACCAGGGCGCGCCTTCGGCGCATTGCTCGAGCCAGATCAGCGAGCGCAGCCCATCCTTGGCGGTGGCGTCGCTCGGCGCGGCGCGAAAGGCGTCGTTGAAGATCTCCAGCGACAGCGGCCCGCTATAACCGGTCCTGGCCAGCGCCTGCATGAACGCCTCGAGCGGCAATCGGCCCTGGCCGGGGAAGCAGCGGAAGTGCCGGCTCCACTGCAGCACGTCCATGTCCAGCAGCGGCGCGTCGGCGATCTGCACGAAGGCGATCTTGTCGGCGGGAATGCCCGCCATGGTGTCGAGTTCGAAGCCGCGCGACAGGATGTGGAAGCTGTCGAGCACCACCCCCAACGCCGGGTGATCGGCGCGCTTCACCGCCTCCCAGGCCACGCGGTAATCGCTGATGTGGCGCCCCCAGGCCAGCGCCTCGAAGCCGACGCGTAGGCCGCGCCGGCCGGCCATCTCGGCCAGTTCGCGAAGGTCGTCGACCACCCGCTGCATGTCGTCGATGCACTGCGGCGAGACGTTGCTGCAGACCAGCAGGAAGTCGGTGCCCAGCTCCTCCATGAGATCGAACTTGCGCTCGGCGCGCTCGAGATTGCGCCGGCGCTGCGGCTCGGGCATCGCCTCGAAATCGCGAAACGGCTGGAAGGCGACGATCCGCAAGCCGAGCGATTCGCACAATGCGCGGACGTCGCGTGGCGAGCCATCGAAGGACAGCAGGTCATTCTCGAAGATCTCCACCCCGTCGTAGCCTGCGCGGGCGACAGCTTCCAGTTTACTGCGCAGGTCACCGCTAAGGCAGACGGTGGCTATGGCTCGCATGACATACTCTCCTGATTTGTCGGACAAGATACCGTCGTCGACGTTGATACCCTACTGTAAGATAGCGGGCGCTGGACGACCCATTGTTCGCATAGCGTTCTTTAGTTCGCATTATGGACTGCTGGAGCACAATCCTGTCAAGCGCGCTCACCCAGCGAGCCCTCTGGAATCGGGGCCTCAAGCGCCATCAGGCCAGTTCTAGCACGATGTTCCAAATTTGATTCGACATTGGTCTTAGTCGGGCGTTCGACGATTGACAGCATCGCAAGCCGTCTCTAGCTTGTTCGCAGATAGGACGACGATTCGCCTATCGAACACAATGCATACCATTGCGACGATGCCGGACACACTCTAAACAACAAAGCGTCGCACCGTCTGGAGGACAACAGCTCATGATCAAGCAACTACTGACCGGCCTGGCGATCTCGGCCGGCACCCTGGCCGCCGTTTCGAGCGCCTTCGCCGACTACCCGGAACGCAACATCGAGGGAATCATCCAGTGGGGCGCGGGCGGCGCCACCGACAACGTCGCACGCAGTCTGACGCCACACGTCGAGGAGGCGCTGGGTACCAGCATCGTACTCACCAACCGTCCCGGCGGCACCGGAGTGATCGGCATGAGCACCGTCATGCAGAAGCCGGCCAACGGCTATACAGTGCTTTACGGTGCGGAGAACCCGCAGTTGTATTCGATCATGGGCCTGGCCGACTTCGACTACAGCGCCATGACCCCGATCAACGTGATCGGCCAGGGCCTGGTGGTGATCGCCGCCCCGGCGGACAAGGAATGGAAGAACTTCGGCGACCTGCTCAAGTACGCCCATGAGCACCCGGGCGAGTTGCGTATGGGCGGCACCGGCGCCGGGGGCCTGCCCAGCACGGTGCTGGCGATGATCAACTCCGTCGATAGCCTCGACGTGCGCAACGTCACCTTCGGTGGCGATGGCCCCGGCATCACCGCCATGCTCGGCGGGCATATCGATTTCATGCCGCTGAGTCTGGCCGCCGCCCAGGAGCATATCGCCTCCGGCCGGCTCAAGGGGCTGGCCGTGGTGACCAAGGAATCCATCGAGGAGCTGCCGGATACCCCGCCGATCACCGAGGCGCTGCCCAAGATGGAATCCTATCTACCGTGGGGCCCGTTCTGGGCGGTCGCCGTGCGCAAGGATACGCCGGACGATATCGTCGCTACGCTGAGCGATGCCTACGAGAAAGGCGTGGCCAACGAGCAGTTCCAGCAGTTCCTTTCCGAGAACGGCGCCAAGTCGCTCAATCTGCAGGGTGAGGAAGCCAAGCAGTTCCTGGAGCGCTGGCAGTCCGTCACGGCCTGGGCCCTGGAAAAGGCCGGTTCCGCCAAGGTCTCCCCCGAGGAAGTCGGCATTCCCAAGCCGTAACAGCTAGCTAGCAAGAACGGCGGAAGGGCCCAGCCCCTCCGCCGTTTGCTCATGGAGACTCTCCCCATGTCCAGTCACACCAAGCTCCAGCCCGGCGAGCGTGCATTCAATCTATTGCTGCTTCTGTTCAGCCTGGGCGTCCTCTACGAGGCCTACCGGATTTCGGGGGCCGGTTTCGAGTCGATCAACTCCCCCGGGGCGTTTCCCGTCGGCTTGAGCGTGCTCTTGATCGTCTCGATGCTGGTCATCATCGCAGGCCAGTTCCGCAAGGAGAAGCCGAACACACGCGGCGCCCTCGACGAAGCTCGCCAGTTCCTGCACGAGCACTTTCCCCTGCCGATCGTGATCTTCTCGGCGCTGGCCATCGGCTATCTGTTCCTGCTCGAGCCACTCGGCTTCGTGGTCGCTACCCCGATCTTCCTGTACGTGGCCATGGTCTATCTACGTCATGGCCGCTTCGTGTCGTCGGCGATCATCGCCGCCGTCTCCATCGCCATCATCTATGCCCTGTTCAAGCTGCTATTCCAGGTCTACCTACCCTGACGAGGTCCTCCCATGGCTGACTCGCTTGCCTATTTCCTGATGTCATGGACCGACCTGTCGCTACTGCTGCTGACGGCGGTCGGTACCTTCGCCGGCATCTACATCGGCGCCATCCCCGGTCTTTCGGTCACCATGGCGGTGTCGATCCTGATTTCCTTCACCTTCGCCTGGGATGTCAACGACGCCTTGGCATTGATGGTAGGCGTCTTCTGCGGTGGCGTGTACGGCGGCTCGCGCACTGCCATCCTGCTCAATATCCCCGGTGCACCCTCGGCGGTGGCCACGGCATTCGACGGCTACCCGCTGGCCCAGCGGGGCGAGGCCGGCCAGGCCATCGGCCTGAGTACCGTGATGTCGGTGATCGGCGGCCTGCTCGGCGTGCTGGTGCTGGCCAGCACGGCACCGGTGCTGTCCGAGTTCGCCCTGCAGTTCGCGCCACGCGACTACTTCCTGATCGCCGTGCTCGGTCTCATGCTGGTGGGTAGCCTGGCGGCGGAGTCGCTGTCCCGTGGCATCTTCGCCGCCGCGCTGGGCGCCATCATCGGCCTGGTCGGCATGGATCCGGTGACCGCCGAACCGCGCTTCACCATGGGCAACATTCAGTTGCTGGGCGGTATCCACTATGTCGTGGTGATGATCGGCCTGTTCGGGGTCGCCGAGGCGTTCTTCCAATTGCATCAGCTCAACGTCAAGCCGGTACGCCAGAACGTCGACAAAATCATTCCCTCGTTGCATTTGGTGCTGAAGTTCCTCCCACTGTCGATTCGCACCTCGCTCATCGGTGTCATCGTTGGCGCGCTGCCCGGGACCGGCGGCGACATTGCCGCCCTGTTCGCTTACGACCATGCCAAGCGCTCGGTCAAGAAGCCTTCCCGGCCCTTTGGACAGGGGGCGTATGAAGGCCTGGTCGCCCCGGAAAGCGCCAACAACGCGGCAGTGGGCGGTGCCTTCGTTCCCATGCTGACCCTGGGCATGCCCGGTGACGCGGTAACAGCGATAATGATCGGCGCCCTGGTCATCCATGGCCTCAATCCCGGCCCGATGCTGATGGTGACCTCGCCGCATATCTTCTGGTTCGTGGTGGGCGCGCTGGTGCTGGCCAATATCTTCCTGCTGATCTTCGGCCTGATGGGCATCAAGATCTTCGCCAAGGTGGTCGAGCTGCCCAAGGGGATCCTGATCCCGTTGATCCTGGTGCTGTGCGTGGTGGGCAGCTACTCGCTGAACAGCAGCATGACCGAGGTCTACTGGATGCTCGGCTTCGGCATTGTCGGCTACTTCCTGAAGATTTTCGGTTTCCAGACGGGCCCGGTCATTCTCGGCGTGATTCTCGGCCCGCTGATGGATACTACCTACCGCCAGGCGATGTCCTCGGTGGGTGACGACAGCGGTGCCTTCCTGCTGGCCCTGGTGACCAATCCGCTCTCGCTGATATTGAGCGTGGCGGTGGTACTGCTGCTGTTGAGCAACACGCCGCTCAAGGCGATGCTAGCCAGGCGCAAGTCGCGCTAACATGTTACGCGGGCCCGATGACGGGCCCGCTCGCGTGATAACGAGCACTCTCATGCCGCAGCCTCTCGAACATCGCTTCGACGCGCTGGTCTTCGATTGCGACGGGGTCATTCTCGATTCGGCGCGCCTCAAGCGCAGTGCCTTCGCCGACTTCTATCGCGACGAACCCGAGCCGCTACGCCAGGCCATTCGCGCCTACCTGGCGCGCGGCGGGGGCCAGCCACGCGACGTCAAGTTTCACCACATCGAAGCGCACATCCTCGGCCGGCCGATCTCCGAGGCGCGCATCCGCGCGTTATCTCGCGCCTTCGCTGAACACATCGAATCGCGGGTCGCCGAGGCGCCGATGCTGCCCGGCGCGCATGAGTTTCTGGAACGCTGGCGAGATCGCCGGCCGTTGTTCCTGCTCTCGGCGACACCTCAGGCGGAGCTACGAAGAGTGATCGCGCAGCGTGGCTTGAGCGGATTGTTCGACGACGTACTGGGCGCGCCGCCGGACAAGGTCAACGGTCTGCGTAACCTACTCGATCATCATGGCTTCGATGCGGCGCGCACGGTGATGATCGGCGATTCCTACAACGACTATCGGGCCGCACGTTCCAATGGCACGCATTTCGTCGGCATCCTTGCCGACGACGCCAGCCATTCGCCGTTTCCGGCCAATAGCGTTACCCTGCCGGACCTCACCGATCTCGAGGGCGGTCTCGCCCGGCTTGGAGGCTAGCGGACGCCACTTATCGCGCCCCTTCGCGGACCTTTTCCTCTTCAGCCTCTTCTTCTTTCCACTTGATCGTGGAAGCCTCGAAATTGGTCGAGTTCAATTCCTGGATCTGCTGACGCAGCTTGCGCCGCATACGCATGGAGGCCATACGCTTGGTATCCCAGGTGGCCGGGGTCAAGGAGTAGTCGTTGCCATCATCTTCCAAGTCGAACGAGCGTTCGGCGCCGATTGGCAGATCCTCGGGACCATAGATGCCGATCAGGCGGATGGTCAGCTTGTGCAATTGCAGATCGCCCTTGGGCCGATAGTGCTCCATTCCAATGCCTTGCTGGCGCAGCATGCGGCGAATCAGGTCATGGAAAGTGCCGATGTGCACGAACTCACCCGACCCCAGGGGCCCCTGACGGGTGTTTTCGTTGACGGGCGACTCGCTGAGCACGCGCCGCGACTTTCGGCTCTCCTGCTCGCCGCCTTTCTGCTCGCCGCCCCCCTGCTCGTCGTCTTCGCTGTACGACTGTTCGAAATCGGTGATGTCCATGATGATGTCGCCCCGCGAGGTCTCGAGCGTGGCGACGATGTATTCGATGAAGATCGATTCGACGCTCATGTTGCTGATGATGCACAGCGCGTTGATGTTCTTGTTCTTGCCGCGATTGATGATCAACCGTGGACGACGCTGGCGACGAAAGCCCAGATACAGCAGCTGCGCGTAGACCAGCCAGATCAGCAGTGTGCCGAAATTGATGACGAGACTGAGTATTTTTTGATGCTGCGAGATCCATTCGAGCATAACGATCCTTGTCATTGGCCTCCCGAAAACTGGCGAGGACTCCGGCCTCGCGATGGGGACGTGAGACTAGTCGAGCGCTACTCGCCCTGCATTATCCTGTAGCAAGCCTAGCCAAAACTGACCAAAAATCCGCATGCCTGTGGCGCGCTGCGCCAAGCAGTTCCCGCAGGCTCAGTCGCCCGGCTCCAGCCAGCGTTGCCAGAGGTCGTTCACCGCCCGACGATGGTCGGCGAAATCCTCCGCCGATACGCGCCCGCCCTGCTTGGTCAACGCCTGGCGATGACTGGTGTCACGGTAGGCCAGGTACGCCTCGCGCAGCGACTTGGCGTCGCTAGCCGGCAGACGTCCGGTCGCCTCGAGGGTTTCCAGCAGCCGCATGTTGTCGCTCCATTCGAGCAGCGCCGGCTCGTCATGGCTCATCGCCAGCACCGCATACTGGCAGAGGAATTCGATGTCGATCATGCCGCCGGCATCCTGCTTGATGTCGAAGCGCCCCGCTTCGCGTTCGCTCGCCCCGCTGCCGAGGTGATCGCGCATCTTGTGGCGCATCGCCACCACCTCGTCACGCAGTGCCTGCGTATCGCGCGCTCGGCCCAGCACCTCGCCGCGGATCGCCGCGAAGCGTTCCCTGAGCGACGCGCCATCGGCCGCCGCGGCACCGGCCGCCGCGGCACCGGCCGCCGCAACATCGTCGCCGGCGACGACCCGGGCACGCACCAGCGCCTGGTGCTCCCAGGTCCAGGCCTGGTTGCGCTGGTAGTCGGCGAAGGCATCGAGACTGCTGACCAGCAGCCCCGAGTTGCCCGAGGGACGCAGGCGCATGTCGACCTCGTAGAGCGCCCCGGCCGGAGTCACCGCGGTCAACAGATGGATGATGCGCTGGCCCAGGCGGGTGAAGAACACTGGATTGTCGATCGCTCGCTTGCCGTCGGTGCTGCCCTTCAATGCGCCGTCATGGATGAATACCAGATCGAGATCCGAGCCGTAGCCGAGCTCGATGCCGCCCAGCTTGCCATAGCCGACGATCAGGAATTCCGGCACCTGGCGGCCGACCCGCGAGCCGTCGCGCCGCTGCGGGCGGCCATGCTTGCGGACCAGATTGCGCCAGGCCATCACCAGCACCTGATCGAGGACCACCTCGGCGATGAAGGTCAGATAGTCGCTGACCTTCATCAGCGTGCGCGCCCCGGCGATGTCGGAGGCCGCCACGTGCAGCACCTGGGCATGCTTGAAGACCCTCAGCGCCTCGAGCTGGGCCTCCTCGTCGTCCTCGGGAATCCGCGCCAGCGCCTGGCGTAGTTCGTCGGCCAGGCGTGCCTTGTCGGCCGGCGAATAGAGGGTCGCCGGGGTCAGCAGTTCGTCGAGCAGCACCGGATGGCGGGCCAGTTGCTCGGCGATCCACGGACTCGCTCCGCACAGACGCATCAGGTGGTCCAGCGCATCGGGGTTCTCGCGCAGCAGCGCCAGATAGGCGGTGCGCCGCAGCACCGCCTCGATCAGCGGCAGGGCACGCTCCAGCGCGGTGGTCGGCGCCGCGCTGTCGGCGGCGGCATCGAGCAGCAGCGGCATCAGCGCATCGAGTCGCTCGAAGCCGATCCGCTGCATGCCTTGCACGGCGCGCGATTGGCGCAGGCCCTCGATCCTGCGCAGCGATACCGATGCCTCGAAGCCCGCCCTGTCGAGCAGCGCCTGCGCCTCGCTCTCGGCCAGTTCGCCGCGCCACAGCGCACGCCATTCGTCGAGAGGCACCGTCGCCTCGTCGGCAACCGCCTCAGCCGCCGGCGTCTCGGTATCCTCTTCGGGATCGGCGATCACCGCGTCGAAATGCCCGCGAATACGCTCGCGGACCTCGTCGAGCCGGGCGACCAGCGCCGGCCAATCATCGAAGCAGGCCTCGGCACGGCTCATGCCCAGCGCCACCCGCTCGCGTTCTCCGGCGGCGTCGGGCAGCGTCTGGGTCTGGCGGTCGTCGAGCGCCTGCAGGGCGTGCTCGAGATCGCGTAGGAAGACATAGTCCGGGGTGAGTTCGTCGACCACCGCCTGGGGCAGCAGCTCGAGCGGCGCCAGGCGTTCGAGGGCCGTCTTGAGCGAGGCAACCTGCAGCTCGGTGTCGCGTCCGCCGCGGATCAGTTGGAAGGCCTGGACCACGAACTCGGCTTCGCGGATGCCGCCGGGCCCCAGCTTGATGTTGCCGGTCATGCCCTTGCGACGCACCTCGCGATTGATCAGCGATTTCATCTCGCGCAGCGATTCGATCGCCCCGAAATCCAGGTACTTGCGGTAGACGAACGGGCGCAGTTCGGCGAGCAGCGCGCGGCCGGCGTCGATATCGCCGGCCACCGGGCGCGCCTTGAGCATTGCGTAGCGCTCCCATTCACGGCCCTGGTCCTGGTAGTAGCTGGCCAGCATGGTGAAGCTGCCGACCAGCGGACCGCCGTCGCCCAGCGGACGCAGGCGCATGTCGACGCGAAACGCGAAGCCATCGGCGGTGACGGCGTCGAGCGCGCCGATCAGTTTCTGGCCCAGGCGGGTGAAGTATTCCTGATGATCGTACTCGCGCTTGCCACCGCGGGTGGTGCCCTTCTCGGGATAGGCGAAGATCAGGTCGATATCCGACGACAGGTTGAGCTCACCGGCACCCAGCTTGCCCATGCCCAATACCACCAGGCGTTGCGCTTCGCCGTCCGCAGTCGCCGCCGGGCGCCCCCAGCGCGGCGCGAAGTGTTCCTCCAACCAGCCGAGCGCACCTTCAAGACAGCTCTCGGCGAGCCACGAGACGCTGGCCGCGGTCTGCCACATATCCTCGCCGTCGGGACGAATCAGGTCGCGCCAGACGATGCCCAGCATGCGCGCGCGCCTGAAGCGTCGCAGCGCGGCGTGCAGCTGGCTCTCGTCGGCGGCCCGCTCGAGGGCGTCGGCCAGCAGCCGGTCGTACTGCTCACGCTCCGGGGCGCGATCCAGCTCGCCCTCGGCATCCAGGTAGGCCAGCCAGCCGGGGTAGCGGATCAGACTCTCGGCGACCAGATTGGAGACCGCCAGCACCCGGGCAAGCTCGCCACGGCGCGCCTGGGGCAATGCCGCCCAGGCTTCGCTCGGCGGCTCTTCCTCGTTGCGCTCGGCGCGGGCGTCCGCCTCGCCGAGCGCCTCGCGCAGACGCTGCTCGAGCTGGCCCAGCCGCGGATGCAGCGAAGCGGGAATGTCGGTCGTCGGCAAAAAGCCTTCGGAAAGCGCCATGAGTAGGTCCTGAAACGGTGTGTGGCCGGGCGGCAGCCCTTGATTTAGCAGGCCCTTGTCTTTGCTCGTCCTAGCATAGCGAACGGCCCGCCGACACTGAACCGCTGCACCTCGTCAAATGGTCGTCAGCCGCTCACCCAACCCGACAGACATGAAAGACAGACATGAAAAACGGCGCTCCGTGTGGGGCGCCGTCTATTTTTTGCTGCATGCGCGGGCCTGGTGCCAGACCCGCCCGGTGTCAGCCGATCACATCAGCATGCGCCGGATATCGCTCAATGCCTGCGACAGGAACGCCGTGAAGCGTGCCGCATCGGCGCCATTGACCGCACGGTGGTCGTAGGAGAGGCACAGCGGCATCATCAGCCGCGGCGCGAACTCGGCCCCGTTCCAGACCGGCTTCATCTGCGACTTGGAGATCCCCAGGATCGCCACTTCGGGCGCGTTGACGATCGGCGTGAAGGCGGTGCCGCCGATCGAGCCGAGGCTGGAGATGGTGAAGCAACCGCCCTGCATCTCCTCGCGCTTGAGCTTTTTCTTCTGCGCCTTACCGGCCAGCTCGACGGACTCCTTGGCCAGCTCGATCAGCGATTTCTGATCGGCATTGCGGATCACCGGCACCATCAGGCCATCCGGCGTGTCCACGGCGATGCCGATGTGCACGTACTTCTTCCACACCACGGTTTCGCCGTCGCTCTTCAGGCTGACGTTGAACTGCGGGTACTGACGCAGCGCGTAGGCGCAGGCCTTGATCAAGAACGGCAGCGGCGTGAGCTTGGCGCCCTGAGCCTCGGCTTCGGCCTTCATCGACTTGCGGAAGGCTTCCAGTTCGGTGATGTCGGCCTCGTCGAACTGGGTGACGTGGGGCAGGTTGACCCAACTGCGATGCAGGTTGGTCGCCCCCATCTTCATCAGCCGGCCCATCGCCTTCTCTTCGACCTCGCCGAACTGGCTGAAGTCGACGTCGGGGATCGGCGGAATGCCCGAGCCAGCGCCCGCCGCCGGCGCGGCCTTGGCGCCACCCTCCTGCTGGGCCTTCATCGCCTGCTTGACGTAGGCGTGGACGTCTTCCTTGAGCACACGATCCTTGGGACCGCTGGGCTTGACCCGCCCCAGGTCGACGCCCAGTTCCCGCGCCAGCATGCGTACCGCCGGGCCGGCGTGCACCAGCTTGCCGTCACGCGGCTGGTCGGCCGGTGCAGCCTGCTGGGCTCCGGAGTCGGCTTTCTGAGACTTGGCGTCGGCCTTGCCGGCGCTCTTGTCAGCCCCTTTGTCGGAAGCCGCCTCCTTCTTGGGCGACTCGCTCTTCTTGGGCTTGGCCGGCTTGGCGCCTGCGACTTCCACATAGCCGATCAAGTCGCCCTCGGAGACGGTGTCGCCCTCCTTCACGGCGAGCTCGACCAGCTTGCCCTTGAAGGGGCTCGGCACGTCCATCGAGGCCTTGTCGGATTCCAGCGTGATCAACGGATCTTCCTCGTTGATCTCGTCGCCCTCGGCGACCGCCAGCTCGATGATCGGCACGTTCTCGCTGCCGCCGATATCGGGAACGCGAATCTCCTTGCGCTGGCTTTCGCCTTCCTCCGAGCCTTCAGCCTCTTCGGCCTCGTCGCTCTGAGATTCGTCGGTCTCGCCGGCCGCCTCGTCACCGCTCGACTGCTCCGGCTCGCTCTCGGACTCTTCTTCACCGCCTTCGCCGGCAATCTCCATGGTACCGATCAGGTCGCCCTCGGAGACGGTGTCGCCCTCCTTGACCGCCAGCGAGACGAGCTTGCCGCTATACGGGCTCGGCACGTCCATCGAGGCCTTGTCGGACTCGAGCGTGATCAGCGGATCTTCCTCGCTGACCTCGTCGCCCTCGGCAACCGCCAGCTCGATGATCGGTACGTCTTCACTGCCGCCGATATCGGGCACCTTGATCTCGACGGTACGCTTGCCGCCCGACTTCTTGGCCGGCTGGGCCTCGCTCTTGGACGAGCCGGCATCGGCGCTCTTTTTGCCTTGCTGGGGCTTGTCCTGCTTGGCCTCGTCCTGCTTCTCGTCGGCGTCTTGCTCGTCTTTCGATGCCGCTTGTTCGTCGTCGCCGCCACCCTCGGTCTCGAGCTCGAGAATGTCGTCGCCTTCGGAAACGGTATCGCCTTCCTTGACCAGTACCTTGACCACCTTGCCGCCCTTGGGCGCCGGCACGTCCATGCTGGCCTTGTCGGACTCGAGGGTGATCATGGTGTCTTCGGCGGCGATCTCGTCGCCTTCGGACACCGCGATCTCGATGATTTCGACGTCGGTGCTGCCACCGATGTCGGGGACTTTGATGATTTCGCTACTCAAGGTCGCGCTCCTTTCTAATCATGCTCGCCGCAGGCGCAAATCGTGCAGGGCAGGCGGGCTACGCTGGCATGTCTCTCAGAATAGCTCGCCTGTCACCTGATCAGCCGTTCGCAGGCGCCTCAGGAGTCCACCGGGTTCGGCTTGCTCGGATCGATGCCGTACTTCTTCATGGCATCCACAACGACCTTGCGGTCGACTTCACCGCGCTCGGCCAGGGCGCGAAGCGCGGCTACGGTGACGTAGTAGCGATCCACCTCGAAGAAGCGCCGCAGTGCCTCGCGCGTGTCCGAACGCCCGTAGCCATCGGTCCCCAGTACATGGAAATCGCCGGGCACCCAGGCCCGTACCTGATCGGCATAGAGCTTCATGTAATCGGTCGACGCGATCACCGGGCCCTCGCGACCTTCCAGCTGCTGCACGACCCAGGGCTTTTCACGCTTGTCGTCCGGCGACAGGAACTGGTTGCGGTCGTAGTCGAGGGCCTCGCGACGCAGCTCGTTGAAGCTGGTCACGCTCCATACGTCGGCGACGACGCCATGCTCGTCGGCCAGCATCTCGGCGGCGGCCTCGACCTCGCGCAGGATGGTGCCACCGCCCAGCAGTTGCACGCGCGGCGCCTTCTTGCCCGTCTCGCCCTCGCGCAGCAGATACATGCCGCGCACGATGCCCTCTTCGCAGCCTTCCGGCATCTCGGGGTGCGAGTAGTTCTCGTTCATCACCGTCAGATAGTAGAAGCAGTTCTCACGGTCCTGGAACATCCGCTTCATGCCGTCCTGCAGGATCACCGCGACTTCGTGACCATAGCAGGGGTCGTAGGAGCGGCAGGTCGGCACCGTCGACATCAGGATATGGCTATGGCCGTCCTGATGCTGCAGGCCCTCGCCGTTGATGGTGGTGCGTCCGGCGGTGCCGCCGATCATGAAGCCGCGTGCCTGCAGGTCACCGGCGGCCCAGACCAGGTCGCCGACGCGCTGATAGCCGAACATCGAGTAGTAGATGTAGAACGGGATCAGCGTCACGTCATGGTTGGCGTAGGCGGTTGCCGCGGCCAGCCAGGCGGACATCGAACCGGCCTCGGTGATGCCCTCCTCGAGGATCTGACCCTTCTTGTCCTCGCGGTAATACATGATCTGGCCGGCATCGACCGGATCGTACTTCTGGCCGCCGGAGGCGTAGATGCCCAACTGGCGGAACATGCCCTCCATGCCGAAGGTACGCGCCTCGTCGGGGATGATCGGTACCACCCGCGAGCCCAGTTGCTTGTGCTTGACCAGGCCGTTGAGGACGCGCACGAACGACATGGTGGTCGAGACTTCGCGATCGCCCGAGCCCTTGGTCTGGGTGGCGAACATCTTGTCGTCCAGCCCCGGAATCTCGAGAGTCTCGTATTCGGTACGCCGCTTGGGCAGGAAGCCGCCGAGCTTCTCGCGCTGGATGCGTAGATACTTCATCTCGGGGCTGTCGTCGTCCGGCTTGTAATAGGGAATCTCGCCGTTCTCGAGCTGCTTGTCGGAGACGGGGATGCCGAAGCGATCGCGGAACGCCTTGAGGGCGTCGTCTTCCATGGACTTGATCTGGTGGGCTTCCATGTCGGCTTCGCCGCTGCCGCCGCCCATGCCGTAACCCTTGACGGTGTGCGCGAGCACAACGGTGGGCCGATCGCCGGCGTTGTTGACCGCTTCGTGGTAGGCCGCGTAGACCTTCTGCGGATCGTGGCCGCCACGATTGAGACGGAAGATGTCCTCGTCGGAGTAGTCCTCGACCAGCTTGCGGGTCTCTTCGTACTTGCCGAAGAAATGCTCGCGGGTGTAGGCGCCGCCGTTGGCCTTGTAGTTCTGGTATTCGCCGTCGACCGCCTCGTCCATGCGCTTTTGCAGCATGTCGTGCTTGTCGCGCTCGAGCAGTGGGTCCCAGAGACCGCCCCAGACCACCTTGATGACGTTCCAGCCGGCGCCGCGGAACACGCCCTCGAGTTCGTCCATGATCCGCGAGTTGCCGCGCACCGGACCGTCGAGACGCTGCAGGTTGCAGTTGATCACGAAGATCAGGTTGTTGAGGTTCTCGCGGCTCGCCAGGTGCAGCGCGCCCAGCGATTCCGGCTCGTCGCACTCGCCGTCGCCGAGGAACGCCCAGACCTTGCGGTCGCGCATGTCGGTCAGCTCGCGCGAGTCCATGTACTTCATGACGTGCGCTTGGTAGATCGCCTGAATCGGCCCCAGCCCCATGGAAACGGTGGGGAACTGCCAGTAGTCGGGCATCAGGTAGGGGTGCGGGTAGGAGGGCAGCCCCTCGCCGTCGGCCTCCTGACGAAAGCCGTCCATCTGCTCTTCGGTGAGCCGGCCCTCGAGGAAGGAGCGCGCATAGATACCCGGGGTCACATGGCCCTGGATGTAGATGAGATCGCCCTTGTGCTCGCCGTCGTCGGCGCGGAAGAAGTGATTGAAGCCGACTTCGTAGAGCGTTGCGCAGGATTGATAACTGGCAAGGTGGCCGCCCAGCCCCTTGTGCTTCTTGTTGGCACGCAGGACCTGGGCCATGGCGTTCCAGCGAATCGCCGAACGCAGCTTGCGCTCGGTGAACATGTCGCCGGGGATCTTCGCCTCGCGATGAACCGGAATGGTATTGCGATGGGGCGTAGTCACAGAGAACGGCGGTACCCTGCCATCGCGACGCAGTCGGTCGGCCAGACGACTCAACAGATACTGAGCACGCTCCTCGCCTTCCCGATCGACGACCGATACCAGGGAATCAACCCATTCCGAGGTTTCGGTCGGATCGATATCTTCTCTTGCCTCCAGACTCATAAGACGTGTCTCCGAATGAAGATAAGGTGTCAGTCTGCCCCCACACGATATGTGGCGACATTGGGCGCTCTTCAGTGCGAGCCGACCTTTCTGAGGGTCGTGTCTCCGTCAAACAGGGTATGTAATCGTTTTACAAATATGCATGCGATAGTCACAAATGCCGGCCCGAAGATACCGCAAACGTACCTGTCTGCCAATTGGCGGCACTCTGGAAATCCTTTCCATCTCTGCATATTGCATAGCAACATTAGCCACTTACCTCTGGGTCTCTATCCTTTGGCCGTTGAGTGTAGCCTAGCTACAAATTCAGCACTTGGCGGCCAAACACTGACGAAAATAGGCCCAATCGAAACTCGGACCGGGATCACTCTTACGCAGCGGGGCGATTCGCGCATGGCCTGTGATGCGCTGTGCGGTCAGCTGCGGGTAACTCTCCAGCAGGCTCGCCACCACTCGCGCCAGCGCTCGATACTGGGCGTCGCGGTAGGGCTGGATGTCGTCGCCCTCGAGCTCGATGCCGATACTGAAGTCGTTGAGCTCGACACGTTCGCGTTCGCCGTCGAACCAGCGCGAGCGCCCGGCGTGCCAGGCGCGCCGCTCGAAGGGCACGAACTGCACCAACTCCCCGTCGCGGCGGATCAACAGATGAGCCGAGACGCGCAGCCCCTCGATCGCCCGAAAGTAGGCATGCGCTGCGCCATCGAGGCGATTGGTGAACAGCCGCTCGATCGCATCGCCGCCGAACTCGCCCGGCGGCAGACTGATGGCATGGATCACCAGCGCCGATATCTCGTCCTGCGGACGCTCGTTGCAGTTGGGCGACGCGACGCGGCGCGCCTCGGCAAGCCAACCCTGGGTAATCTGCACGCTTCCTCCCCTGCCGTAAGCGCCCGGCATTCCCTATAATGGACGCATTGTCGCACACCAACGAGCAGGGAAAGCCATGCACTACTACGAGGCCCTCGCCGAGGAGATCCGCACCAGCGCCGCCCGGCTGCTGGCCGAAGACGTCGGCCCCGGCGACATCACCGCCCAGCTGATTCCCGAGCGCCAATGGGCGTCCGCCCAGGTGATCACCCGCGAGGACGCGGTGCTGTGCGGCGTGGCCTGGGTCGACGAACTGTTTCGTCGGCTCGACCGTCGCGTCGACGTCACCTGGCATGCCGCCGACGGCGACGCCCTCGAAGCCGGTCAGGTATTTCTCGAGCTGGAGGGCCCCGCGCGCAGCCTGCTGACCGGTGAACGCCCGGCGCTCAATCTGCTGCAGACGCTGTCGGCCACCGCCACCCGCGCTCGCCATTACGCCGATCGCGTCGCCGATACCGGCGTGCGCCTGCTCGATACCCGCAAGACGCTGCCCGGGCTGCGCCTGGCCCAGAAATACGCCGTGACCTGTGGCGGCTGTTACAACCACCGCATCGGTCTCTACGATGCCTTTCTGATCAAGGAAAACCATATCGCCGCCTGCGGCGGTATCGCGGCAGCCGTGCGCGAGGCACGCCACATCGCCCGCGACCTTTCGGTCGAGGTCGAGGTCGAGAACCTCGACGAACTGGCCCAGGCGCTCGAGGCGCACGCCGACGTGGTGATGCTCGACAACTTCTCGCTCGACGACCTGCGCGAAGCGGTGCGCCTGACCGACGGCAAGGCGATCCTGGAAGCCTCGGGCAACGTCAGCGAAACCACCCTCGAGTCGATCGCCGCCACCGGCGTCGATTGCATCTCGATCGGCGCGCTGACCAAGGACGTCAAGGCGATCGACCTGTCGATGCGCATCGGTCACGTCGAGACCCGCTGATCGCCTGTACGGCTCACTCGTCGTGTGGCGTTTTGCCGCGCGACGCTTCGCGGGGCGACCCCTCGTCGAGCGGAATCCCGCGGGGTGCCCCCTCGCCGAGCGGAGTCCCGCCGAGCGGAATCCCGCCGAGCGCCTTCACGAGTCCGACCCGGGGTAGCGATTCACCCTGGCGCTCGACCCATTCGTCGCCGACGCGTTGCCAGCCACGCCGCTCGAGCGCATCAGCGAGCACCAGGCTGGCCTCGATGCGCAACCGCGTCATGCCCTGCTCATGCAGGCGTTGCTCGGCAAGCTCGAGCAGTTGCGTGGCGATGCCCCGGCGCCCCAGTGAAGGCCACACATACAGCGTTTCGATGCGCCCCTCGGACGTGTCGAGTTCGACGAACCCTACGCAGTGCCCGTCGCATTCGGCCACCAAGGTGGCATACAGCGCCTGGCGGGCGAGCCAGGCGCTGGCCTCGCGCGGCAGCGCGCTGACCCAGGCTTCGCGCTGCGCCAGCGTGTAGCGCCCGGCGGCGCCCTGCATCACCGCATGATGGAATACCTCGGCCTGATCCGCGGCGTCCCGCCCCAGCGCCGCCCGGTAACGAATCCGCTGCTGCATGGGTCACTCCCCCTCGGTCGGGTGCATCGCCAAGACGCCGCCCGGCATGGCCCGTGCCATGAAAATGATCGAGACCGTGATCAAGCCGCCCGCTCCTCGCTGAGCGCCTCGAAACGCGGAAAGCGTGAGGCGATGCGGCTGCCGGTCATGCTGGCCACCCGGTCGCGATGGTCGCTGTACAGGCGGATCGCGGTAAAGTCCGGCGCCGGCCCCATGTCGAACCAGTGCCGCGTGCCGGCGGGTATCGTCATCAGGTCGCCCGCAACGCAGCCCACCACATAGACCCGCTCGGCGAGATGCAGGTAGAAGATCCCCTCCCCGCGCACGAAGAAGCGCACCTCCTCATCGCTGTTGTGATGCTCCTCGAGAAACCGCTCGCGCAGTGCCGCGCTGTCGGGATGGTCGGGAGTCAGGCCGATCACCTCGGCGATGGCGAAGTCGGTCTGTTGGCGTAGCAGCGCGAGCTCCTCGCCATAGGCCGCCAATACCGTTTCCTGATCGGCCGCCGGCCCCAGCGCATGGCGCAGCGGCCAGTGTTCGAAGCGTATGCCGTGAGCCTCGAGCTCACCGCTGATCCGTGCATCATCACGCGTCGCCAGCAATGGCTGCTGGCCATCGGCTTCGTGATAGACCCGTAGAAAACTCATGAGCGTTCCCTCGCCAAGTTCGGTCATCAAACCAGCGCTCGATAAGACGCTGGCGGGCTTCCATGTCCAGGCCCAGTGTAGAGCCCATGGCCTTATAAGGTAGGCGCCCCCGCCCCTGCCGGCCAGCAGGCCGATCGTGTGCCCGGAGGGTGCGCAGTACCCGCCCCGTCGGCATAATGTCGCGATGCACGATATCGACTCAGCGCCCGGCGCCAGCTTCACGATGCAGGCCATCGGCCGCATCGCCAGCGATTATCCCGACAAGTTCGGCATCCCCCGCCAACCCGGCCTGGCCGATGAGGCACGTGCGGTGCTGACGCTGCTGCCGCCTTTCGACGAGCCGCTCGCGGTGCGCGGCCTGGAGGACGTCAGCCATCTCTGGCTGACCTTCGTCTTTCACCGCAGCCCCGAACGCTGGACGCCACTGGTGCGCCCGCCGCGCCTGGGCGGTAACGCCAAACTCGGCGTGTTCGCCACCCGCAGCACCCACCGTCCCAATCGCCTGGGCCTGTCGCTGGTCGAACTCGAACGGATCGATACCCGGGGCGGCGTACGCTTGCACCTGCGCGGTCACGACTTGGTCGACGGCACGCCGGTACTCGACATAAAGCCCTACCTGCCGTGGGCCGAATCGCGCCCCGCCGCGGCTGCCGGCTTCGCCCCCGCGCCGCCGCCCCGACACAGCGTGGCCTTCAGTGCCCTCGCCGAGGCGCGCCTGGCCGGGCGCGACGACGGCGACTCGCTGCGCCGGCTGATCGTTCAGGTACTTGCCCAGGACCCGCGCCCGGCCTACCGGGGCGGTCGCGACGCGCGCCGCTACGGAGTCGCGCTGAGGGACGTCGACGTGCGCTTTCGGGCCCACGGCGACGACTCATCGGATATCGCCTTCGAGGTCGTCGAGATCGTTCCGCTGACCGACCTCGGACCTTGACTGGGCATGTAACGACGAAAGCGGCCCGCAGGCCGCTTTCGCGCTTCCGGTAACCGCGTCCTCAGTCGAAGACGATACCCAGGCGCCGGCCGACTTCCTCGTAGGCCTCGATCACCCCGCCGAGCCCTTGACGGAAGCGGTCCTTGTCCATCTTCTCGCGGGTCTTGGCGTCCCACAGCCGGCAGCCGTCCGGCGAGAACTCGTCGCCGAGCACGATCTCGCCGTTGAACATCCCGAACTCGAGCTTGTAGTCGACCAGCAGCATGCCGCCGTCGAGGAACAGCTGCTTGAGCACGTCGTTGACCTGGAAGGTCAGCGCCTTCATCCGTGCCAGCTGCTCGGGAGTCGCCCAGCCGAAGGTTTCGGCCAGCGATTCGTTGATCATCGGGTCGTGCTGGGCATCGTTCTTGAGGAACAGCTCGAAGGTCGGCGGATTGAGCTCGCGCCCCTCCTCGACCCCCAGGCGCTTCACCAGACTGCCGGCGGCCAGGTTGCGCACCACGCACTCGACCGGGATCATCTCGAGCTTCTTGACCACGCATTCGGTATCCGACACCAGCCCGTCGAAGTGGGTCGGAATGCCTGCGGCCTCGAGCTTGCCCATGATGAAGGCATTGAACTTGTTGTTGACCATGCCCTTGCGGGCCAACGACTCGACGCGCTCGCCGTCGAAGGCGCTGGTATCGTCGCGAAAATGCAGTATCAGGCGCTCGGGGTCGTCGGTGCGGTAGACGGATTTGGCCTTGCCGGCATACAGCGCGTCACGTTTTTCCATGAGGAGTTTCTCTGAAAGCGTCATTGAAGGAGTCGTCGCCTGCCTGCGCCTGAGTCATAGCCACGTTCACGCGACGACCTGCCAGTCGAAACCGCGGTCCTGGGCGGACACCACCAACCGCGATTCATCGCCGTCGAGCAGCGGCACCAGGGCCTCGCGGGCAAGCTCCGGGCGGTTGTTGTGCTCCGAGAGATGCGAGCAGACGATGCGCTGCAGGCGATCGAGTCCGATCCGGGTGAGCAGCGCCTGTGCCTGGACGTTGGCCAGATGCCCCCAGTTACCGCCGACACGCCGCTTGAGACGCGGCGGATAGGGTCCGTCGGCAAGCATCTGCGGGTCGTGATTGCACTCCAGCAACAGCGCGTCGCAGCGCTGGAAACTGGCGACCACATGCTCGGTGGGATGGCCCAGGTCGGTGAGCACGCCGAGCGTGCGTTGGCGCGCATGAAAGCGGAACTGCACCGGCTCGCGGGCGTCGTGCGGCACCGTAATCGGGTCGATCTCGAGTCCGGCGATGGCGAAGCGTGCCTGGGGCACGATCAACTGATGCTGCGGCACCTCGCCGAGGCGCCGCGACAGCAGCGTGCCAGCGGTCAGGTAGACCGGCAGGCCGTGGCGCCGCGCCAGCGCGCCGACGCCGCTGATGTGGTCGCCGTGCTCGTGGGTGACCAGCACCGCGGCCAGCTGGCGGGGATGCAAGCCGTAACGTGCCAGGCGCTTCTCGGTCTCGCGCAGGCCGAAGCCGCAATCGACCAGTACGTGGGTCTCGCCGTCGCTGACCAGCGTGGCGTTGCCCTTGCTGCCGCTGCCCAGCGAGGCGAAGCTCAAGGCCTGCCCGCCAGGCAATCGGGCCGCTTGCGATACCCGCTCGTCCATCAGCGCAGCGTCGAGGCCAGGGCGTCGAGCACCGCGCGGGCCTCGCTGTCGGCCAGGCTCTCGCCATCCGCCGCGGCGACCGTCACCTGGCTCTCGCCGGCACCCGCCGGAGCGACATGCAAGCGGTAGCGACGCGGCTCTGCATCGGCGCCGAACCAGTCGAACCAGCCGCCGTCCTCCTCGCGCGGCGTATAGTCGACGAGGAAGTCGCCGGCGCTGCGATTCTGGTCGACCAGCTTGCGGCCCTCGCCGGTGAAGTTGTTGGTCAGCTGGTAATGCAGCTCCGACCAGGCGCGGTCGATGCCCAGCGCCAGCTGCAACTGCCAGCGGTCGTTGCGCTTGAGCAGGCGGATCCGTTCCTCCTGGGACAGACCCTGAGCGGCCAGCGAGACACCGCCGGCCTGCTCGCTGCGGCTATCGAGATACCCCTGCAGCGCGGCCAGACACTGTCCGCCCGCGCCCGGCGCACTGCAGCGCACTTCACTGGTCCCGTTGCGCAACCCCTGGCGGACCTGGAAATCGGCCTCGTCGGTGACGATTCGGCCCTGCGATGCATCCAGGGTGGAAGCAGTCAGGCCGCGGCTTTCGACGAAACCCTGCAATTGCGGCCATACGCTACCCGGCGAGGCATTGACCAGCAGCCAGCGATCGCTGCCCGCCTCGCGCAGCTCGACATAGGGCAGGTCCGCGTCGCGGCTGCCGGCCAGCGGCTGCGGGCGCGGCACCTGGAAGTCGCCTTCGGCGCTGAAGTCGTTGCTGGCATCCGGCACCGGCATGGCGTTCTGGTAGCGACTGGAACGGCGCGCATCGGGCAGATCCAGCGGCTGGCTCATCTCGGCGGCCTGATACTCGTCGCTGCGATCGTAGTAGTAGCCATCGCGGCCGCAGCCACTCAGGGCAACGGCGGCGGCCACGATCAGCGGCATCCATGTGAAGACGGGGTTCATGCTTCTACCTTCTTGTGGGTGCGGGCCAGAGCTGGCCTCAGTCATCCAGCACACCGGCCAGTTGCAGGGCCTCGCCGACGGTGGAGTGGTATTTCTCGGACAGCCAGGTCAGTGGCAGACGGATCCCGGGATCGGCATAGCCCATGCGATTGAGCCCCCACTTCACCGGGATCGGATTGGCCTCGACGCCCAGCGCGGTATGCAGCGGCATCAGCCGCGTGTTGATCTGGTGCGCACGCTCGGTATCCCCGGCCAGCGCGGCCCGGCATAGCTCGTGCATGGCGTGCGGCGCGACGTTGGCGGTCACCGAGATGTCGCCGTGGCCTCCCATCAGCATGAACTCGCAGGCGGTGGGATCGTCGCCGGAGTAGAGCGCGAAGCCCGTGTCACGCAGGCGGTCGACCAGCTCCTCGGCGCGCTCGAGGTTGCCGGTGGCGTCCTTGAGACCGACGATGTTGTCGATCTCGGCCAGCCGGAAGACCGTCTCGTTGTAAAGATCCGAACAGGTGCGCCCCGGTACGTTGTAGAGGATCACCGGCAGATCGCCGCCCTCGGCGACCGCCTTGAAGTGCTGGAACAGGCCTTCCTGGGTCGGCTTGTTGTAATACGGGCACACCGACAGGCAATAGTCGGCGCCGACCTCCTTGGCGTAGCGCGCCAGTTCGACGGCCTCGGAGGTCGCGTTGGCTCCGGTGCCGGCGATCACCGGGATACGCCCGTTAACTTCCTCGACCACGGTGCGGATGACGTCGAAGTGTTCGGCGAAGGACATGGTGGTCGGCTCGCCGGTGGTGCCGGCGGCGACGATACCATCGGTGCCGTTGTCGAGATGAAAGCCCACCAGGCGGCGCAGCGCCTCCCAGTCGATCTCACCGGATGTTTTCATCGGGGTCGCCAGCGCGACGATGCTGCCTGTGATCATCCTGCGATGCTCTCCTGTGAAGCGGCCGAGTCGGTCATGGACGACCTACCCGCCGATAACCCACGTAATCGGTGCCCGGTCCAGGCCCCAAATGGTACTCAGGCGACGAAAGCCTGTACAGATGCCGAAGCACCTTAACGCCGTTTGCCGTCGTCAAGGCTTTACAGCGCCCCCACGCTTGCGTGTAATCGCCGACGTCCATTCACGTCAGGAGTCAGCCATGAGCATCAGTGTCGGCCAGCCGGTCGCGGATTTCACCGCCCAGGCCACCAGCGACACCACCGTGACCCTCTCGCAACTGCGCGGCCGGCAGGTGGTGATCTATTTCTATCCCAAGGACAGCACCCCCGGTTGCACCACCGAGGGCGGCGACTTTCGCGATCACAAGGCCGATTTCGAGGCCGCCAACACGGTGATTCTCGGCGTCTCGCGCGACGGCCTGCGTGCCCACGAGAACTTCAGGGCCAAGCAGGGCTTCAACTTCGAGCTGATTTCCGACAAGGACGAGGCGCTGTGCCGCCAGTTCGACGTCATCAAGCTCAAGAAGCTCTACGGCAAGGAGCATCTGGGCATCGAGCGCAGCACCTTCCTGATCGATGCCGACGGCAACCTGGCCCGCGAATGGCGCAAGGTCAAGGTGCCGGGCCACGTCGCCGAGGTGCTCGACGCGGCCCGCGAACTGCACGCCCAGGGGTAAGTTTCAGTCCTGTAGATCGACCTGGCGCAACGGCTGGTCGCGCTGCGCGACGCTGCGTGGCCAGGCGCGCGCCAGCGCCTTGAGCAGGGTCGCCAGCGGGATCGCGAAGAACACGCCCCAGAAGCCCCAGATGCCGCCGAAGAACAGCACCGCGAGGATGATCGATACCGGATGCAGGTTGACCGCCTCCGAGAACAGCACCGGCACCAGCACGTTGCCGTCGAGCGCCTGCAGCACGCCGTAGGCGACGATCACGTAGAGAAACTGATCGCCCAGCCCGAAATGGAACCCGGCCACCGCGGCCACCGGCAGGGTCGCCACCGCCGCGCCGATGTAGGGGACCAGCACCGATAGCCCGACCGTCAACCCCAGCAGCGCGGCATAGGGCAGGCCGAAGAACCAGAAGGTGATGTACGCCGCGCCGCCGACGATGACGATCTCGATCGCCTTGCCGCGGATGTAGTTGGCTATCTGATCGTCCATCTCGTACCAGATGCGCGTCATCAGGGTGCGTTTTTGCGGCAGCAACGAGAGCATGAAGCGGATCAGCGGTTCGCGATCCTTGAGCAGGAAGAACACCAGGATCGGCACCAGCACCAGATAGATGATCAGCCCCAGCAGGTTGCCCAGCGAGGCCAGCGAGAAGGTCAGCGCACGCTGGCCGAGCTGGGTCGCCTCGCGTCCGGCGGTGGCGATCCAGTCGTCGATCTGCGCCGGGGTGATCACCGTCGGGTAGCGCGCCTGCATCTCATCGAGCCACCCCTGCACGCTATCGAACATCCGTGGACTCTCCTGGACCAGTTCGAGCAGCTGGTTCCAGACCAGTGGCAGCACGATCAGCGCCAGCGCCAGCAGCGCACCGACGAACACCAGAAACACCAGCAGTACCGACAACAGTCGCGGCAACCCATGACGCTCGAGCCAACTGACCACCCCCTGCAGCAGGAAGGCCAGCACCAGCGCCGTGAAGAACGGCGCCAGCATCTTGCCCAGCCAGAACACCGCGGCAAAGCCTAGCACCAGCACCAGCAACAGGACGACCGCCTCCTCGTCGGAGAAGTAGCGCTCGAACCAGGTCTTGAAGACCTCCTTCATGGTCATGCTCGGTTACCGCCCTTGCGTATCCAGTAGTGATAATCTGTGTCGCGCGTGTCGCGCTCCAGCAGTTCGTGGTCGCTGTGCGCGGCGAAGGCCTCGAAGTCGCGCCACGACCCGGGATCGCTCGCCACCACGTGGAGGATGTCACCCACCGTCAGGCGCGCCAACGCTTGCTTGGCCTTGAGCAGTGGCAACGGGCAGGCCAGGCCGCGCGTATCGAGTCGATCAGTGGGTTGCAGGGCCATGCCACCTCCCGGGAGAATGAAAAACCGTCTCGATTTAAAGGCACTTTGCCGGGTGAATCAATGTCGGACATAAACGCTTGGAGACGACGAGGAAGGCCATGTCGAGTGTCGTGAAGTCAGGGCTGCTGGCGGGACTGCTGGCATTCACCCCGCTACCGGTCGCCCAGGCCGTCGGCGGCGATTCGCTACCCGCGCTGGGCAGCGGTGGGGCCAGCGTCTCGGGCGGCGAGGAATACCGGCTGGGGCGCGCCTGGCTGCGCCAGTTCCGCGCCCAGACCCACACCTGGCAGGACCCGATCGCCGAAGCCTATGTCGAATCGCTGATCGCCCGGCTGCTGCCGTACAGCAATGTCGGCGATCTCGACTGGACGGTCGCCCTCATCGACAGCCGGATGCTCAACGCCTTCGCCGTGCCGGGCGGCGTGATCGGCGTCAATCAGGGTCTGTTCGCCTTCGCCAATGGCGAGGACGCCTTCGCCTCGGTACTCGCCCACGAACTCGGCCATCTGTCGCAGCGCCACTACGCGCGGCGCATGGAGCGTGCCGAGGAGACCCAGCTACCGACCATGGCGGCGATGCTCGCCGGCATGGTGCTCGCCGCCGGTGGCGCCGGCAACGCCGGGGTGGCGGCGATGATGGGCTCGCAGGCGGCCTTCATTCAGGACCAGTTGGCCTACTCGCGGCGCTTCGAACAGGAAGCTGATCGTGTCGGGCTCGAGGCGATGGCCGAGGCCGGCTTCGACCCCGAGGCGATGCCGGCGATGTTTCGCGCCATGCTGCGCCTGACCAGTCTGCAGGGCGGCAACCCACCGGAATTCCTGCTCACCCACCCGGTCACCGAATCGCGCATCAGCGATACCCAGGCGCGCGCCGATCAGTTCCAGGCTTCGCGGACCGCGCGGCGCGACACGGACGACCCGACCTATGCGATGGTCCGCGCCCGCGCCCTGCTCGGTCTCAACAGCGACAACCCCGCCCAGGCGATGGCCGAATTGCGCCAGGACAACGCGCCCCAGGCGGCGATCGCCTACCTCGAGGCGCTGACCGCCGCGCACGGCAACCGCATCGATGCCTCCCTCGCCCAGCTCGACAGCCTGGCCGACGCGTGGCCCGACCTGACGCTGATTCCCGCCAGCGCCGCCCAGATCGCCCTCGACGCCGGCCGTTACGAAGCCGCCCTGACCCGCAGCGAGCGTATCCTGCGGCTGACTCCGAATTACCTGCCGGCACAGTTGGTCCGCGCCCGCGCGCTGCTGCAGCGCGACCCCGGCGAAGCCTTCGCCGTGCTGCGCGACCTGAGCCGCCAGGCGCCCGAGAACCCGCACGTATACGACCTGCTCGCCGAAGCCGCCGGGCGCAGTGGCCACAAGACCTGGGGGCTGCTGGCCCGCGCCGAAGAGTTGCAGCTGACCGGGCATATCGACCGCGCCATCAAGCAGCTCGACATCGCCGAGGACAACGCCAAGCGCGAGGGCGACTTCGGCATGGCCAGCCGCCTGAAGGAACGCCGCAAGGACTACCTCGACTATCGCCAGGCGCTCCAGCAGTTTTAGCTTCGGGCTTCGGGCTTCGGGCTTCGGGCTTCGGGCTTCGGGCTTCGGGCTTCGGGCTTCGGGCTTCGGGCTTCG